>JACMRG010000133.1 GCA_014376585.1 Opitutaceae bacterium | reverse complement strand
CCCGGACGACGGTGACCAACCGCTGGCTGAGTGTGAATCTGTATTTGGGGAATCTGCACGAGGTGAGCCGCAAAGTCGCGGCCTGGTCCCGCCAGCCCGATGGGGCGCTGCTCCGCCAACTCGCATCAACCCCAAACCCCAAAGCCTGACCCCTTATCTGACCCCTTGGCGATGGCAAAGGCATCGGTGGCCTCCATCTGCATGCGGTAAGCGAGCTCGTAGGATTGGATGCGCGCGTCGAGCTGGGCTTCGTGCTGACGCTTGGCGGCGTGGCGGGCGTTGAGCTGCTGGAGGAGATTGAGCTGGGCGCGCTGCTCCTGCGGCGTGGCGGAGGGATTGCGGATATGCTCGATGAGGCGGTCGATGTCGGTGAACGCCGTGTTGATGTAGTTGCCCTGATAAATGCCGGGGAGAAACCCGCTCTGCCAGTTTTGCGATTCCTGAATCGGATAACCGCCGGGGCACATGGCGATGAAGCCGGGGAGATTCTGGTTTTCGGAGCCGAGGCCGTAAGTGACCCATGAGCCGAGGGCGGGACGCGGCAGGCGGGCGTCGCCGCAATTCATGAGGAGGAGCGAAGGTTCGTGATTGGGGACATCGGCGTGCATCGAACGGATGACGCAGATGTCGTCGATGCTCTCGGCGACGTGCGGGAAGAGATCGCTGACCTCGATGCCGCTCTGGCCGTATTTTTTAAACGCGAACGGCGATTGGAAAGCGGCGCCGGTTTTGCGCTCGGTCTTGAGGTCGAGCGGGAGCGGCTTGCCGTGGTATTTCGCGAGGAGGGGCTTCGGGTCGAAGGTATCGACTTGGGACGGACCGCCGTTGGCGAAGATGTGGATGACGCGCTTGGCCTTGGCGGGAAAGGGCGGGAGCCGCGGTGCAAGGGGATTGTCGAGATCGACGGCGCGCACGCCGGACGGGGTGTCAGCGAAGAGATTGGGCCCGAGCAGCGTGGCGAGACCGAGCGCGCCAAAGCCGATGCCGCAGCGATTCAGAAAATCACGGCGGGTGAGGAAGTGGTCCTCGAGGCGTGGGGCGTGGTGGGACATGCGCTGTTAAGAAGACGTGACGAGTGGCGCGAGGTGACGGCGCGGACGGAGAAAAATTCTCGGGCGCGCGCGAGAAACCAAGGGGAGCGCGGACCGCGGGGGAAGCACGGAGTTCGCGGAGGAGTGAAGAACTGCGTGCTATGCTATCATGAGCCAGCGCGCGAGGGGCGCAAAGGCCGTCTTGTAATAAGCGCGATTAGGAATGACCCAGCTGTTTGTTTAGATCGCTCACGCTCACTTTTTCGCCACTAGCCATCGCATTCAAGCGGCGAGAGGTCTCCTGCTTCCGGCTAGCGCGGACTTGGCTTAACTGGATGAGGTGGGCCGAAAGATTTTGACGCTGTTTTTCAGAGAGCTCCGAACTGCGCTGTTTGAGGTCGAGGAATTTCACTGCCGTCATCTTGTTTGAGTGATTAAGATTCTAACCGATTTACGACACGTTTATGTGGAGTCAAAATCTTGCTGGGGCTGGGACGAGGCAGTCTGAGTCAGAACTCTATATTTATATCATTCCACTTCGGATCACTATCTAATCGGTATGCGGCCGTGGTGCCATTAATCAGACCTAGTTTAAGTCCAAGTTTATCGCCTCCCCTATATGGGCCAAATTCACGCAGGCCGTCTTTAGTCTGTAATCTCAAATAATACTTTTGAACGCCAACCAGCATCTTGAGGAGCTTCCCGACGTCATCTTCTTCAGAAAAAGTTTCTGGCAAAAGCTCTGAGCCGTCAGGGAAATCTCCACGGGTGCGCATACGCATCAAAACGTCCATGAGTGTCTCGCAATCGAGTTGGTCGTCTTTAAGAATTAGCTTTTTGCCATCGGGAATTCGTGTGCCGACCAAATAAACACTCTGATCTAGGAGCACGCCGGAAACCGAAAGTGAAATAATCGTCCCGTCTAGCTTGATATGCGCCGTGAAGGTCTGAGGCAGCGTGTTTAGGCCTCCGGGAGTTGCACTACGAACTGCGGAGACAAGATCATCTTTCAAGGCAACGATCCGCTGTTTGAACTCAAGAATTTCCATGTGTTTTTTGGCTAACAGTTTTTATCCGCAGGCACCCGATGCAGCTTTGAATTTTGCGACCGAAGCGGCACGTTCTGAGTTAACCCGTTGGTATGCGTATTACGCAAGGTTTGGGCGCAGCCTTTGCGATGAACTCTGCACCGCTAGAGCTGCATATAGGGAAATGGGTAGCAAAGAACTGATTCGCATCTGCGGGGGGCGCTACGGGCCGCGAGTAAACTAGCTCTTACAGCGGGCAGGCTGCCCGCGCTCCCGAGCTCACGCCCCCGCGTGGGCGGGCTCGGCGCTGAGGTTGCGCCAGCGGGCGAGGACGCGGCGGTGGATCTCGTCAGGGGCGAGGCCGTTGGCGGCGCGGAGGATCGCGTTGCTGGAGCCGTGCTCGATGAATTTGTCGGGCCAGCCGATGCGTTCGACGGCGGTGGGGCACTCGGCATCCTGGAGCGCTTCCAAGACGGCGCTGCCGAAGCCGCCGGAGAGCACGTGGTCTTCCATCGTGACGATGAGCGGGACGAGCGTGGCCTGGCTGAGGAGGAGCGTGCGGTCGAGGGGCTTGACGAAGCGGGCGTTGACGACGCCGACGGAGACGTGCTCCTCGCGTTCGAGGCGCTCGGCGAGGGCGAGGGCGTCGGCGATCATCGGGCCGAGGGCCCAGATGACGATGTTGGAGCCTTCGCGGAGGACTTCGGCCTGGCCGACTGCGAGGGCAACGGGCTGGTCTTTGATTTTGGCGCCGGTGCCGGGGCCGCGGGGATAGCGGATGAAGCCGGGGCCGGGAAGCTGCAGGCTCGTGTGGAGCATGTCCACGAGTTCGTCTTCATCCTTCGGCTGCATGATAGTGACGCCGGGGACGCAGCGGAGGTAGGAAATGTCGAAGAGGCCGTGGTGCGTGGGGCCGTCGGCGGGGGAGAGGCCGGCGCGGTCCATGCAGAAGGTGACGGGGAGATTCTGGAGGGCGACGTCGTGGATGACCTGATCGTAGGCGCGCTGGAGGAAGGTGGAGTAAATCGCGCAGACGGGGCGGAAGCCCTTGGTCGCGAGGCCGGCGGCGAAGAGGACGGCGTGTTCTTCGGCGATGCCGACGTCGAAGAATTGTTTCGGGACCTCGTTGGCGAGGTGAATGAGGCCGGTGCCGCTGGGCATGGCGCCGGTGATGCCGAGGATTTTGGGGTTGGCTTTGGCGAAGCGCACGAGGGCGTGGCCAAAGTCATCCTGCAGATTGGGCGGGGTGCCGGGGGTGGACGCCTTGCTCTCGCCGGTGACGGGATCGAACGAGCCGAGGCCGTGGAATTTCTCGGGGTGGGCGAGGGCGGCCTCGAGACCTTTGCCCTTTTTGGTGAGCACGTGGATGAGCACGGGCACGTCGGCGTGCTTGGCGAACTCGAGGTTTTTCTGGAGCGCGTCGAGGTTGTGGCCATCCACGGGGCCGAGGTAGCGCAGGCCGAATTTCTCGAAGAGGGAGGACTCGACAAAGAAGTCCTTGGTCTCGCGTTTCCACTTGGTATAAACGCGGTTCATGCCCTCGCCGACGGGGAAGCTTTTGAAGAAGCCCTCGATGTCGTGGTGGAGCTTGTTGTAGGTCGGGCTGGTGCTGAGGCGGTTGAGGTAGGTCGAGATGGCGCCGACGTTTTTGGCGATAGACCACTCGTTGTCGTTGAGGATGACAATGAGGCGCTTGGTGGAGCCGACGACGTTGTTGAGCGCCTCCAGGGTGACGCCGCAGGTGAAGGCGGCGTCGCCGCAGACGGCGATGACGTGCTCGGAGCTGCCGCGGAGGTCGCGGGCGGTGGCCATGCCGAGGGCGGCGCTAAGGGCGGTGCCGGCGTGGCCGGCGCCGAAGCTGTCGTGCGCGCTCTCGGCGCGGTAGAGAAAGCCGCTGGCGCCGCCGGTCTGCCGGAGGCCGCGGAAGAACTCGCCTTGGCGACCGGTGAGGAGCTTGTGCACGTAGCCTTGGTGGGCGACGTCGAAGACGAACTGATCGGCGGGCGAATCGAAGACGCGGTGGAGCGCGAGGGTTAATTCCACGACACCGAGGTTGGGGCCGACGTGGCCGCCGTTTTTCGCGGTGACGGCGATGATCTCGTCGCGGATTTCCTGCGCCAGCCGCGGGAGCTGGGGGGGCGCGAGGGTTTTGACGTCGGCGGGGCCGTGGATGGTCACAAGGAGACGGGCGGGAGAGTCGTTCATCAGGTCGGAAGGCGGGAGCGGAGGCTTGTG
>JACMRG010000132.1 GCA_014376585.1 Opitutaceae bacterium | reverse complement strand
CGCCACCGCCCGCCGCCCTTTCTCCGACTCCGACCCTTCCGTGTGTTCCGTGGACACTTCCATCTTTCCGTTTTTCGTCCCCCGTCCCTATGTGTCTCTGTGCCTCCGTGGTTCCACTCGGAAAATCATCTCGTCAAAACCGCCACGCCACGATCCGGCTCTGCTTCTGCCCCTGCGCCATCGGCAACACCCGCACCTCCGCCGCCCGCGCTTCCGCCAACGCCCGCTCCACTGCGGACAGATGGGCGGCCTTCGAGAGCAACGTCGTAAACCAACCGCACGTTTCCGGGATCTGCACGCTCTCGGCAATCATGCGTCGGACGAATGCGACTTCACCCCCCTGACACCAGAGCTCGGAGTTTTTTCCGCCAAAGTTCGGCGCCCGTGTGGGCGCTCGTTCGCCGCTAAGATTCCGTAGTTTGCGCTGCGTGCCCGCCGCCGCTTCCTCGGCCGACGCATGAAACGGCGGATTGCAGATGCACGCCGCGAAACGCTCGCCGGGCTCCACCACGCCGCGAAATGCCGATAACGAGGAACGTTGGCGGCGAAAATCCACGCGACCCGTCAAGGCGACGTTGGCCCGCACCAGATCCTTCGCGTGGCGCAGCGCGGTGGGATCAGTGTCTGTCCCCACAAAACTCCAACCGTAATCGTGCACGCCGATGATCGGATAGACACAGTTCGCACCCACACCGACATCCAGGATCTTCACCGTTGGACCGCGTGGAATCGCCACGTCCGCACCGCCACTCAGCAGGTCGGCCAGAGAATGCAGATAGTCCGCCCGCCCCGGAATCGGCGGACACAAATAGTCGGGCGGGACATCCCACGCCGTGATTCCGTAGTCCGCCTTAAGCAGCGCCTGATTGAGCGCTTTCACCGCTGCCGGGTCGGCGAAGTTGATCGATGCACTACCGTAGGCGTTGGGCGCAACGAACGGCGCGAGCCCAGGCGAACTCGCCGTGAGCCGGTTGAAATCGTAGCCCGCCCGATGGCGGTTGCGCGGGTGCAGACCGGATTTGAGGGGCAATGAGGACGTCGTGCTTATCTGCCGATAGGAAACGGGTTTTTATCCGGAGGGAAATGGATTTTTACCAACCAGCCGTTTTCACCGGTTAGCGGAGCGCCCCGGGGTAAAAACGAAAAAGGCGGAGACCCCGCGGCCTCCGCCTTTGTTTTTCCCACTTAAACCTGGCGTCGCATCAGAACGAGACGCTATTTGAGAACAGCCAGTTCCGGGCGGGCGAGAGGGCGAACGAACCTTCGGAGTAGTGTTTGTCCGTCACGTTATACAGACCGAACGACGAGGTGAGATTATACCCGAAAATCTTCCAAGGATAACCCAGCGTCGCGTCGAACACGACGTAGTCGCCGGCCTGATAGCCACCGGCGAGCGGATTCCAATCCACCGTGCGGCTGATGACCGTCTTGGAGGAGTAGCGCGCGCCGCCGCCGATGGAGAGACCGCGCACCATACTGTCGCGGAACGTGTATTTGCCGAAGGCGTTGAAGCGATACTCCGGCACGTTTTCAATGCGCGCTCTGTAGTAGATGTCAGAAGCGATCTTCGCCGCCGCGGTGGATGCGTTGTAGGTCGCGGAGCCGGGCGCCGCGCGGGTCTTGTCGTAAATCGTCTTGGCGGTCCACAACCACGAGCCGTTGACGACAGCCTGGAAGTTCGGGATCGGCGTCCAGATGACTTCGGCTTCGCTGCCCTCGATGCGGTTCTTCAGATCGGTCGTGCGCCAGCGGTAAACGCGGGTGTTGTAGCCGGTCGTGCCGGGCGCGAAGAGCGTCGTGTTGAAGTTGATCGGCTCTTCGAGATTGGACTGCTTGGCCGCGTCATCGAGGCGCTGGTTCTTGCGCTCGCCGCGGAAAACCGAGACGGTGCCGACGATCTTGTTGTCCTTGGAAGACATCTTGGCGCCGAACTCGTAGTTCATGCCGGACTCGTCCTTGATGTTGTCGTAGGCGCCGCGCGCCTTCTGGATCGCGACGAATTGATTCACGTTGGTGATCGTCTGGCCGAGGTATTGAAACGAGCCGCCATTCTGGTTGAGCGCGCTCTGCACGACGGGGATTTCGTTGCCGGTGAAGACGCCGCCGACGTTACCCAAGTTGAATTGGAACGTCTTCGAGATCGATGCATAGACGCTGATCTCTTTGGTGACCGCGAAGGACGCGCCGCCCATCCACGCGTCGCCGTGGCGACGATAGACATTGGTCTTAACGTAGTTGCCGCTGTAGCCCCAGACGTCTTCGGGATAGGTCGCGGGATCGAGGTAGGCGTTCACCGGCACAACATACCAGGGATAGTTGGACGACAGATACTGGCCCTTCTCCTCGCGCCATTGACGGCGGAACCCCGCGATCACGTTGAGGCGGTCTTCGAAGAGCGCGGCCTGGTAGTTGAGGTAGGCGGCGTCGAGGATCGGCTTGTAGCCGTCGAGCCACACGCGATTGACGGGATAGAGGATATCCACCGTAGGATAGATTTCAGCGCCGGGGTCGAAGTCGCTGTAAACGGCCTTCACGAGCTTGATGGCACCGTTACGGTCGCGGACGACTTGGTTGACGGTCGGAACACCCGTATCGTGGCCGCGGCCCTCGCCGACGAGATTGTCGGCGACCTGCGTGCCACCCGTCGTGCCGTAGCCGGGATTGGCGATGGGATTGGTCGAGCCGGGGACGTGGCCGAAGTAAGGCGAGATCTTGTTGTCTGCCGCCAGATAGTTCTGCGTCCAAGTCGAGCGGTTGTAGCCGGTGAGGAGCTTGTGCTTGATGCCGCCGGTGTTGAATTTGAAAATCAAATCCAGCTGGTGCGTGTCGGTGAGCCGGTAATAACCCGACGTGCCGCCCGTGCTGGCGGGAACATTCCAGTGGATGCCATCGGCGTAGGGCGTCATCACGCCTTCGATGGAGTCGAAGCGGCTGTTGTCATGCTGGAACACATAGCGGCCGTCCAACCACGAGACGGGCGCGAAATCCACCGTCGCGGTGAAAGCATCGACCGAGTTGGTCGAACGCGCGCCACGTGCCGTATAGTTGAAGGCTTCATCGTGGATCGATTTACCATCGCGGCCGGTGTAGTAGGCGCCGCGTTGCACGCCCGTGTAAGCGGGCAACGAGAAATTACCCGTGGCGATGCGCTTGCTGTTGATGTAGGTCGCGTAGGCCAGGGCCGGCGTGTTGACGGAGTTGATGACCTTGGCGGCGCCGACCGCAGCCGTCTGCCAACCGGCGAAGTCGCTGTAAATCCAGTCGTAGTCGTTTTGGCTAAAACTCTCGCGGAGGAACTCAACGTCGAGATTCACCGTGACCATGCCGCTGTCGAACGGGACGAGCGTGAGGCTCGGCGTGATGTTCACGTTCTTGCGGAATTCGAAGCGACGCTCGCCCTGCGTGTCTTCCCAGGCGCCCACCACGCGGAAGGCTGCTTTCTTGGAGAGGGGAACGTTGATGTCGGCCGTGAACTTCTGGCCGCTGTTGTCGTTCAGCGCGTATTTGAAGATCGAGGGGATCTTCGAGAACGAAGGCTGCTTGGTGACGTAGTTGACGACGCCGCCGGGATAACCCTGGCCGAAAAACACCGCCGCCGGGCCCTTCACGATTTCGACGCGCTCTACATTATCCATGTTGTAGGAGATGTAGCGGAAGATGCCGTTGCGCATGAGCGTATTGACCGGGAAGCCGCGCATCGTGAAGCCGCCCTGAGGGGTAGCTTCGTTACCGGGCCGACGCATCGCGTAGCGCGTGTCGCCCGAAGCCGCCGCGGTGTAGCGCAGGAGATCCATCAACGAGCGGCTGTTCGTGTCGTCGATGAACTCGCGCGAGATAACCGAGATGTTCATCGGCACCTTCTGGATCTCCATGCCGATACGGGTGGCCGTCGCGGCGTTGGTTTTCAGGTAGCCGTAGTCCTTGTCGCTGGTCACGCCGAAAGCCGACATCACCAGCGCGCCTTCATCGGTCGCCAACGACGATGCGGCAGGCGCCGCAGCGCCACGACTCACGACGGGCGTGCTCCCGTGGGCCGCTGCGGGAGTGGTCGGGGCCGGAGCGGAGGATTCGGGTGCGACGACACGCTGACGCAGAGCGGCGTTCTCGCTGCGCAATGCCGCGTTTTCCGCCATTATTTTTTTGAGCAGATCGGCGTCGGAACTCGCGCTTCGGCCGGTGGTCGCGGTGAGGGCAAACAGGACCGCGAAACAGATGCCCAAGAATCGCTTGGTTCGGTGCAGAGGATGACTGGGTATATTCATTTAGTTGGGTTTGAGGTGATCGGTTCAGCGTTGGAGCGCTGGAAAATGACGGAGTTGACGGGCGATGGATCCATGAATGAACCGGAATGGGCGCGTTTCTCACTGAGGGGCGGAAAGGGGGAAACGAATGTGGGTGTGCATCCGTGATTCGGACGAAATGAACTTGTCCGCGGAAGTCGCCCATCCAGTTTTGGAAGCGTTCCAATCCATGCCTAAAATTACGCTCAGCTCCCTCGCCAAAGAGTGCGGCATCTCCATGGCCTCGACCTCCCGCGCCCTGTCCGGCCACCCGAACGTGAGCCCGGCCGTCCGGAAGCGGGTGCTGGCGATGGCGCAGCAGCGCGGTTATCAGAGGAATCACCTCGTCAGCACGATCATGGGCCAGGTGCGCGGCGCGCGGACGCAGCATTTCTTCGGCAATCTCGCGATCGTGCACGTCCCCTCACCCCAGCAGCCCGAGCTGAAACCGATGCAGCAGCTCATCATCAAAGCCGCCCAGCGCCGCGCACACGAAATGGGTTTTCACCTGGGGGTCTTCAGTCTCGGTGATCCCTCCTCCGGGCCGATCACGCTGGCGCGCGTTCTCCGCGCGCGCGGGATGTTGGGCGTCATCTTCCTTCAACCCAATTCTCACGACACCACCGCGGGCTTTCCGTGGGATCAATTCACGTCCCTACAGATCGACTACGACTCTTCGACCATCACCAACCACACCATCTCGCTCGACCATCATTTCACGCTCGTCGGCGCGTTGGAACGGCTGCGCGCTCGCGGTTATAAAAAAATCGGCCTCTTTATCGAAAACCACAAAGACGAGCGGCTCGTGCACAAATGGTCGGCGGCATTCCGCTCGTTTCAGGAGAACCAGGGCGGCATCGGATCCGTGCCCGTCTTAAAAATCGAGACAATGACCAAGCCCGCCTTCACCGCATGGCACGGCGCCCATCAACCCGATCTCGTCGTGGGCCACGTCGACCGCGCGCTGCTGTGGCTTAGGCAAATGAAGCGCCCTGCTCCCCGCGGCATCGGATTTTTCAATCTAAACTGGAACGAGCGGACGCGTCCCTGCGCCGGTCTGGATCTCCGCCCTGAACTGCATGGCGTCGTCGCGGTGGAAACGCTCGCTGCCCAGATCCAGCGCAACGAACGCGGCCTGCCCAGCGATCCGCGCACGGTCATGATCAACGGCCGTTGGATCGACGGCCCCACCCTCCGCAATTCGTCCGCCTCATCACCAAACCCGCCATGAAGAAACGCCCCAACTTCACCGCCAAACCCGCCTGCGTTTTGGCTCTCGCCCACGGCCCCGCAAGGGCATAGCGAAAATACGCCCCCTTCACCTCGCAGCCTCATCGCCCCTTTTTCCATGCTACCTTTTGCGCTCTCGATATTCACGGGGGCTTTTCTGTTGTTCCAAGTCCAGCCGCTCATCGGCAAATACATTCTGCCCTGGTTCGGCGGCAGCCCCGGCGTCTGGACAACGTGCCTCCTGTTTTTCCAAACCCTCCTGCTGGGCGGCTACGCCTATGCGCACCTGTCCTCGAAATTTCTAAAACCCCGCGGTCAAACCGTGCTGCACCTCGCTCTCCTCCTGCTCGCGCTGGCCTTCCTGCCCATCACGCCGGCCGAGAGCTGGAAATCCCACCTCAATGGCAACCCGACGCTTCACATCCTGCTGCTTCTCACGGCGACCATCGGCCTGCCCTACTTCGTTCTCTCCGCGACCGGTCCGCTCATGCAGCAGTGGTTCACCGTCACGCGCCCCGGCGTTTCGCCCTACCGGCTCTACGCCCTGTCCAACATCGGTTCACTCCTCGCGCTCCTCAGCTATCCCATTTTCTTCGAGGTTAAATTTTCCCGCCACGAACAGGCCGTGATGTGGTCCCTCGGCCTCGGCGGGTTCGTGCTTCTCGCCGCTTGGTCCGCCCGTCAGGTCTGGTGCAGCACCCCGGCAACCACACCCGCCCCCGCCGACACCGCAACCACACCGACCGACGAGCCCGCGCCGCTTTGGCGCGACCAACTCCTCTGGATCGCCCTGCCTGCCATCGCTTCGGTCCTGCTGCTCGCAACCACCAATAAGCTCTGCCAAGAGGTCGCCGTTATTCCCTTCCTCTGGGTGCTGCCACTCGCGCTCTACCTGCTCACGTTCGTCATCTGCTTCGATCACGCGCGTTGGTATCACCGCGGAGTTTTCGCCGCGCTCCTTGCCATCGGCATCGCCTGCGTCTGCGCGCTGCTTGAGGCAGGCACCGATGCGCCGATGAAACTCCAGATCGCCGGCTACTCCGTCACGCTGTTCGTCGCGTGCATGATTTGCCACGGCGAACTCTACCAACTCAAGCCGCCACCCCGTAAACTCACTTCCTATTTCCTCTTCATCTCCGCCGGCGGCGCCCTCGGCGGACTCTTGGTCGCGGTCGTTGCTCCCGCTATTTTCAACGAATACCTGGAACTCGAGCTCGGCTTCATCGCACTCGGCCTCGCCTTTGTCGCCCTGTGTTTCCGCCACCACAGCCGCACGCTCGCCCTCGGCGCGATCGCGGGGGCCTTGCTCGCCACCCTCGCGGTCCCGGCCCTCGCTTCGACCTTCGAGGGCAGCGACGGGCTCCTCGCCGAGTTTTTGAAATTCTATCGCAGCCACGCGGTCGTGCTGGGTTGCGCCCTCGTCACCGTTCTCGCCTGCCTCTTTGATTTCCGCCACGGCAGGTCGGTCACCGGCTGGCGATATTCCCTCGGCCTGCCCGTCACTTTCCTAGCCATCGGGCTCGGCTACACCTTCGTTCGCCAGATCACGGCCGTCGAGCCCGTCGCCGTGCTGCGCGCCTCTCGCAATTTCTACGGCACGCTCAAGGTCCTCAACTACTCGCCTCTCGATCCCTCCGATAACTACCATCTCCTCATGCACGGCGCGACGACCCATGGCCTGCAGTTTGTCGCGCCGGAGCGCGCCTTCATCCCCACGTCCTATTATGGCGCCCGCAGCGGCGTCGGCCTCGCGTTGACCCACTTCACCGATCAGGGAAAAAAACGCGTCGGCGTCGTCGGCCTCGGCACCGGTTCGCTCGCTGCCTATGGTCGCGCCGGTGATACGCTGCGCCTCTACGAGATCAATCCCGCGGTCGCCCGGCTCGCGCGGGATCCCTTTACCTATCTCGCCCAATGTCCCGCGCAGGTCGATGTCGTCATGGGCGACGCCCGCTTGGAAATGGAGCGCGAGCTCGCCGCCGGCCAAGTTCAGGCCTTCGACGTCCTCGCCCTCGATGCCTTCAGCAGCGACGCCATTCCCGTCCATCTCCTCACCCAGGAGGCGTTCGCGACCTACCTCAAACACCTCAAGCCCGGCGGCGTCATCGCCATTCACATTTCCAACCGCTACCTGGACCTCCAGCCCGTCGTCGAACGTCTCGCCCAGCACTTCGGCCTCGCGACCGCGTGCATCTCCGACGACACCGAAGAAGACTGGTGGGTTTACTCCACCACTTGGATGCTCGTCACCAAAGACCGCGCCCTCCTCGCCCGGTCCGAGATCGCCGCCGGCACCACGGCCCCGACAAAAGCCACCCGTCCCGCCGCCCTCTGGACCGACGACAATGCGAATCTCTACAGCATCATGAAGTGAAACCAACCGGTCGGCGGGCACCGCGGTTTCACCCCGCCGGAGCCGGAGCTGGTATTGCCCCGACAATTCATCAGCCTGCTGATTTTCAATCCCTCCAAAACCATCCACTCCCTTTATGTCCAACACCACGATTGTCATGCAGAGCTCACCGGTCGCCGTCAAAAAGCTGCCCGCTTTCAAGGCCTACGCCAAAAAGAACCACATGACGGTCACCAAGGCCCCGGAGGGTAAGGTCATCATCTCCGCCATCTGGTCCGAGGCCGCCGGCACCTTCGAAAACGACCTCACCCAGAGCCTCGCCAAACACCTAAAGGAAACCGCGCATTTCCTCATGACGATCTACTACGGCGAGCTGAAAGACGGCACCAGCAGCGTGGACGCCGTTTACTTCATCGAGATGAAACCCTCCGGTGACGCCAAGCGCATCGGCATCGAGATGAACGACATCAGCGGCCCCTGGACCCGCAAGAGCGCTTGGGCCAAAAAGGCCATCAACTGGAGCGCCTAAAGTTATCTGGCCGCAAAAAAGGACGGTTTCCCAAAAAGGAAACGG
>JACMRG010000017.1 GCA_014376585.1 Opitutaceae bacterium | reverse complement strand
GCGCTGGCGGCGGTGGCGGGAGGGCTCGTGCTGAGCGTGGCGCTCGGGTGGCTCTTAATTTATGTGATCAACAAACAATCGTTCGGCTGGACGCTGGGGTTTGCGCTGCCGTGGGGGCAGCTCGCGGCGCTCGCGGTGGCGGTCGTGGGCACGGGTGTCGCGGTGAGCTATGGCGTGGGGCGTTGGGGCGCGGGTCTGCCCGCGGGTCGGGGGGGGTCATGGTGAAGATGATGAAGAAAATGATGACGGAAAATGCGGTGGTGGAGGTAGGGCGGACTTCAGTCCGCTCTTGGGTGGGCGCGGGCGTGGGAGGCGGACTGAAGTCCACCCTACTTTTCGGACGGTTGATTTTGATCGGGATTATTTGGGGGCTGTTCTCGCCGCTTGGGGCGCAGGCGCCGCTCACGACCGCGGAGGGTTTTGCGGTGCCGCAGGCGGGGAAGACGTTTTCGTTTCCGCGCGATCATGGGTCGCACCCGGAGTTCAAAATCGAGTGGTGGTATGTGACGGGGCACCTTTACGCGGAAGCTGCGGGAACGAGGAGGTTTGGGTTTCAGGCGACATTTTTTCGGCAGTCGTCGCCGGATAAGGCGACTCAGCTTCACCTCGCGCACATGGCGATCATCGACGTGGGGACGGGCAAATTTTTGCACCAAGAGCGGTTGAACCGCGCGGGCTGGGACGCGGTGTCGGCGGCGGAGACACTCGACGTGCGGCAGGGCAACTGGTCGCTGCGGTTGGGAGAGCAGGCGGCCGCGGCGGGGGCGGAGCGAATCGAGTTGCGCGGGGGCGTGCGGGCGGAGGCCGCGTGGGCTCTCACGCTGGTTCCGGAAAAACCGCTGGTGGTGTTTGGGGAGGACGGCGTTTCGCGCAAGGGTGCGGCGGCGACGGCGGCGAGTCACTATCTCACGTTTTCACGGCTGCGCGCGGAGGGCGATGTGACGCTGGGAGAAGAGAAATTTAAAGTGCGTGGCGAGGCGTGGATGGATCACGAGATCAGCAGCAGTCAGCTCGACACGAACCAGGTGGGCTGGGATTGGGTCAGCGTGCAGTTCACGGATAGACGCGAGCTGATGCTGTATCGGCTGCGCACGCGGGACGGCGGCGCAGATGCGGCGTCGTCGCTCACGTGGGTGGATGCGGCGGGGAAGTCGTTGAAACAAAAATTTTCGTGGGAGGTGCTCGACACGTGGAAGAGTGCGGCGACGGGTGCGGTGTATCCGTCGCGCGTGGCGTTGACGACGACCGATCCGGCGACGGGGGCGGCGGTGCGCTATACGTTGGAGCCGCTGGCGCGGGATCAGGAACTCCCGGGGCGGCTGGGTGGCATCGCGTATTGGGAGGGGGCGTGCCGGGTGCGCGATGCGGCGGGTAGGGAAGTGGGCTCCGCATATATGGAACTCACGGGGTATGCGGCAGAGTTGAAGCTGTAAGGGGGGGGGTGGGATGCGGAGTGATGGCCGCAAAGGGGCGCAAATTTTTCAGGGGCTGCGGCGCGACGCGGTGGCGCCTATAGGCGCGCGGAAGATAGGGCAGGAGAGGAGATCGATCTTGCGCCTCTTTGCGGCCGTCACGCCGGCAGAGGGCAGGTAAGTCCATGGGCCGGGACCGTTTTCAGCCGGCGGTCGATGACGACGTTGTCGTCTCCTTGCAAATGCCTTTGGTCGCGTCGCGCAGGGTCTCGACAAAAGCCTGGGGATCATCGGGCGAGATGACGATCTTGCGGGTGCCGAATTCGAGCACCACGGAGTTCTCCGGGTCGGTCACGTAGGCCTGAAAGTTACCGATCACGGCGTTGCGATACTGCCCGAGGAAGCCGAACAACCCGCCGTTTCCGAATAAACGGATCGAGCCCATCATGGCGTGCGGGTTGGCGTTGAACGCTGATAGTTGTGCGAGTTCGAATTTCGTGGCCCAACCCAGGCGATGAACGAGCAGCTGGCCATTTCTCACGCTGAATCCGTTAACAGAGAAAAAGAGGCAGAATACAAACGCTCCCCAGAGACACCAGTGCAACCAATGCACGCTCTCGCTGGAAATGATGAAGGGCAGGGCCAGTATTACGACCGACGCCAGAACCGTGACCACCTTTACGGTCAGGGACCAAGGTGCTCGAAAGTGCATTCGTGGTGCAGCTCTCAACAAGCTGTCAGCCGGCAAGCCAAAGGCCTCGGCGATGAGCCGCAAAGTTTCCGCTGAACTTTCGCCGTTGGATTCGATGCGTTGCACGGTGCGCGTGCTGAGTTTGGCCCGCTCTGCCAGCTGCTCCTGGGTCCAGGAACGCTTCTGGCGCTCAAGTCTGATACGCGACGAGCAATTCATGATGGTTTCGATTTTCATAGCGCCACTATCCTATCTGGCAACGCCTAGGACTACCACGTCACCAACCCGCCAAGTGCGCGACAACGGGCCGACAAGGCCGGGAAAACGCGCGGCTCGGGTTCTTGCCGGGCAATTTACCTAAACGCTACGCGCCGCCGGTCTACTCCGGCAGCGGTTGGCCCTTGGTCTCGGGGGCGAGCCAGATGAGGCCGAGGCCGACGACGTAGATGAGCGTGATGATCGCGCCGGCTTTGGCGTAGCTGCCGTCGAAGCTCTGCATGAGTGCGCCCATTTGCAGGGCACCCGCAGCGGCGAGGATACGGCCGGCGTTGAATGAGAGGCCCTGGCCGGTGGCGCGGACGCGCGTGGGGAACAGTTCGGGCAGATAGAGCGGCAGCCAGCCGTAGAAGGCGGCGGTGAAGGCGCCGACGAAGAAGGTTAGGATCAGGAAGGGCGGGCCGTAGGCGTCGATCCCGCGGAAGAGGAGGGCGCAGCCGATGAGCGAGCCGAGACAGAGGAGGAAATACGCCAGACGCCGCGTGATGAAGCGGCCGACGTAGGCGCCGAGGAGACAGCCGATGATGGCGCCGATGCCGGGGCACATGCCGGTCCAGCCCTTGGCGGAGGGATCGGCCGCGCCGGCCATCTTATCGGCCCAGAGTGGGAGCCATTGGACGGAGCCCCAGGTGCCGATGAGAGCGACCGAGGAAAGCGCGGTGGCGATGAGCGTGGTCTTCCAGAGTTTCGGGCCGAAAATTTCTTTGAGGGGATCGACCTTGGTGGTGCTGGCCTTGACCGAGGCCTGCCATTTCTCGGACTCCGGGACGAAGAGACGGACGATGAAAGTGAGCAACGCGGGGGCGGCGCCGATGAGCGCGACCCAGCGCCAAGAGTCGATGGTGACTTTGAAGAAGATCGCGAAGACGGCGATGAGCGCGAAGCCGACGTTGGCGGCGGCGCCGATGACGCCGGCCATGAGCGGCCGGTGTTTTTCCGGCCAGACTTCCATGACGAGCGCAATACCGAGGGACCATTCGCCGCCCATGCCGTGCGCCGCGACGAAGCGCGAGGCGCAGAGGTGCCACGGTTCTTGCGCGAAGTAGATCAGGCCGGTGAAAACGGAATAGACGAGGATGCTCGCGGCCATGGCGCGGACGCGGCCGATTTTGTCGCCGAGCCAGCCGAAGACCACGCCGCCGCCGGGCGCGCCGAGGAGGAACGCGGCCGTGGCGTAGCCCATCCACTGGGCGACGAAGGCGTCGTTGAGCGTGAGGCCGTGGGCCTGTTGCATCTGCAACAGCGCGGGGCGGGCGATGAGCGGAAAGAGGCCCATCTCCATGCCGTCGAACATCCAGCCGAGGAAGGCGGCGGCGAGGACGGCGAAGAGACGCTTGTTATTGGGCGGGGCGGGAGGGGCGGAAGACATGGGCGGCGTGAGGCTGGAGGCGTGAGGGGTGAGAAGAAGGAAAATCAGAGGGGGGTGAGGGTCGGCGTGGCGGGCGCGGCATAGGCTCGCCAGCAGGCGTCGAGAAACGCGGCGTCGGGCGCGCCGTCGGTCACGATGAAACGGAAGCGCGCGACGTAGGGCTTACCCGGCTCGATGGCGAAGGCTCCGAGCTGCTGCGGCACAAAAGAGAAATACGGCATGTTGGGATGCACGCGCACGGGCTGCGGGGCGCGGAAATTGTCGGGGTGGCCGAGGACGGCGGTGCCGGCCAGACCGCCGGCGGGGTTGACGGCGCCGCCGAGGTAGCACCAGCGAGCGCGGGAGTCGTTGCCCTTTATTCGGTCGGTGATGCCTTCGGACGTGAGGAAGCGGGCGGCGGTGCCGGGGCCGTTCCACGCGCCGGAGCCGCGCAGGCCGAAGCCGCCGTAGTGGTATTGCGGGAGTTGGAGGGCGTCGGTGGTGGCGGCGGCGTGGGTGACGGTGAGGTCGAACATGCGGACGGGCGTGGTGGTGCCGGGCACATCGTAAACGGTGAGCTGCCACGTGGAGTTGAGCGCAGTGACGGGCGTGGGCGCGGAGAGATCGACGCTGCGGAGGCGGGCTTCGAGGCCGCCGTGGACGGGGCCGGACCAGGTGTGATCAACGGCAACGAGATCCTCGAAGCCGGTTTTATTTTGCATGTTCCAGAAGTCGGGCGAACGGCCTTGGAATCCAGTCTTGGTCCATGGCGCCCAGATGCCGTGGTGGTGAACGTGGTTGGAGGGATAGTCGTCGGTGACGAGGTGGCCGGCGGGCGAAAACACCGGGTGAATGTAACCGGCGCGCAGGACCTCGGGCTTGATGTCGGAGCGAGGGGCGGCGTCGTGATCGATGCGATAGAACAGCGCGGGCTGGCCGGCGACGCTGATACGTAGGTCGCCGTTGCGCTCGGCGTCGGGGGCGATGGCGACGCCGGCGGGTGCGGGCTTGGGTGCGGTGGAGAATGCGGAGTCGGAGGCGGAGGGCGCCGCAGGGGCGGCGGTGGGAGGGGTGGTGAGCGTGAAGGCGAGGGGCTCGCCCGATTTTTGTGTGGCGACGATGAAACGGGCGGTGCCGTCGGGGTCGGTTTGGAGGGCGACGGGCTGGCCGGCGGAGTTACGGAGCGCGGCGGGTCGGGGAGCGTCGGCGGGAAGAGCGAAGGCGACGACTTGGCCGGCGAGGTCGGCGTTGGGCGCGACGAGGGTGAGGCGGTAGTCGCGGGCGAAGGCGGGGGCGACGAAGGCCGGGAGGGTGGCAGCGAGGAAAAGGAAGGGGCGTGGCATTGGGGGTGGGAAAGAGTAGGGCTAGTCGGGTGATGCTGGGCAAGGTTGCGGGGAAAGGCGTGGGGGTTGCGGTGAAGCAGATTTTTTAACCACGGATGAACACGGATGGACACGGATACTGACAGGGAACCGGGTCTGGTGATCGGGTTGACCCAGAAAGTCGTTTTGTGCCGTAAATATGGCGGTGGATCAATGGAAGCTAGCGGTCGCGACTCCTTACTTCGGGGGTGAAAGTAAGGCATGGAGATGACCACAAAAATCACCAGCAAGGGGCAGGTTACAATCCCGGTCGCGGTGCGGCGCAAATTGGGGGTCAAGGCGGGGGAGCGGGTGGTGTTCGTTTTCAATCGGTCCGGGGAAGTGGCGTTTCGCCGGGCGGTGCCGGCGGTCGGTTCGAGCCGGGGAGTTTTGGCGGGAAAGGTTAACGGGAAAGTGGCGACGCTCGAGGAAGTGCGGCAGGCGGCGGCCGAGGGTGCGGCACGGCGCGGCGGCGCGTGATTGCGGTCGACACCCATCTGCTCGTCCGGCACCCGACGCAGGACGATCCGTTGCAGGCGGCGAAAGTGGCCCGGCTGTGGGCCGGGGCGGCGGCTGACGTCGAGCTGATTTTACTGACGGATATCGTGCCGTGTGAAACGGCGTGGGTGTTGACGCGACTCTACGGAGTGAAGCGCGCGGACTTCGTGGCGGCGTCCGAGCAGGTGCTGGCGGACGCGCAGTTCGTGTTTCACCACCGGCCGGAGTTGCAGGCGGCGCTGGCGCGGGCGGCGGGGTGTCGAAGACCTACACTTTCGAGAAGGGCCTCGGGCCGGCGGCCGGATTCACCCGGCTGTGACCGCGCAATTTTTCGCGAGATTTCTGATGATTGGGCTGACGCTGCGGGCACTCGTGCGGCAGGTGGAGGAGCGGCGGCTAGAGCCTGCCATGCACTCCGGGGCCCTCTGCCGAGGCAGGTAGCGGCGGGCGATGCGGGCCGCCGACGCGACGCAGGCCTTTCGACCCCGGCGCGCCCGGAGGTCGCGCCGCTACCTTTGGAAAAATGCGCGATAGCTCTAGCAGCGGGGCCGCGGTGGCGTTTTGATCGTGGTGTTACGGGCGGGTGAGGTTTCTGCCTTCGAGGCAGCTCATCCCCCGTCTGCGCTGCTGATTTTGGAGTGATGGCCTAAGCTCCCTGTCATAACTGCCGATTAGAGGTGAAGCGGACGTTTTGCCGATTGCCGCTTGGGAAAAAACAAACCAGTTCTCGGGCGTGAAAATCCTCGCCGTTGAAGACGATGCCGTGGCCCGGGCGGTGCTCCGCAAGGCGCTACAGAAACTGGGTCACGATGTGATCGAGGCGAAGAATGGGCAGGAGGCGTGGCAACGGTTGGAGGCGGAGCCGGTGCGCGTGGTGGTGAGCGACTGGATGATGCCGCAGATGAGCGGACTGGAGCTGTGCACGCGGCTGCGGGCGCGGCCGGAGGCGGAGTATGTGTATTTTATTCTGATCACGGCGAACTCGGCGGACTCGGCGAACCGGATCGCGGCGGCGGACGCAGGCGTGGACGATTTTTTGGCGAAGCCCATGAACTTCGAGGAACTCTGGATGCGGTTGCGTGTGGCGGAGCGGATTCTGCGCTATGCGACGCAAGTGCGGCAGCTGGAGGAGTTATTGCCGATCTGCAGTTACTGCAAAAAAATCCGCGATGACCAAAACTATTGGCAGCAGATGGAAGGCTACATCAACGAACGCACGGGCAGCGAATTCAGCCATTCCGTGTGCCCGGATTGCATGACGCGCGTGGTGCAGCCCGAGATCGACAAAATGAAGGCCGAGCGAGTGCTCAAAAAATC
Organism: Opitutaceae bacterium; assembly: GCA_014376585.1. Taxonomy (GTDB): domain Bacteria; phylum Verrucomicrobiota; class Verrucomicrobiia; order Opitutales; family Opitutaceae; genus Tous-C4FEB. Next base: position 9,274 of record JACMRG010000017.1, on the reverse strand, counting down.
ATGAGCGGCGGATCGGCGGCGGACGATATGGCGGAGCGGACGCTGCGACTGGAGGAGAAGGTGGCGTATCTTGAGCGGCATGTAACCGCGCAGGATAAGGTGATGCTGGAGCTGAGCGACACGCTGGCGCGGGTGCGCGCGGAACTGAAGATGATGCGGGAGCGTGCGGGGGACGGCGGCGCGGGGGGCGGGTCAGGGCGGGATGAGGGCGGGGAGATGCGGGATGAGCGGCCGCCGCATTACTGAGTTTTTTTGCGGCGGGAAAATCTTCGTGCGAAGGCTAGACCCAACGAAACCGCAGCACACGTGATCGCGAGGAGCAGAAAAATCCCGCTCCATTTCAAATGCCACGAGGGGTGCGGAGAAGGTGGCCCGCCTGCGGCCCAAACATGGTATGCGGTCAGATGTAAAAAATAGACTGAGCCCAAAACCAGGCACAGAGAGCCCAGCCAGCGGAGGAGTGAAGCGACCGGCGGACTTGGTTTCATTTCCGCGAAAGCTTACTTTCTGCTTCTAGAAGGCCGCCGTGACTTCCGTGAGGTGGCCGGGGGCGATGGATTGTTCGCCGAGGGACGTGCATTCGACGGAGTCATTTTTGTAGAGCTTGAAGACGATGGCGGCCGCGGCGTCGGCGGTTTCCCAGCGCCATTTGCCGATGGAGACGAATTGGAGCGGAACGCCTTTTTCCCACGAGAGGCCGGGGCCGGCGCCGCGGATGAAGAGGCGGTTGCCGATGCCGATGTAGGCGGTCGCGAGCAGCCGGCTGGCGCCGTCGGCGGTCATCGACGAGACCGTGGCGTCAGGGCTGTGGAGTTTAAACTCCGCGGGGGCGGAGGCGACGGCGGGAAGTTCGTCGGGAGAGAATTGGACGAATTCGTCGTCGGTGGTTTCCACCGGGGCGACTGGTTCCGGCGTGGGTTCGGGAGCAGGTTCTTCAGGCGAGTTAGTGGCGACGAACGGCTCTTCCGGTGTAGGGGGACTGGGAGCGGGTTCTTCGGCAACCGGAGTGGAAGCCGCGACGGGCTCTTCGGGCGCTGGCGTTTCAGGAACGGCGGGAGCTTCGACGCTGGCGACGGAAGCAGGGGTCTCGGTTTCTACGGGCGCGGGTGTGGGCTCGGACTCTGCGACTTCGACGACAGGTGCCTCGGCGACGGGTTCGGTGGGGTCGGCCGGTGCGGCGGGAAGCTCGTTGGGTTTCTTGAAGCGTTTGCGTGAAGTTTTGGGCTCTTCGGTTTTGGCGGGATCGGGGGCGGTGGTGGTGGTCTCGGTGGCTGCGGGCGCTTCAGCGGGAGCGATTTCGGGCTCGCTGGTCGTCGCGGATTCAGCGGCGGCCGGAGTCGCATCGGCAGCCGCGACGGCGCCGGGCGGTGGTGCAGGCGTGGTGGATTCTGCGGAGGTGAAGGGCGAGCCGAGGGAGAAGGGCGCGGCAGTGACGGGCGCGATACCGATGATTTCTTGGCTGGTTTCGGCGGTTGCCGGGACGGGTTCTGTTAGATCGGAAGCGGGTGCGGAGGCGATGGGGACTTCCGTGGGCGGAAGCTTGATTGCGGGAGGATCGGGCGGGGGCGTTTCGTGTGCGGGTGTTTCGGGTGCGGGAGGAAGTTCCGCGCGAGCGGATTCCGAGGAGGTCGTTGCCGCCTCGCTGGGTAAAATGGGTTGTTCGGTAGGCGTGGCTTCGACGAACGGCTCTTCGCGACGGGACCTGCGACCGCGGTGCGGGGGTTCCGCGGCGGTGGCGGAGGGGGAAGAGCTGAGAGGTGAGAGCGGAGGGTTGAGAGACGGATCGGATTCGGATTCGGCGGCTAAAGGCGCGGCGGGTGCGGGCGTGGCCACACTCAAGGCGGAGATGGTGGCGGCGGAGGCGGCGAGGGCGGCGAGTTTGAGGTCGAGAGTGGTGGCGGCGGTTTCGACTTGGGCGCCGAGTTGCGTGGTGAGGTGGGCGAGTTTGGTTTCGATGGCGGCGAGGCTGGCGGTGAGTTTCTCGTCCATGGCGGTAGCGGCGCGGGTGTGGGCAACGGTGAGGGATTCGGCGGAGGCGGCCTGGGCTTTTGCGATGGCGGCGGTGGTGGCGGCGTCGAGCTCAACGAAGTGTTGGGTGGAGGCGGAACCGAGTTGCGCCAAGGATTCGCGGGCGGCGGCGAGGTGCTGGTGTGAGGTGGCGGCGAATTGGCCGAGCTGAGCGGCGGACTGGGCGATTTTTTCCGCGGTGGCGGCGAGGCGCTCGTTCTCGGAAGCGCGGAGGGCGGCGAGTTCTTTTTCGAGGGCGTCGGCTTCGCTGCCGGCGAGGCGGGCGGTGACTTCGGCGACTTTTTCGCCAAGGGCGGCGGGGAGTTGCTCGGTTTGTTTGAGGTTCCGTTGAGTGCGGTCGGCGATTTTGTTGAGGCCGGCGGTGGCGATACTGATCTGCTCGGCGGCGGTGCCCAGCGTGAGGGCGAGGGCTTCGAGGGCGCGTTGGCGGTCGTCGAGGGCTTCATTTTTCTGGCGTTCGTAGCGGGCGACGAGCGGGACGAGGGCGGCGAGGGCACCGGCGAGCACGAGGGTGGCGACGATGAAAATCGCCTGGGTCGACAGGGGGCGCGGGGCGTGTTGGGCGAGGTAGGCGGCGGCGGTGAGGAGGGCGGCGTCGGTGAGGAAGAAGATCCAGAGGGGGAGTTTTTTGGCGGTTGGGTCGGAAGGCGTCATGAAAAAGGGGGTGGTGCGCAGCTGCGGGAAATGTGTGCGCGGGCAAAACCGGATGCTCAAGGCGGAAAGGGTTTCGGGAGCGCGGGGCGGGATTTGAAACGGGTGGAGTGCACGGGATGGGCGTGAACTCGAGCTCGGAGGCTTTGGGTCTCCGGGATTCGCCGCCCGATCCATTTCATCACAGAGGCACGGAGAAAGGTCGGAGGGGGAGGAGGCGGATTCCGACTTGAGGCCATGTCGCGAAGGCAAAAAAAGCTTTTTTGAGGGAAAAAGAGGGAAGGCCGTGAGATGGAGCAGGCCAAGCGCACGCGGCGGCCCGGGTGCTTTTGCCCCGGCTGGCGATCAAGGGCACGGAGTAGGGCGGGACGAACACTCCCGCGATCCTTGCGCAGCGGCCCAAGCCGACGCCGCGCTTCGAGGCCGCGTTTGCGGGCTGCGGTTGGTCACGGCGGTGGAGTTGGGCGTTATCATCCGCTCGCCGCCGCGGGGCCTAGCCTAGAAAATTCTCCAATATGCCATCGTCGGCCGCTCCTGTCTTCTCGTGGTTCCCTTTGCCTGATCGGCATTGGGGTTACCTTGGATTTGTTCACCCGCGCTTAGCCGGTGAGGAGGTGCATGTAACCGGCGATGAAGGCGTCCACCGTGACTTTTCCGGCGCCGGCTTTTTCCATTTCGGCACGGTGCTCGGTGGAGAGGAAATCGCCCTCGGCGGGGCTGAGAATCTTGTCGTGGTCGGTATCGAGTTGCTCGAAGGCGCGGGTGAGGGCGGCCTTGAGTTCGGAGGGATCGAGGCGGCCGTTGTGGTTGCGGTCGTGCCAGCCGTATTGGGCGAGGAGGTGGAAGATCTCGTATTCGTAGAGGACGAGGTAGTCGTCGCGATTGATGTCGGCCGCGCGAAAGATGGCGCGGCGGAGGTTCATGTATTCGCCGATACTTAGTTTGTTGTTCTGATCGGTGTCGGCGGTGAGAAAGGTCTCGGCGGACATAGCGCCGGGGGCGATCTCGTCACGCGTAAGAAAATTATCGTGATTGGCGTCGGCGGCCTTGAAGAGCGTGAAGGAGGCCTGTTCCCACTCGGCGAGGCCCACGGCGCCGTTGTGGCTGGTGTCGAGCGCGTCGAAAACTTTTTTGATTTCAGCGGCGGGCGGGACGGCGCGCAGAACCGAAGTGAGCGCGAGCAGGCCGACAAGGGCCATGCGATGGAACGGTTGCATGAGGGGCGAGCGGGACGGGGGGCGGCCGACGGCGCGGGCCACGATCAGGATTTCTGGGTGCCCTTCCAGACGACGTAGGAGCGGTAGTCGTAGTCCGCCTGCGCGCGGGCTTGGCGGGCCTTCTCGCCTTGCGAGAGATTGAGCAGGGAGGCACCGACGGCTTCGTGGCCAAAAGAGCCGCTGAGGACGTCGCCACCGGCGGAGGTGAGGGCGGTCGTGGAGATGAGAGTGGCGGAGACGGAAGCGGAAGCGACGGTGGCGGTGGAACCGGTGGTGCCGCAGGCGGTGAGGAGGAGACTTACGGCGGAAACGAAGAGGGCTAAGAGGGAGCGAATTTTCATGGTCGTATGAGGTATTACCCCCAGACTATCAGGAATGCTCTCGGGCATCATCCGTGGAATTACGCAATCAGATGAGATTTATGGGGTGTAACCCCTATATCGGGCAACGCGCGGAGTTGAGGGCGGAACAGGCGATCAACGGAATTCTGCGACTTATGGTTACACAAATCACTCACCTATAGATATTTTAAAGTCGCCGCCAAGCGAGTGCGCAAAGGGAGAAGAGAAGGCCGATGCGGATGGCGCCTTCGACGGTAAGGATGACGAGGACCCATGGGAGGCGGCAATTGCGGCGGAGGCCAAAGCCTAGGCCGATGATCGCCAGCAGGCAAAAGCCGTGGACGCGCCCGAGGGAAAAGGTGAGTAGTAGCAACATCCAGAGCCAGTAAAGGATGAGACTGCCGCTCCAAAAGAAGGCGGTAAGTTCGCCGAGGCCGAGGTCGCGGGGATCGGCGCCGCGGGCAATCTGTTTGATGCCGAGGTAGCGTTCGCCGATGTAGAGCTGCCAGATCTCGAAAATCAGGAAGACGGGGGCGAGGAGCAGGGCGGCGGACATGGCGGATAGGGTGAGCTGAGGGACTAGAGTGACTGGACCGAGATGTGCCCGCGAAAGGCGCGAAAAGACGCTAAACCGGTCGGATTATTTTGAGGTGACGAGAGCTTTCTCGGTGTCGTTGAGAAAGAGCAGAGTGGTGGCGTCTTTAGCGGGACGGAGGGCGTTGAGCTGTTCGGGGAAGGCGTCGGGGAGAAAGCGGTGGGAGAGGCGGGCGCCGGTGAGGCCGCCGGGGAGGGAACATTCGAAGTAGATCCAGAGGTGTTGGTCGCGGTCTTTCAGTTCGCGGCCGACGAGGTGGAGCGTGGGCGTGGTGCCGTCAGCGGTGCGCAGAAGAAAGGTGGCGCGGAGGTAGGCGAGGAGGAGCACGTCGAAGGCGGGCGGCCGAGTGTGCTCGAGGGTAATTTTCTTGCCGGCGCGAGCGGTGAGGGCGGCTTCGAGGTCGTCCGGGTAAACGCGGAGGGCGACTTCGAGCTTACCGGTCTCGGGGCGGAAATCGGCTTCGGCGTAGCTGGTGTGGATGGGGTGAGCGGAGGCGAGGGACGCGAGGGTGAGAAAGAGAAGAAGGACGGAGAGGTTGCCCGCGAAAGACGCAAAAAGACGCGAAAACCGGAAGGATGACAGGCGGATTTTTTTCACCGTGGATCTACACCGATAGAGAAGGGTGGGGCGGGGACAAGACGGGGATGATGGAGGACGCGGAACCTAAAAAGCGCGTTGGGGACAACGCGCTCCACCTGCACTCAGGCAAAAAAAGGCGGGGTCCGGCGACCCCGCCCTACATCGATCACTTGGTTTCGTCGGATTTCTTCTCGGCGGGCTTATTCGCTTTCTCGGCCTCATCTTTGAGCTCTTTCATCGGCGTGGACTCTTTGGGCTCTTTGAAGAGTTGAAAGCGGCTTTTGATGGCGCGGCGCGGCCAGAAGTTGTTTTCCACGTCGGCATCGGCGGTCTCTTCATGCGGATCAACTTGGATGCCTTTGATCTCTTTCGCGGTCATGATGAGCTTGGAGGCCTTGGCGTTGTCCACACGCCAGATTTCGGCGGGGATGCGCATCTCCTCCGTGGTGCCGTCGGCATAGTCGATCTTGAGGATGATCGGCATGACGAGGCCGCCGATGTTGCTGAAATCGACGAGGTAGAAATTGCGCGGCGTCTTGAGCAGATCGGTCTTCACCTTGTCTTTGGTGAGACTCTTCAGGAGTTCGTCGTATTTCTTTTTGTCGCCGGGGAGGACGGTGGCGTCGTCGTAGTCGTTGTAGAAATCTTTTAGCTCGGGATAGGTGTCCACGCGCTTGGGCGACCCGGCGTTGCGCAGCGAGGAAAGCGTCTTCGGACGGTCGGCTTTTTCCTTTTTGGTGCGGGGCTTTTCGATGGCGGGGTCGCGGCTGTCCAAGGTGTATTGGCGGACGGCGTCGAGGGATATGTCGACGTGGTCGTTGGTGTAGAACCAGCCGCGCCAGAACCAATCGAGGTCGATGCCGCTGGCGTCTTCCATGGTGCGAAAGAAGTCGGCGGGGTAGGGACGCTTGAAGGCCCAGCGCTGCGCGTAGGTCTTGAACGCGTAGTCGAAGAGTTCGCGGCCCATGACGGTTTCGCGGAGGATATTGAGCGCGGTGGCGGGCTTGCCGTAGGCGTTGGGCCCGAGCTGGGCGATGGACTCGCTGTTGGTCATGATCGGCACCTGATTCTCGCCGGTCATGTAGCCGACCAGGTCGCGCGGCTCGCCGCGGCGGGACGGGTAATCCTTTTCCCACGCCTGCTCGGCGAGAAATTGGCAGAAGGAGTTGAGACCCTCGTCCATCCACGTCCACTGGCGCTCGTCGGAGTTGACGATCATGGGGAAGTAGTTGTGGCCGACCTCGTGGATGACGACGGAGATGAGACCGTATTTGGTGGCCTTGCTGTAGGTGCCGTCTTCGTCGGGGCGCGGGCCGTTGAAGCAGATCATCGGATATTCCATGCCGCCGATGGGGCCGTTGATAGATTGGGCGACGGGATAGGGATAGGCGAAGGTATGCTTCGAATAAATATCAAGGGTCTGGATGATGGCCTGCGTGGAGTATTTGCTCCAGAGCCGTTCGCCCTCGTTCGGGTAGAACGACATCGCCATGACGGGCTTCTTGGGGTCGGGGGAGGCGTGGGCGGGAGCGCCCATGGCGTCCCAGATGAATTTGCGCGAGGAGGCGAAGGCAAAGTCGCGGACGTTGTCGGCCTTGAAGACCCAGGTCTTGGTGCCGGTGGGTTTGCCGGCCTCGGCGGCCTTGGCTTCGGCGGGCGTGACGATGAAGACGGGCGACTTGGCGGTCTCGGCGGTTTTCAGGCGATCACGTTGTGCGGGGGTGAGGACTTGCTCGGGATTTTGGAGGACGCCGGTGGCGGAGACGACGTGGTCACTCGGGACGGTGAGACGCACGAGATAGTCGCCGAACTCGAGGGTGAATTCGCCGCGGCCGAGATACTGTTTGTGCTGCCAGCCCATGGTATCGTTGTAGGCGGCCATGCGCGGGAACCACTGCGCGATTTCGTAGATGTAGTTTTTGTCCTTCTCGAAATACTCGTAGCCGGTGCGCATCGCGAGGAGCTTGGCGTTGTTGATGAAGTAGGACCACGCGATGTTGAAGGTGGTGGCGGCGCCCGAGGCGAGGGGAGCGGGGAGGTCCACCCGCATCATGGTCTTCACGATGGTATGGGGAAGGGCGGCGCCGGCGACGTCGGTGACTTTGGCGATCTTGAGGTCGCTGCCGTAGGTCTCTTGGAGCAGGAGGGCGTCGAGACTGGCGTAGGGAAACTTGTCGAGCGGGTTGGCGCCGGGCGTGGCGCGAGGGGTGCCGGAGGTGAGGCGGGTGTCGGAGGTGTGGGCGAATACGTTGGGGTCGAGCTGGAGCCAGAGGTAGGCGAGAGCGTCGGGCGAGGCGTTGTGGTAGGTGATCGTGGCGGTGCCGGTGATGGCCTGCTTGGCGTCGTCGAGGGTGACGTCGATCACGTAGTCGGCGCGCTGCTGCCAGTAGGCGTGGCCGGGCGCGCCGGAGGCGGTGCGCTGCTCGTTGGGCGTGGGGAGCAGCTCTTCGAGCTGGCGGAATTTATCCGTCGGGAGCGGCTTGGTGGAGTAAGGTTGGGCGAAGCCGGAAGTGCTCGCGAGAGTGAGCGCCAGCGCGGCGGCGGACAGGGGGAAACGCATGGGCTGTAATCAGCGATTTACGTGCCGGGTGGCAAAGGGAAAGGGGGTAGCGAGCCGGTGATCAGCGGATGCTCTTTCCTTTTAGGTTTTTAGAGACCCGAACCCAAAAGCGACGCGCTCGGCGATGATGTCCAAAAGTTCATCGTAGAAATAGAGCTGGAAATGCCGGTATTTTCCGAGGTGGTGCGGTGCGAATTTCGAGAGCCAATCAGATCGTCCTAGGTCAAACATCGCTGCTGGGCGGTAAGTTATGAGCTCTGAACACATGGATCGATAATCGATTACCTCCTCCGGCGTGATCATGGTAACTTGGGGGCGCAAAAAACGGACGTGGCGCAGGTCTTCTTTCTTTGTTGCGTCAGGCAACATGAATTCTGCGCCCTCAAGAACACCGCCATTCAGCTTCCAGTGGAAAGCAACTAGTTCTGGGCCTCGCCCGTTGGAATAGAACAGGTCGGTGTGAATCGGTTGGATCGTGCTCATGGATTTCGGTCCCAGCGCTCAGGCTTTACTTCCCGCCATACCAGACGCCACGGCGCCAGTTGTGGCGGTGGAGTTTTTCTAGGAGGGCGGGGGGCATCGCGGGGAGGTCGCTGACGGCGCAGTTGAGGTCGGCTTGATTGACCGTGCGGATGCCGGGGATGACGTTGGACACGGCGGCGTGGGAGAGAACGAATTTCAGCGCGGCTTGGGGCATAGTATAACCGGTGCCGGCGAGGTCGCCGCGGATTTCTTCGGCGTGGGCGACGGCGCGGGCGAGGCGGTCGCCTGCGAAATATTTGGCGCGGAAATCGTCGGCGGCGAAGGTCGTGCCGGCGGTGAATTTGCCGGTGAGGACGCCTTCGTCGAAGGCGACGCGCACGATCACGCCGACGCCGCATTCCTTGGCGACATCGAGGAGTTCGGCGGCGGGTTCTTGTTCGAAGAGATTGTAGATGACTTGCACGGAATCGATCCAGCCGCCGCGCATGAGATCGATGACGGAGTTCTGATCCTGCTCGGGCGTGGAGACGCCGATGAGGCCGATGCGCCCTTCGCGTTGGAGGGCACGGAGGATTTTGAAGGGTGTGGGGTTGCGATTCCACGCGCGTGTCCACGTGTGGAGCTGGAGGAGATCAAGTTTCTCGACGCCGAGATTCGCGCAACGGGTGGCGAGGTTTTCGCGGAGGTAGGTTTCGGAGTAGCGGTCTTCGGCGCGGCAGTAGGGCGAGGGCGGCCAGATGCCGGCGGCGGGCGGGGTTTTGTTCGCGAGAAAGATTTTTTTGGATTTGTCGGCGGAGGGGAGGGCGCGGGGGGGATGGGG
>JACMRG010000131.1 GCA_014376585.1 Opitutaceae bacterium | reverse complement strand
TTTTGGAGCGTGGTCATGGCGAGGATTTGCGCGCGGGGGAGGGCGGCGGCGGGGAGGGTGGCGACGACGGAAGCGGAGATGGTGGCGGCGAGGGGGACGGGGGCGGTGAGGATCGCGTGGGCGGAGAGATCGGTGGCGAGGCCGGCGGCGGTGAGGGTGAGGCCGCGGCGTGTGAGGAGGGTGCGGAGTTGGTCGAGGGCGCGGCTCACGCGTTTTTGCGCGGCGTCTTCGTTGGTGCCGAGGGCGGCGCCGATTTCGCGGAGATTTTTGTTCTCAAAGAAACGGAGGACGATGGCGGTGCGGTCGGGATCGGGTAGGGCGGCGACGGCTTCATCGAGGAGCGGCTCGACGTGCGACCAAGACGAGTCAGGCGTTTGCATGGCGGCGATTTCCAGGGCGGTTTGTTCGCGGGCGTGGCGGCGGGATTCGCGACGGAGGGCGTCGATGGCGGTGCGACGGGTGACGACATGGAGCCACGGGGCGAGTGGCTGGCCGGAGGGGAAATCGCGGGCGCGGCGAGCGAGGTCGAGGAAGACGGATTGGGTGACGTCTTCGGCGAGCTGCGACGGGGAGACTTGGCGGCGCGCGGCGGAATAGACGAGGTTGAGGTGGCGGGCGACGAGCTCGGTGAAGGCGGCTTGGTCGCCGGTGCGGGCGTAGCGCTGGAGCAGGTCGTGGTCGCTCATGTTTCTCTGTTATCGCCGCAGGGCGGGGAAATCCGACAAGGAAAATGCGGGGGCTGAGCGGGAATGAGGCGGGGCAAAATCGAAAAGCCGATGAGGACATCGGTGTTCACCGGAATCTGCGGCAGGATGCCGCAGCCACTTCGGAAACCGCACGCTAAAGACGGATGAGGTGGAATTCGGTCTGGCGGGGGGGGGGCCAACCCCATTGGCCGTCGGGGAGGAGGACGGCGTCTTTTTCAAGGGCGAAGCGGACGGCCAGGTCGCCCTATTCGGGCACGGGGTGCGTGACGTTGAGCTTAATGGAGTCGCAGGTGTCGGAACGGAAGGCGCAGTCGCCGCGCGCGGGGATGCGCTGCGGGTTGTCGGCGTTGTCGTGCGCGGCGCTCGGCGGAGAGCGACCGGTCGCAAATCCGAACCTAGTTCGGCCATGAATTCAGACTGTCCCATATTCTTAGAGGCGGGGAATCGAGGCTCGGGGTTTGAGTCTCAGGTGTGGGCGGGACTCAAATCCGCGCCATGCCTCCCCAACTCATGCGTTTCATTTTCGCCTGCTCGCCGCTTTCGTTCCTCCTGATGTCGCCGGTGGTCGCGTGGGGGCAGGCGAATGCTCCGGCGCTCAAGCGTTTTTCTGTTTCGGCCTATGGGGCGGTGGCGGACGCGAAGACGATCAACACCGTCGCCATCCAGCAGGCTATCGACGCCGCGAGTGCTGCGGGCGGCGGCGTGGTCGAGATTCCCAAGGGCACGTTTCGCAGCGGATCCATTTTCCTCAAGCAGGGCGTGGAGCTTTACCTGAATGAGGGCGCGGTGCTCCTCGGCTCGAACAACATTGAGGACTACCCGAAGCGCGAGACGCGGATCGAGGGGCATTTCGAACCGTGGCGCATGGCGCTGGTAAACGCCCAGCAGCTCGAGCGCGTGCGCATCGGGGGCAAAGGGAAACTCGACGGTAACGGCATCATGTTCTGGGCGGCGTTCTGGCAGCGGCGGAAGGAGAATCCGCGTTGCACCAATCTCGAGGTGGAGCGTCCGCGGCTGGTGTTTATCGATCGCTGTCAGGATGTGCGGGTCGAGGGACTCGTCTTTCAAGACTCGGGATTTTGGAATCTGCATCTTTACCGCTGCGACGGAGTCACCATCGACGGATTGCGTATCACTTCGCCGACGACGGGGAACGTCCTCGCCCCGAGCACTGACGGCATCGACATCGACAGCAGCCGCAATGTGACGGTGCGGAATTGTTTCATCGCGGTGAACGACGACAACATCGCGTTGAAGGGCAGCAAGGGGCCGCTCGCAAATCGCGATACCGACAGCCCGCCGGTGGAAAATATTTTGATCGAGAACTGCGAGTTCGGTGACGGCAACGGCGTGGTGACCTGCGGTAGCGAAGCGACGCGGGTGCGCAATGTGAACGTGCGCAACTGCGTGGTCTCCGGGCGCACGAATCTCCTCACGCTCAAGCTCCGGCCCGATACGCCGCAGCACTATTCCGACATCACGATCGACGGTATCAAAATCAGCGGCACCGGTCGGATACTCCAAGTGGCGCCGTGGACGCAGTTCTATGATCTTAAAGGTCACCCGGCGCCGAGCCGCACGGTGGAGCGCATCACGATCCGGAATGTCACGGGCAGCTACCGCACGATGGGCTCGTTGCTCTGCAACTCCGGCGACACGATCCGGGATTTCACGTTGGAGAACTTCGCGCTCACGCTGGCCGGGGACAACTTCGCGCTCGGTGTCGTGAAGAATCTCCGGCTCGAAAACGTGATCGTGAACGGCAAGCCCTACGTCTTGCCGGCGGTGGCGCAGATCGTGCGCGTCAGTCCCGAGAAGAGCGCGGAGATTCCGGTGGAGCACAAGTGAGAGGAACGCGGGCGCCGTGAAGGCTGGCGCGCCGAGAGGCTGGCGCCGCCGGTGGGTCGGGCGCTTCGCGCGCGGCCGATAGACGTCACCGCGCTTCCTGCGGCCGCGGCGCAGTTCGGCCTTGGCCGCGCGGCGGAGCGCACGGTCCACCTGCGAATCGAGGGCGGGTTGGAAAAATCGGCGAAGCCGCGCATGGTGGACGATGGTTCCGTTTTCCGTCCTCGACCTTTCCAACATCGCGCAGGGTTCCTCGGCCTCCATCGCGCTGGAGCATAGCCTCGATCTCGCGCGGCACGCCGAGAAGTTGGGCTACCGTCGCTACTGGCTGGCGGAACACCACAACATGCCGGGCATCGCGAGCGCGGCGACAGCCGTGGTCATCGGGCATGTGGCGGCGGGGACGATGACGATTCGCGTGGGCTCCGGCGGAGTCATGCTGCCGAACCACGCGCCGCTCGTGATCGCGGAGCAGTTCGGGACGTTGGAAGCGCTTTTTCCGGGGCGCATCGATCTCGGGCTCGGGCGGGCGCCAGGCACGGATCAGGTGACGTCGCGGGCGCTGCGCCGCGGCGCGACGAGTGCCGACACCTTTCCGCAAGATGTGGTGGAGCTGCAGGGTTATTTTCAACCTACCCGCGCGGGGCAGGCGGTGCAGGCTGTGCCGGGCGCGGGGTCGGGCGTGCCGATTTGGTTGCTGGGATCGAGTCTGTTCAGCGCGCAGCTCGCGGCGGCGCTGGGCCTGCCGTTCGCTTTCGCTTCGCACTTCGCGCCGGATAATTTGGACGAGGCGCTGGCTTTGTATCGCGGTGAATTTCAGCCGTCGGCGACATTGGAAAAACCCTACGCGATCGCGGCGCTGCCCGTTTTTGCGGCCGATACCGATGCGGCGGCGGCGCGGTTGTTCACCTCGCTTCAGCAGCATTTTCTTCACCTGCGGCGCGGCCGGCCGGGTCTGCTGCCGGCGCCGGTGGACGTGGATAGCATGGACGAACTCTGGTCCGCGCCGGAGCGGGCGGGCGTGGAGCACGCGTTTCGCGAGGCGGTGGTCGGTTCGCCCGCGACGGTCGAGCGTGGTATCGAGGCCTTCCTTAAACGCACGGGGGTCGATGAACTCATGGTGACAGCGGCGATCCACGATCACACGGCGAGGCTGCGCTCGTTCGAACTGGTGGCGCAGGTGCGCGATGGGCTGGGGCGGTAGCTTCGCGCCCGGGGCCGGGGTGAAAGGATTTTAATTATGCAGTAGAGGCGGGCGCGGTTTTCGCAGAGGCTGTCGTTTCGCCCAGGCTCACCGGCCGGCGTTTGCATTCATGAAAATAAAATCCGCCGTCTTCGAAGTCAGTTCGCCCGACCTGAAATCGTGCCCCAATTGGAACCGTCCCGAGTTCGCGTTCATCGGGCGGTCCAACGTGGGGAAGTCCTCGCTCATCAACCTCCTTTCCGAGCGCCGCGACCTCGCCATGGTTTCCGACAAGCCCGGCAAGACGAAGCTGATTAATTTTTTCATCATGAACGGTTCATGGTGCCTCGTGGATCTGCCCGGTTACGGCTACGCGAGCGCTTCGAAGAAGGACCGTTTCGGCTTTAACGAGGCGGTGGCCGATTATCTGGAGCATCGCGAGACGCTGCGGTGCGTGTTCGTCCTCATTGATTCCCGGCTGCCGCCCCAGGAGATCGACGTGGAATTCCTCCGTTGGCTGGGGACATGTCGCGTGCGCTTTGTCCTCATTTTCACGAAGGCGGACAAACAGTCGGCGACGCAGACCGAGGCCAACGTGGCGGTGTTTCTTGCGAAACTCACGGAATGGCGTGCGGAGCCGCCCGTTTATTTCATCAGCTCGTCCAAAACGAAGGCGGGACGGACCGACGTCCTAAAGCACGTCGAGCAGGCGCTGGCGAAGCCGGCCGGCGGCTGACATTGCCGGAGCCCGCTTGACGCGGGTGAAATATGCCTAGCCTGTGCCACCCCAGGCTGGCGTGGGGCAAAATCGGCTCGCTTCCGGCCGCGCATAATTCCTGTTTTTAATCCCCCGCTTCTTCATGCCCCTCCCCGTCGTTTCCCCCGCGCGGCTGCTCGCCGCCCTACTCATCGCTACCGTCCTCGCCCCGCTCGCGGTCGCCCAGACCGCGCTCGGTAAAAATGAGCTGGTGCTCCAAAAATGGTCGGGCGCGTTGAACGTCCCCGATCCCGTCGCGGTCGCCGTTGATCCTCAGGGGCGCGTCTATGTAACGGCCACCACGCGCCGCAAAGTCGGCGACCTCGACATCCGCGAATTCCCGCAGTGGGTCGCCAACGACGTCGGTCTCGACAGCGTCGAGGCGAAGTTGGCCTTCTATAAGGATGCTCTCGCCCCCGGTAAAACCCGTGCGCCCCGCGGCTCGCTGAAAGACAACAACGGCGACGGCTCCATCGATTGGAAGGATCTCACGACGACCACCGAGCGGATCTACCAGATGCGCGACACCGACGGCGACGGCATCG
>JACMRG010000130.1 GCA_014376585.1 Opitutaceae bacterium | reverse complement strand
GTTGCGCGAGATCGCCCGGCGGGCGTAGTGTCGGTTGGCCGTAGTTGATTTTGAAGATGCGGCCCGTCGAGCGCAGCACGCCGTCGTGATCGTGACATTCGCCGTCGCCGTTCCAATCGCTCACAAACACGCCGCCGTCGGGTGCGGCGACGAGATCGAGGCCGCGAAAACTTTTGTCGGGAAATAAAAACGCATCCGGTTCACGACGACCGATGAAGGCGCTGCCTTCGCGTTCGAGTCGCTCCACGTTGAAGCGGCGGCCGTGAAAATTGATGGTGAGCAATTTTCCATTCCAACCCGCCGGCCAGGCTCCGCCCTGATAAATGAGCAAGCCGGTGTGAGCGTGGCCACCGCCGGCTGCGAGCGTGGAGTCGGTGACGCCTTTACGCACATCGGTCCAAATCTCGCCGGTGCTCCAATGCACGTGGTCGGCATGTTGCTCGATCAATTCGTAAACGTGCGGATTGGGATCATCACCGACCATCCGCCGGTAGTGCGCGCCGGGGATCGCCTGCCAGAGGTGGCCGATGACCGTGTTGATAAAAAACAATTCCCCGTGGGCGTCCCAATCCATGCCCCACGGATTGGTCGTGCCCTCGGCGAAAAGCTCGAAGGTGCGCCGTTGCGGGTGATAGCGCCAGATGCCGACGTTCGTGGGAGTGCGCCGGGCCTCGGGCGTGCCCGGCGCGCCGATGCGCGATTTCGCGAGGATGCCCTGGCGCCCGTAAAGCCAGCCATCCGGCCCCCAACGCAGGCCGTTCGCGACGGTGTGCTGCGCTTTCTCGAACTCGAAGCCGTCGAGCACTACCTCGGGCGCCGAGTCGGGCACATCGTCGCCATTGCGATCGGGAATAAAGATCAGTTCGGGCAAACAGAGCGCCCACACGCCGCCAAGGCCGACCTCGATGCTAGTGAGCCGCTGCGCACCTTCCCAAAAAATCGTGCGCTTGTCGTAGCGGCCGTTGTGATTGGTGTCCTCGAAAATCACAATGCGGTCACGCAACGTAGCGTGCCAGCCGACGCCTTGTTCGGAGTAGGTGTAATTTTCGGCGACCCAAAGTCGGCCGCGCGCATCCGTCGTCATCGCGATCGGCTGGCGCACCTCGGGCTCTCCGGCGAAGAGCGTCGCGTGAAAGCCGGGCGGCAGCTCGATGCGGGCCGCCGCTTGCAATGGGGGCATGATGGGGTGTGTGGTCTTGCCGGTGTCGAAGGGCGTGGGGAATGACGCGGCGGCCAGTGCGATCGACGCCGCGAGATGAGCTAAAAGGGCGTTTAGAAACGGTCGGGTGAGCGGGAAGCGCGTCATAGCGGAGCGGTGAGGAATCAGGGATGGGAGCCGACGAAGAGGAGGGCACCGACATACCAGTTGGTGCCGATGTAGTTGGTGGGATTCGTGTCCAGATCGGCACAGCGCGTTTTCAGAATGATGGAGCGTTTGGCGAGGACGGTCGGAAGAACTTCAATCACGACCTCGTGCCCCTTGTCCGCGAGGCGATCACCGATCTGCCGAAGGCTGAGGCGGTGATAGGTGGAATAGCCGTCGAAGCGCTTTAGCGTGCGGGAAATTCCGTCCAGCGTCACTTCGAGTTCCCCGCAGTCCGGGCCGAATAGATCGTGGATGGCGGCGCGCGTGCCGGTGAAGCGCAGGTGCAGTGCGGTGCCGGGAGCTAGTTTCCAGAGAGCGGGCACTTGCCGCGCGAATTTCGTGGCTAGCTGGTCGGTGGCCGGGTCGAGGGCGGCCGCGCCGGCGGCGGCGAGAGCAGTGGGATCCAAGGGGATGATTTTGGCGCCTTCCAAATTATCGGCCAAGAGCGGCACGCCGAGGGCATGAGGGCGCGGCCGGCCGAGGGGGCCGATGCGCTCCATGGGGCGGATGATTTCTGTCGGATCGGCGGCGTGGCCGTTCACGGCAAACTCGACGAAGAGCAGGTCCGGTTTTGCCGCGAGGGCGTCCTGCGCGACGCGATAGACGCCCAGTTCGGAACCGGTGCAGCCGATGGCGGCGTTGACCTCGGTGATAACGGCCTGCGGGTAACGTTTTTGAAACCACGCCAGGCTTTGCATGCGCCAGCGCGCCTGTGCGGTGATGCCGCCGCCGAGGTAGGCGATTTTGACCGGATGGCCCGCGACCAGTTTGACGGAGAAATTGGGCAAGCCTTCGCGCGGCTGAAATTCGACGGTAGCGCGGAGCGGTGTTTTCTCTGGCGCGGCTGGCACCGGCGGCGCGGCGTATGCGAGCGCGCCGAGCCTGGCCAAAAAGATGATGAGCGTGCGAATGAGAAGTAATTTCATGACGCGATGCGGCGGCGAAAACTCACTTTTTTGCCGGCAGGTAGCTGAGCATCGGGTTGTAGAGGTAACCTTGGGCGGCGGCGGCGACCGTGTTGCGGTAAACGGGATCTTGCATCAGGCACGCGCGCCGATCGGTAGCGGGGATGGGGGTCGTGTAGATGCGAAGTTCTCCGGGGAGCGAGGTGAAAACTTCTTCGCGCCAATCACCCCATACATCGGCGACCAACACAACGGTGCCCGCGATCTCTTGTTGCACTTCGGTGGAACCATATTTCGTGATGCGACGCCGGGCGATGAGTTCCTTTTGAACATCGGCGTCCCAATACACCGGTCGTTGCTCGACGAGTTGGTTGGTCTTGGTGACCACACCGCCGTGCGCGTCGAGCAACCAGCCGCGTTCGAAGCGTTTTGTGAGATCGGTGTCGCAGCCGTAAACTTCGAGACCCGGATGGGCCGCGTCCACATCCGCGCAGAAGCCGGTGCCGTGGACGTGTCGTGTCGGACCGTCGAGTCCCCATATAATTTTCCCGGTGGCGGCATCGACGATGCAGAGGCCGTTAGCCTGCGGTTGCGCGGTTTCCATCCCGTAGAAAATCTGTAGACCCGGGCGGTCCGGCATGATCTTGCCCACATAACAATGGTCCGGATGCCCGAGGCCGGTGCTCCAGAGGCCGACCCCGTTGTCGTCGATGACGGCGGACCCGATCACCACCTCATCGCGGCCGTCACCGTCCACGTCGTGGGCTTGGAGCGTGTGCGCGCCCTGACCGCGCCAACGTTTGGGCTGACGTTCCTCGAGGCTGGTCCATTTCCATACCGGGGTGAGCTTGCCCCCGTAAAATTGATAGGCGTGAACCTGGATGGTGGTGTAGGTCCCGCGCTCCAAGATGAGGCAAGGGGTTTTGCCATCAAGGTAGGCGACGGTGATCTGGTTTCGATTCGCGTAATTGTATTCCAAGGTCTCGCCGCCGACCGTGCTCGCCGGCCATGGCACCCGCGCCAGCTCGCGGCCGGTGGCGCCCTCGAACACTGTCGCCCATTCGGGCCCCGACTGCACACGGCCGTCGACATCGCGGGGATCGCCCTCGCCGGTTTTGGCGATGACCTCCGCCTTCCCGTCGCCATCCAGATCGAATACGATGAACGGCGAATACCAGATGCCGCGCTCGATGGACCAACCCAGATCCTTATTCCATAGCAGACGACCATCGGACGAGCGCGCTTCCAAGTGATAGGTGTCAGGGCTTTTTGTCCAAAAGGAGACGTAAGGGTCGATGCTGTCGCGTGGCGTCTTGAGGACGTAATCGTAACGCCCATCGCCATCAAGATCACCGATGCCCACCTTCTGCACCGTAGTGCCCGGCTCGAGGGCGATGGATAGGAAGGATTGCGGTTGATCGCCAGCCAGCACAGCCGCAGGGGGTGAGGCGGATCCTTCCACGCCCTTGGATACGGCGAGCACGGCGTAGGAACTAGCTCCCGGCAGCGCGGCCTTATCGGTGAAATCGCTCGTCGTCGTGATGGGCTTGGCGGTGATGCGTTGCTGGTGCCCGGCCGCATCAGTTCGCAAGACATGAAACGCAGTGTCGGCCTCATCGGTAACCAGCAGACGCCACGACAGTCTCACCTCGGTGGCGGACCGCCGCAGCGCCACGAGGCCACGATCAAGCCGTTCGCGGACACGCTCCCGGGCGAAGCCCTCCACCCGTGGCTTGGCCGCAACGGGAAGGATGGGCGTAAACTGAAGGTTGTCGTAGTAACCGGGGCCGGGATTGGTCGGATCGGCGAAGCGGTCGTCCACCCACAGGTCGAACGTGCCGTCGGTAATCACAACTTCGCCCAGGTCGCCGTTGCTCAAGCGCTCCCAATTTTTTCCGCCATCGCGTGAAACTCCGAGCGTCCGAAACATCTTGAGGGTAACCTCGTAGCGACCGGCGGGAATTCCGGTGATGTGAGTATGGAGCGGGGGAGCGCCTGCTTCGGGAGAGGCGCGATCCACGAGCACAGGCGGCGATTGCAGGACCACGCCACCCGACCATTTCTTCGCGGCGTCGGCGTCGTTGCTCCAGAGATTCCAATGGTCCGGAGTGCTCCGATTCGCCGTCCAGGCACCGTGCGGTCCTGTCACTGCTTCCGCCTCAAAGGTCAGAATGGGACGATCCGCCGCCGAAAGGGCGGATAATGAAATCAGAAACGCAAGACCGAGGGGAAACGGGGTTTTCATCGCGGAGGATTAGAAGAACTCCGCGATGACAAACCCCGCCGTATTCGGAACGGTATCGGTCGATTCGAAGAGGCTGGGCTCGGGCAGCCCGGCAGTGCAGTTAGAGGTCGAAGGTTGCGCTCAGGATAAACTGGCGTGGGGTCACGATACGGTAGGCGGTGGGCAAACCGTCGGGATTGGCGCCCACCTTTTGCAGGCGACCGCTTTCGTTTACGTTGCGGATATTGAGCTGCCAGGTGGCCATGATTTTTTTGGAAAAGAACGGGGCGCGATATCCCACGAGGAGATCAACGTAGGTGTGGGCGCCGTCGTAGATCGGACGATTAGTATCCAGTTCGGTCACGATGTTCGGCCGTTGTTGCACGCCGTAGTAACCGATCGCGCCTTTGTCCTCCCAGCGGAGGGCGCCACCGACGTTGAAGCGCTTGACGATGGGATTATCGAATCCCTGCAAACGGTAGTTGGTGCTGAGATTCACGCGATATTTGCGCACTTGCGGACGGCTTTTGCCTTCCAGCGCTTTCGCCAGCTTGAGCGGAGCGATGATAAGACCGTCTACGAATGTTTTTGCCGAGCCTGATGTGCCGTAGCTCGTGGTATACCAAGGCGTCTCCAAGAGCGGATCGACAATCTTCTCCCATACGGGAATGCGTTGCGCTAGCCAGTTTCCAATGTCGGGCGAAATGTTGGCATCGATAGCTTTCTGCTCCGTGACGTTGGCCCGAAGCGTCCAAGTGGTGGTGGGGTTGTAGTTGATCTCCACTTCGCGTCCCTTGGCGATGACGTCGTTGGTGGCGGTTACGTTGTTGGCGAAGGGCCGGAGATACTCGACGGGCAATTGCATGAGGTTAGACACCTTCGTTTCGAGCTGCGCTTCCGTCAGCGTCGTGCCGGCGGCGGCGGCCTCGGCGATGAACCATTCGTTCGCTTTGGCTTGTAAGCGGAAAAGGTCGCGCGGCAGGCCGTTGCGATCACTGGCATCGTTAAACTCGATGCGCTGGATGCGACCGCCCAACGAAGCGGAGCTGCCGGTGCGCGAGTTGATCTGCTTGGTGGTGTATTGATTGGCCCGGATGAACAACTTTCCGCCGAACAGATTGAGACCGAAACCGGCGTCCGATCCATTGCCCGAAGGGTCGGGCAATATTTTCAGGAAAAGATCTTGGGCCTTGCTCTCGGGCACGAAGCTGTCGGATCGGTTATAGAATACGTTGAACCAAGGGAGCGGTCTGACGACGACGCCCGCCGTCCGCGTCGGGCCTTTGCCCAATTTCCAGTCGCCGGTGGCCCACGAATCGTAGCTTTGTTGATCGAGGGTGATGCCATCGAGATTATAGCGCACCGGGCCGCCGGCCCGGGTGTAGAGTTCATCGCGACGTTCGCCGAAAGTGGTTACAATGCGATCCTGCAAAAGGTGACTTTGAAGAATGATGCCCTGAGCTTTCTGAATGCGCAGCTGATTGCTGTTTCTGCCGGAGAAATTGAGGATGGCTTTGCCGAATTGCACCGGCTCTTGGGTGAACCCGGTTACGTCGTTGCCATAGTTCAAGGTGTATTGGCCATAGGTGTAGGGCTGCGGCAGGAAGTCCATGTTCTGGCCTTTCGAGTCGCCGACGTAGTAGCGGACGTTCGCTCCGGCGGCACCCGTGCCGGCGGTGTTAAGCGTGCCTGCGGGCAGCCAAGTGTGTTTGGACGTGATGTTGTCCGAGGTAAAAAAATTGCGGGAGCTGAATTTCTTATACTCGTTGTAAGCACTCACCTGGTGAAGGCCGAGCCAACGGAGCCCGTTTTTTTCGTTGGTCAGGTCAAGTTTGTAGGCGACCTGGCCGCGGTAGGTATCGCGATCAATATCGCTGGTGCTGTCGTAGGCCAGCGCGGTCGGAATGTAAGGGCGCCTGAAGTAAGGGTTCGGCGTGCCGTTCAGCCGGACCTCGTTGACGTCGATGATGAAACCAAGAACCGCACCGCCGCGGGTGTCGCCGGCCAAAAGATTGCGCGCGTAGCGCTGGCCGTCTTCGTGAAACCAGCCCGCCTGAAACGCCAGAAGCTGCCGGGGCGTATCGAGCACGACCTGATCCAATAGCACCGTGGCAAACCGCGCTTTGTCCTTCGTCGAATTGAGCAACGCAATGTTCTGCGTGGACCAGTCGTAAATCTCCTTGTTGTGCACGGCAGCGAAGCGCTGGAACAACGGTTGATTTCGGAGGGCGTCGGGGTCGGCATTGGTATCATACAGGCGCCCGACTTGGCTGACGGTCGCGGGAGTATTCGAGAGCGTGCTCTGGCCCGTGCCCCAATAGCCGAGGCCGTTCTGATCGACGTAGATTTGGGTGGGCGTGCCCGATGTGGTGTAGGCCGTGATATCATCCGCTGTTCGGGGACGCGTAACGCCGTTGACGGTGATCGTGGAGTTGGTGGCGTTGAACGTCGGAGAGCCCTGCCTGAGCCAACCCGAGATCAGGTCGGAGGGCGTGTTGCTATTGGGCCGGTTGCCTTGGAGGCGGTAGGTGTTGAACGACCCGGTGAACATCGTGTTCTTGAACGGCCGGTAGCGGGCCATGGCGTTGTAACGGTCGGTTTTTGTGCCCGACGGCTTAAGCGTGAAGCCATCGTATTGCCGGGCGTAGCTGCCGCGGATGGCGAGTTTTTCGGGGAGCAGGACTTGGTTAATATCGAGCGTCAGCCGATAGCCGTCGAAGGAGTCGCCGCGAGTGGTGATTTGAGTCTTGTTTCGCGTAAGATTGGCGGAGGTAGGCACGGTGTTGACGGTGCCGCTCGCGGTGCCGATGCCGAAGATGGCAGCGTTGGGCCCGCGGCTGATTTCAACGGATTCGGTGTTGAGCGGATCGATCGGCACGCGTCCGCTGGTTTCAAAATTACCGATGGTCGTATTGGCCGAACCCACGCCGCGCAGGCGGTTGGCCTGAGTCGGGTTGAGCGTGACGTTGCTGATCTGCTGGCCATTCCGATTGAACGAATAGTCGGTGAAATTACCGGTGCCTTCGGTGCCGGCCTCATAGTTCGCGATGTCGTTAAAATCCAGCATCGCAAAGTCAGTCATCTGCTCCTTGGTCACGACGCTGATCGACGCGCCGAGATCCTCGATTTTCGAGTTCAGGCGGGTGCCAGACATGGTGTTCCCGGCGTGGTAGCCGCGGTTATCCGAGACCACTTCGAATGGAGATAACACGACAGGGACCGTCTGCTCTTCGCTCTTCGCGGTCGCATTTTTTTCGGTGAGCGCCTGTTGGCGGATTTCCTCCGCGCTTAGTTTAGATTTGTTGCCAGCGGTAGATTGAGCGGAGAGCGGATCGAGCGCGGCGGCCATGGCGAACAGGCTGGCCAGCCAGGTGGAGGTTTTTTTGGGGGTCATGGTTCGTGGGTTGGTGGGGTTGAGTTTATCTGCAGGAGCCGGAGGGTGGGGTTGCGGGCCCGGTGGGGGGCCGGGGGTGTCGGCGTTGACTGGCTGAATCATCAGCGCGCCGGTCTTTTTATCCTGGACGACTACGAGCACCGAGTTGGCCAGCATGCGCTCAAGAACCTCACGCGCGGTAAATGATCCTTTGACTGCATGGGTTTTCACGCCCCGCACTCTGGGCACGACGTAGATGATCTCCTCACCGGATTGTTCGACGAACTGCCGCAGCGTCGTCGCTGCATCGCCGCTGGTGAGTTCGTAGTGCCGCTTAGCGGCGGGCGTGGCGGCCCAAGCGGCCGACGCCAGCGCGGCGAGCGCGAGGAGAATGACGACTCGACGCAAAGCATCAACCGAGTGGGACACGCGGAGGAGAAACGGGGTTAAGGTTTGGGGCATCCATGACAGGCGCGCGGCGGGGAGGTCGCGAGGTCGGGGTAACCTGTCATGAATTCAGACGGACGACGGGGACGGACGGGCTATGCGGAACGGAAAAACAGGGGGAAATTATTTTGCGCGACGGAGCACGAGGCGTGACGGATCACCGCGTTCCACGGCCACATCGCCGCCGGACTCGAGCAGGCGGACGAAGGCTTCGACGTTCTCGGGGCGAAAGCTGCCGGCGACCGGCAACGCCTCGAGGGCTCGGTCGGCGAGAACGAGTTGGAGGGTGTTGCGGCGGTTGAACTGGGCGACCGCCTCGGCGAGCGGCGTATCGACAAACACCAGTCGCGGGCCCTGCCAGGAGAGGGCGTCGCGCACCGCCTCGGGCGTGATGTGTTCCACCAGCGGTGCGAGCTTGGGCGCGGGCGCGTGCGGCGTGAGGGGCGCCGGGCGCACGGAGGGCAGGAGCACGCGTTCGTTGGCGGTGAGGAAGGTATCCGGGGATGGAACGCGTTGTCCCCAACGCGTTGAGTTTGATTCGGCGGCGGTGGAAAGCGTGTTGGGGGCAACGCGCTCCACCCCGGAGACGGAGACTTTGCCCTCGGTGACGAGGACCTCGACGTCGCGCGCGCCGAGGCGGACGTTGAAGGCGGTGCCCACGGCGCGCACGGCGACACCGCCGGCTTCGACCCAGAACGGGCGCGCGGGATTTTTCGCGACGGTGAAATGGGCTTCGCCGCGCGCGAGGCGAACCCGACGCTCGGTGGGCGTGAAGGCGACGTCGGCGGCGGTGTCGCCGTTGAGTTCGAGCACGGAGCCGTCGGCGAGCATGACGCGTTGGTAGCCGCCGGCGGTGGTGGCGTAGCGGATGCCGGCGGCGGGGGCGGGGCGCAGGAGCGCCCATGCGCCGAAAGCGAGCATGAGTGCGGCGGCGGCGGCGAGGGCAGCTACGCGGGCGCGGAC
>JACMRG010000129.1 GCA_014376585.1 Opitutaceae bacterium | reverse complement strand
GGCAGCGATGTCAGCTTGCGCGTGAACGGCTGGAATCGCCAAGAGGAGTGCGGCAGCGAGAGCGAGGTGACGTGTTTTCATAGTAATTTTCAAAAGGTAATCGGCGCAGGTGCAACGAAGGTGTCAATGAGATGCGATGCAAGATTTATATGCCCGGTTCTCAGAGCTTAAATCGAGATTTTCGACTCAAGATATGGGAGTTTGGTTTCGTGGGCATCAAAAGAAGGTGTTCATGAGCAGGTGCGGCCCTAAGATTAAATCCATGGCCATGTATTTACCTGTTGATGTGCAATTGATCGGGGACGAAGTCGCGGTTCGCTGGAGCGACGGTGCCGAGTCGTATTTCCAGCCGGAGCGTTTGCGGTCGGCGTCACCGAGCGCAGAAACGCAGGGCGAACGCGATGTTTTGGGCAATCAATACGGTGGCGGCGGTTCGCGGAAGTTTCCCGGAGTTCGAGTTCTCAGCTGGGAGCAGGTAGGCAACTACGCGTTGCGCTTTGAGTTCAGTGATGGTCATCGCACGGGCCTTTACAGCTTCGACTACCTGAGAAAACTCAACGATCCGACCTGAATCCATCCATTCCATGAGCACGTTTGTCTTCCCCGCCCGCACAACCTCCGCCGAGATCGAACTGGGCACCGTGATGCAGCCTAAATTCGGGCCCGATGGGCTGATTCCCTGCATCACCACGGATCACGTGACGAACGAGGTGCTCATGTTCGCGTTCATGAATGCCGAGTCGTTGGCACTCACGCTGAAAACCGGCCAGGCGAGTTACTGGAGCCGTTCACGCAATAAACTTTGGGTCAAAGGCGAAGAGTCCGGCAACAGCCAACTCGTGAAAGAACTGCGCGTCGACTGCGATCAAGACGTTGTTTTACTCAAGGTTGAGAACGTCGGTGGCGCCGCCTGTCACAATGGCTATAAATCCTGTTTCTACCGTAAACTCTCACTGAGGGCCAACGCCGAGGATTCGTCGTCCCTGACGCTGGAGTTGGTGGGCCGGCCGGTTTTCGATCCGGCGACCGTTTACAAGAAGAAGTAGTCTGCCCCGAGCGCGGGATGAAATTGCGGGCAGCCGGCTGGCGGCGGCGCCCCGCTTATGGACCGGGCGTAAGGCCGCGTTCGCTTTTTTGGGCGAAGGTGATTACACGCTGAAATTCATCGGTCGCGGCCGCCGCGTGGGTGGCGAGTTTTTCGAGCGCCTGCGTGCGGTTGAGACCGTCGCGGTAGAGAATGCGGAAGATCTGCTTCACGCGGTCAAGCTGTTCGGCGGTGTGGCCGTTGCGTTCCAAACCGACCTTGTTGTAGGCGCGCACCACGGCGGGCGTGCCGTCGGCGATGAAAAAAGGCGGAAGGTCCTGCACCAGCTTCGCCGTGGCGGAGAGCACCGCATAGGCCCCGAGGCGGCAGAATTGATGAACGCCGCCGTAGCCGCCGATGATGACGTGGTCTTCGACGATGACGTGGCCCGCGAGCATCGTGCCGTTACTCATGACACAGTCGTTGCCGACGATGCAGTCGTGCGCGATGTGGCTGTAGGCGAGGACGGTGTTGCGCGAGCCGACGACGGTGAAGTCGCCGTCGTAGGTGGCGGCATGCACCGTGACGTATTCTCGAAAAACGTTCTTCTCGCCTATGCGCAGGCCGGGCGAGCCTCCCTTGAATTTGAGGTCTTGGGTTTTCCCGCCAATGCAGGCGTAGGGGAAAACTTCGCAGCCGGCGCCGAGCGTCGTGTGGCCCTCGACGCTGGCGTGGTGGTGGAGGCGGGAGCCATCACCGAGTTGCACGCCGGCCCCGACGAAGCCGTAGGCGCCGACTTCGACGTCGGCGCCGAGTCGGGCGCCAGACTCGATGATGGCGGTAGGATGAATCAGCGCGGCCATATTCTGCTCAATCGACTTCGCTGGAATCGATGATGGCGAACATCAGTTCGCCGGAGGACACCACCTGTCCGTCCACGGTGCAGATGACTTCGGCGGTCGCGAGTTTGGTGCCCCGCGTCTTGGTCAGCTTGGCGTTGAGGATGAGTTGGTCGCCGGGGCGGACCGGTTTGCGGAACTTGACCTTGTCGGCACTCATGAAGAGCGAGGTTTTTCCCTCGCTGGAGCCGCGGCGGAGCATAAGGACGCCCGCAGCCTGCGCCATGGCTTCGAGCTGGAGCACGCCAGGCATCACGGGATTTCCCGGAAAATGTCCCTGGAAATAAGGTTCGTTGATGCTGACATTCTTGATCGCGACGAGGGCGTCGTCGCCGACGAACTCAACCACGCGGTCGATCATGAGGAAGGGATAACGGTGCGGCAGGGTATCGAGGATCCGACGCACATCGAGGGCGGTCTCGTCGGGCATCACCATGGCGGGACGGGGCTTTTTCTTAGGGCCTTTTTTTCGTTCGAGTAGTTTCTCGGTAAGAGCCTTGGTGAGTTCAGCGTTGATCGCGTGTCCGGGGCGGGTCGCGATGATGTGAGCCTTTAGCGGCAAGCCCAGCAGCGTGATGTCGCCGATGATATCGAGGATCTTGTGGCGGACGAACTCGTCTTTAAAACGCAGGCCTTCTTTGGAGATGATCTTGTCGCCGCGGATCACGACGGCGCAGTCGAGCGAACCGCCTTTGATTTTGCCGAGCTTCAGGAGTTCCTCGATGTCTTCGTAGATCGTGAACGTCCGCGCCGCGGCGATCTGCGTCATATAAACATCTGGATCAATCGTGAGAGAAAGATGCTGCGTGTGAATGCCGCGGTCGTCGGCGGAGGTGCAGGAGATTCTGAGTTCATCGCAGGGGAGCGCGATGATCGAGGACTGGCCCTTGGTCACAGACACGGCCGCATCGAGGGTGAAATACTCGCGGTCCTTAGCCTGCTCGGTGGGGTCGCCGCTCATGATGAGATCGACGTAGGGCTTGGCCGAGCCATCGAGGATCGGCGGTTCAGAGGCGTTCATCTCGACGATGACGTTGTCGATGCCGCAACCGCTGAGGGCGCTGAGAACGTGCTCGACCGTCTGGATTTTGGCGTGACCCGACTGGATGGTCGTGGCGCGCACAAGATCGGTGACCAAGTCGGAACGCGGGCGGATTTCGGGAGCGCCGCTGAGGTCGATGCGTTTGAAAACGTAGCCGTGGTCGGCGGGGGCGGGCTTGAGCGTGAGAGTGACGGCTTCGCCGCTGTGCAGGGCACTGCCCTGAATGGACACTTCGCGGGCGAGGGTTCTTTGCTTCATGGAGTTAATCGAAGTCATGTCGCCCACGCCCGCCGCCGAGCGCAAGCGCGGAGATGCCGGCCTTGACAGTGCGAAAGCCCGCACCTTAAACCCTCACCCTTTCTCAACTCGCAACCTCCAATCTCAAGCACTCCACGTCATGCCCGCAGCCAACGACATCCGCCGAGGCCAAGTCATCAAGTTCAACGGTGAACCCCACCTCGTGATGGAGACGCAGCACCGCACGCCGGGCAATCTGCGCGCCTTCGTGCAGATCAAGATGCGCAATCTTCGCTACGGGAAAGCCCTCGACCAGCGTTTCGCCTCGACCGAATCCATCGAGGTGCTCCCGACCGAGAAGAAGATGCTCGAATTCAGCTACGCCGACCGCGACGCCTTCGCTTTCATCGATCCCGAGACCTACGAGCAGATCGAACTCAGCGCCGAGATTCTCGGCGAGGCCAAGAACTATCTGACCACGGGCGGCAAGGTGGATGTCCTCTTCGTCGACGAAAAGCCGCTTTCGATCGAGCTGCCGTCCACCGTGGCGTTGAAGGTCGTGCAAAGTTCCGACGGGATCAAAGGCGATACCGCCAGCAACGTCCAGAAACCCGCCACGCTTGAGACGGGCCTCGTGGTTCAGGTCCCGCTTTTCATCAAGGAAGGCGAGATCATCAAGGTCAGCACGGAAGACGGCAGCTACCTCGGTCGCAGCTAAGTCGTTCCGCCCCGCCGCTACTTTCGGCGAAATATTTCAGCCCGGGCTTTCAGGCCGCGGGCTTTTTTGTGGGTGCTTCCCGCGCCCATTCGGTTCCAGACCGAGACGACGAGGCTGCCTGTTGATCGCGCGGATATCTACCGGGTCGTCATCCAACACGCGGGCCCCGCCGCGGAGTTCAGCGAGTGGCTGCGATGCGATGAAGCCCGTCAGTTCAAGGGGCGTCGACGAGGGGCAGCACGACTTCAAATGCAAATTCCGAGCCGCGATTCAATTCGCTCGTGACGCTGATCTCGCCGCCCATCTTGCGCACGAGTCCCCGGGAGATTGCGAGTCCGGAGCCGCCGTAGCGGCGCCTCGTCGAATTGTCGGCTTGGGTGAATTTATTGAAGAGTTTGCCCTGAGAATCGGCATCTATGCCGATTCCCGTGTCGCGGATTTTGAAGCGGAAAACGGCGGTTTCTGTCAGGCGCGACACGAGTTCCAGGCTGACATCGACACCGCCCGTCCCGGTGAATTTCACCGCGTTGCCGATGAGGTTGAAAAGCACTTGTTTCAAGCGGCCGGGGTCGCCGGAAACCGTCGCCGGCAGATCCGGCGTCACGTGCAGTTGCATCGTGAGATTTTTTTCTTCCGCGCGTGCCAGCATCAGCGCGACGGATTCTTCGGTAGCCCCGGCGATGGAAAAAGTGATCGCCTCGAATTCAAGTCGCCCGCTCTCAAGGCGGGACAGATCAAGAATGTCGTTGAGCAGTCAGAGCAGGCTGTGGGCGGAGCCCGAGGCCGCATTGACCTGCTCGCGCTGCTCGGCGGCAAGCGTGGAGTCGCGCAGGAGTCGGAGCATGCCGATCACGCCGTTCATGGGCGTCCGGATTTCATGGTTTATGGTCGCGAGGAAGGAACTCTTGGCGGCGCTCGCTTCCTCGGCGCGGAGCTGGGCGGAACGCGGGCTGACGAGCAGTTCCTCGCTCTCGAAAAATGCGCCGTAGCATTTGCGCAGATCGGTATGATGCAGCCACGTCGTGTTCAGCAGGAAAAGCGCGTAGGTGACAGTGCAGAATGAGAGTGTCCACATGCCGGCCTCGGGCGGGGTTAACCTGAGGATGAAGACCGGGGTGAGGGTCGTCAGGACATAGGCGATGTGACACGATTTGACGGCCGCGAGTGAACGGGCGGCGCCGGCGTTGAGGCCGCCGATGATGAACATCACGAGGCAGCGCGGCAGCGCGGCCGGAGTGTCTAGAAAGAACCAACCGGCGGCTCTCCACAGGATACCGGCGAGTAAAACTCCCAAGGTGAAAGCCTCCCGCCAGCGGGGGAGTTCGGCGTCGGTGCGAGACCGCCGCGCAAAGCCGACGTTGAGCGCCAGCCGGAGGAGCGAGACGACGATCACCGCCCCGAGCCACAGCAGGTGGGTGCGGGCGGGGAAATCAGTCCAAAGGCCGGCGACGGGGACGGCGGCGAGCACAAAGTTAGAAAAAAGGCCGAAGCCGGCCGAGCGGAAGAGCAGGCGGGTCAGCCCCCCCTCGACCTTGGCCTCCGATCACGGCCGTGCCGCGGATGGCCGGAGTGGCCGGCGGTTGAGAGACGGGCTCCACTAGAGGCAGGGCTTGCGAAACGAAATGCGGCTGAGGAGATACGATCCGGCCTCCGGCGTTCGTTCAGAGCGCGGCGAGGGCGGCGGCTTGGGCGGCGGCGAGGGCGCTGTGGGTAGCCACGCTCGCCTGGAGATCGCGCAGCCGGCCATCCTTCAAGCCGTAGATCCAGCCGTGGACCGTCAGATCCTGCCCGCGGGCCCACGCGTCCTGGACAATCGTGGTCTGGCAGACATTGGCGACTTGTTCGATGACGTTGAGTTCGCAGAGCCGGTCGTGCTTCGCGGTCTCGTTGGGGAGGGTGTGCAGACGGCAAGCGTGTTTCTCGCGCACATCCTGCACGTGGCGGAGCCAGTTGTCGGCGAGCCCGACGCGCTCGCAGCGGAGCACGGTGCGGACACCGCTACAGCCGTAGTGACCCACCACCATGATGTGTTTCACTTTCAGGACATCGACGGCGAACTGGATGACGGAGAGACAATTCAGATCGGTGTGGACGACGACGTTGGCGATATTGCGGTGAACAAAGACTTCGCCGGGCAGCAGGCCGATGATCTCGTTGGCTGGCACGCGGCTGTCCGAACAACCGATCCAAAGGTGCTCGGGGTTCTGCTGGCGCGAGAGTTTTTGGAAAAACTCCGGGTCGCGCAGCTTAATCGCTTCGGCCCAGGATTTATTCTGATCGAACAGGTGACTCAGGGTGCCCACACCAGCAACAATGCCGGTCTGCGTCAGCGCTTGTCCACCCCCAACCGGGTTTGCCGCGGGCCTGCTTCGTCGGACGCTGGACGCAGGCTTTCGATAGCGCCGGAAGCGCGGGGCCAAGGGCCGCAAGGCGCTCGGTTGAGTTTAGACGACCCTCGCCCAGAACACCTTCAGATAGCGGCTATCGAGACAGTTCGAGTAAACCGGGTGATCCACACCCGCGCCGGTGCGGTCGAAAAATTGCAGACGCCGCTGTTGGCGGTGCGCGGCTTTGATGACGTGCGCCTCGAAGTCTTCCAGCGAGAGCAGGCCGGAGCACGAGCACGTGACAAAGATCCCGCCGGGTTTCACAAGGGAGATGGCGAGGAGATTGAGATCCTCGTATTTTTGACGGCCTTCCCAATTGCCGGCGGCGTCGCGGGTGAAGATGAACTTCGGCGGATCCAGGACGACGACGTCCCATTTTTCTCCGTTTTGCTGCATCTGGCGGGCGTAGGCGAAGGCGTCGGCGTGGACAAATTTCAGGCGCGCCTGATTGAGGTTGGCGTTGCGCTTGGCCTGCGCGAGCGCGGCTTCGTCGAGATCGACGCAGGTCACGTCCTCGGCGCCGCCCGTGATCTTGGCGTTGAGCGAAAAACCGCCGGTGTAGCAGCAGAGATCCAAGACGCGGGCGCCTTGGGTGAAACGGGCCACGGCGCGGCGATTTTCACGCTGGTCGCAGAAAAAACCGGTTTTGTGGCCCTCGGCAAAATCGACCTCGTAGCGAATGCCGTGCTCGCGGATTTTAACCTTGGTCGGTGCGGCCGCGTTGGTCTCGTTGAACCAGGAGGGCTTGATGCCTTCGAGCGAGCCGAGGTCATGATCGACGTGGACGCGGGCAAATTTGGTGCCCGCGAGTTCGTGGATGAGCGGGAGCCAACCGAGCAGGCGTTCGGCGATGCCGAGGGAGTAAACCTCGCAGAGCAAGGTATCGCCGTAGCGGTCAATCATAAGCCCGCTGAGACCGTCGCCGTCGGAACCGATCAGGCGATAGGCGTCGGTGGTCTCATCGAGTTTGAAAAGGTCGCGGCGAAGGGCCACGGCGCGGCGAATCGCGGTCTCGAAATAGGATTCATCGATGGGCGTGGTCGAGTGGCAGACGACGCGGAGCGGGATTTTGGCGCGGGGATTGAAGAGGCCGCCGCCCGTGAGGTTGCCGTTCTTGTCGTAAACGTTGACGAAGTCACCGGGGCGGGCATCGGGCGAGACGTGGCCGAGGAGACGCGGGAAGATCGCGGGCTGGAACGTGAAGTATTTGAGCTGTGCCCATGGCTTTGCCCACGTGGAGCGGTCGATGGGCGCACGCGGAGCCGGCGGCTCGGGGAGCGGAGAGGGCTCGAACTCGGAATCGGATTCAGCGGGTGAGGTTTTGGCGGAAAAGGCGGGACCTGACATGCCGGTGAATTTACGGCGCGATGGACGCACCGCCATCAGAATCGCCGCCTATGGTTTTTCGAGATCGACGATGAAGTTCGCGACGGGCTCGGCGGTTTTGAAAAGGCCGATATCGACACAGATTTTTTCCAAGCGCGTGAGCTTGGCGGCGTCGAGCGGGGCCAAGGGAAGCTGATGGTCTGGGGTAACGTAGTCGCGCAACGCGATGAGGCAGGCGGCTGGAACGATTCGTCGTAGGTCGCAGGATCGAGATAGGGGCGAGAGGCGGCGAGGGCGGTCTCGGGTTGGGGGAGGGCGGTAAGCCAGCCCAGACGGGTGGCGGCAAGAAAGCGGCGGAGGGTCTCACGATGGCGGGCGAGCTGCGGGGCGGTCGTATAAATGAGTTGGGAGTAGGAATCGAAACCGAGTTCGGCGAAGGAGAGGAAGCGGGCCTCGGCGCCGACGAGGCGGCGGAGTTTCACGAATTCCTCGGTGGCGAAGCCCTGCATGGCGGCGAGTTCGCCGCGGGTGAGCTGCGTGAGATCGTCACCGACGAAGCGCATGGTGGCGGCGGACTCGGCGACGCCGGCGTGGCGGAGGAACCAGCGGTAGAGCGGATCGGCGAATTTGTGGACGCCGATGGTTTTGCCGGCGAAATCGCGGGCGGAGGTAATGCCCGGTGGTGCGGAGCGACATGAAGCCGGCGGGGGCGCGCTGGAGGACGGCGCCGAGGGCTTTCAGATCGGCACCGGCGGCGCGTTTTTGGAGAAAGATGTAGCCTTCGCTGGTGGCGACTCCGCAGGTTTCGGGTTGGGCGTCGAGGAGGGCGGTGGTTTTTTGGCCGTAGGCAAAAGGGACGAGGGTGACGTCGAGTCCGGCGTCGCGGTAGTAGCCGCGCTCGATGGCGACATACACGCCGGCGAACTGGGCACCGGGAAACCAATCGGCGTAGTAGGTGACGGGCGTGAGCGTGGGCGTCTCGGCGGCCCGAAGTGCTGAGGAGGAACTGAGCGCGAGCAGGGCGGCGAGGAGACGATGAAGCATGCGAAGAAGGGAAACGGTGCGCGGCGGAAGCGGCCGGTCGCAGTAAAAAAAAGGCGGCGGGAAAATTCCCGCCGCCCCGTTCATCCGTCAGCCGCGAAGCGGCTTAGAATTTGTAGGTGAAGTTCAGCTTAGCCTCGATGGGCTGGCCTTTGGTGATGATGGTATTGGCGGCGAAGATCGGGTCGGAGCCGTTGAAGTAGTCTTCGCTGGTGATGTTAGTGAGCTCGAGCATCACTTGGATTGGGCCGCGACGGTAGGAGACGTTGCCGTTCCAGATGATCGTCGAGGGCATGCTAATGGTGCGTTCGTAGTTGTGGTAGTAGCTCCCGCGGATGCGGGGACCGCCAGAGACCTCGAAGCCGTTGCCGAGGTCGTAGCTGACGATCAGATTCGCCGAACCCTGAGGTGAGCCGGCGAAGAGGCCCTTCGGGTTGTTTTTCGCGATGAGACCGTTGCCGTCGCCGAAATCGACGTAGAGACCGCCTGCGACCAACGGGAGATAGTAGTCCTGCGTGGCGCCGAAGCGGAAGCCGGGGCGGGTGATGAGTTGGGTTTCTTTCACGCCGAAGTTGGCGATGAACGAGAGGCTCTTGGTGGCCATCCAGGTGGATTCGAACTCAACACCCTTGGACCGGAGACCGTCTTGGGCGTTGGAGAAGTTGTTGAAGCGACGGCGGGTCGAATCGAAGACGGAAAGGCCGGCAAATAGGGTGTTGTCGATAAGGGACACCTTGACACCACCTTCGACCAGACCGGTCTCGCCGAAGTTGGCCTCGGAGTTGACGTTGCCGCCCTGGGTCGGGGTGAGCGCGGTGCCGTAGACGCCGGAGGCGTAGAGCGAGACATTGGGGGCGACTTTGTAGACCGGATTCACGCTGGCCATGTAGTAGTTCTTGCCGCCTTTGCCGATCTGTAGCCCGCGGCGGGCGTTGCGTTCCAACTCGCCCGGGACCTTGCGGGTGAAGCTGGCGCCCTCAAGGCGGAGCGAGACGAACGTGCGGAAGGAGTAGGGGGACCTGGGGGTGGCCGCGCCGGAGGACGCGGGGGGGGTGGGAGAGGGGTTGGTGGCCTCGGCCCCGGGACTGGGGGGGGCG
>JACMRG010000128.1 GCA_014376585.1 Opitutaceae bacterium | reverse complement strand
GCTCCGGAGCCGTAAACTTTACGCCGACCCCGGTGCCGCCGGCAGATGAGCCCGTTACGTCCGATCCCGCCACGAACGAACCGCGCCCCCCCATTCCGACCCCGGCCGCTGCACGCCCCAGCCGCGCGCTGTCTTCCCCGGCGCCCACCGTTCGCTCGGCCCGCGCCCTTCCGCGTGCCGAAACATCGCCCGCTGAAAAAATTCCCGCCGTAGTCCCGCTCACTCTGGCGCCCTTGCCTGCGGCTTTGTCCACGGACCTCGCGATCACGCCGCCCTCCGACCTCACGCCCAACTCCCCGGCACCTGTCCTCTCCGACGAAGTGACCGACTTGAACGTAGCCGGTGAAATCCCACCCCGTCCGCCTGCGGCGCGGAGTCCGTGGCTCCTGCCCGCTGCTCGCCCAGCGAACGCGGCGCCCGCCGGTGCGCCGGCTAACTTATCCGCTGCGGTGGTGTTGCCTGACGTTTCGACCATCGCGGCCGTCCCGGCAGCTCCGGTTCAGTCCGCCCTTGTTCAGGTTGGCCGTAACTCAAGTTTCAACACCCGCGTCGCCTCCCCTGTTGAGTCGCGTATCGGCAGCGAGACTTCGCCGGAATCACGACCCACGCTCACCCCCTTTTCGCCCGAACCCCGGTCGCCGGCGCTTCCGTTTTATTCCTCACCTGAGTCGGCACCTCATTTGCCGGTGCCCGTGGTCGTCGCGCTCAATCCCGGCGCGGTCAATCGCCCCACGGAATTCTCCGTCACACCTGCCATCGCCAATTCGGTCGGCGTTGCGCCCGCGCTCCCCGTTGAAGTCAGCGGCGAAACATCCGTCGAGGTAGCTGCCGCAACACCCGCGGAAAATCGCTCAATGCCGCGCCTTTCGTCGCGGGCGGAAAAATTTGCCGCCATGCGCTCGGAAATTTCCACGTCGGTAAATTTGCCGTCGGGCGAGGAAGATAAAAACTTTCTAAAATCAGTTGATGAGGAGGTTGCGGAAGCACCGACAAGCCTTGGCATCGACGTTGCTAAATCATCCGCAACCATGTCAGCCGCGCCTTCTCGTCATCGTTCTCTTGCCGCTTCATCGGCTGAGTCGGACGTGAGCCTCGCCGCCGCCCCGAGGGATCCTCCCGCGTCGACGCCATCTGCGGCTCCCTCCACCACGGCCGAGATCACCGCCGCGGCGCACCGGGCCGTGGATGCGGTGTTGGCCTCCACCGAGCGCCTCACCTCGGTCACCTCGTCCTTTATAAATCTAAAATTTTCTGTCGGTGGCGCGGACCTCGATGTCCGCGTCGAAGTGCGGGGCGGGGCGGTTCACGCCACGTTCCGCACGGATTCGCCCGAACTGCGCACAGCCCTCGCCCAAGAGTGGCAGTCGACGAACTCGCTGCCAGCCGATCATTCGCTCCGCCTCGCGGCTCCCGTGTTCGCAGCGGGCGACCGCTCGGGCGCCGAGGCCGGCGCGGCCTTCTCCGGTGAGCAATCCTCCCAAGCCCGCGATCAACACGCGCGTCCGAGCGCGGAATTTGTGCTCCCGGGCACGACGCGCAGTCGGCTCGGTTCCAGTTCGCCCGCCGGCGCCGCCGGTGTTCCCGCCCTGCCGGCTCGCTCGGCTCCCGCCACGACTCTTCATCTCCACGCCTTCGCTTAAATTACCATGCAAGTTTCATCGACCACCACCGGCAGCTCGGCCGCGATTACGAGCAACTCCGCGACGACCGCCCCCGCGTCCAAGGCCTCCGCGCTCGGGCAGAACGATTTTCTCAAGCTTCTCGCGAAACAGTTCCAGACGCAGGACCCCATGAAGCCCATGGACGACACCGCTTTCATCGCGCAGATGGCGCAGTTCACCTCGCTCGAGCAATCTTCGTCGCTGCTCTCACAAATCACCGCGATGAACGCCAAGCAGGACGTCGCCACGGCCAACAGCTATCTCGGCCGCAACGTCACCGTCGGCGACGGCAAAGGCGGCACCGTCATTGGTGAAGCCACGGGCGTCGAGGTCAGCGACGGCGGGCCCCGCCTCGTCATCGGCAACTACACTTACGCCATTTCTTCCGTGGTGCGCGTCGCCCCCAAAGCCGCGCCCGTTACCACCGTAGCCACCCCTTCCTAAAAACGTCCCCGCTTAACCATCAACCACCTCCACCTCCATGGCACTCATCGGCACACTCACCTCCGGCATCAGCGCTCTGAAAACATTCAGCAAGGGCCTCGAAGTCATCGGCAACAACATCGCCAACCTGAACACCACGGGCTATAAAAGCTCCTCGAACAGCTTCGCCGATACCCTCAGCAACACTCTCCGCGGCGGCGGT
>JACMRG010000127.1 GCA_014376585.1 Opitutaceae bacterium | reverse complement strand
CGGCGTAAACCTTGCCCTCGACGCCATGGGCTTTGGCCATAGCCAAACTCAGGAGCCCGAAGCGGGCGGTCCAGCCGTGTTGCATTTCCCCAGCGGAGGCGGACTGACCTTCCTGCCAGCCGTAGAATGGGCCGTTGACGGGTGCGAGCGGTTGACGGGCGAGGTCAAGGCCCGCCATGGCGCCGAGCGCCATGACGTGATGTTTCACGCCGTAGAAATCGACGGCCTCGCGTTGACGCCAATGGCGCGCGCCGTCCTCGGCGATGACGAAGCCGACGGCGGCGCATTCGAGGTTCTGGCCGTTGCGCTCGATGAAGACGCGACCGGTTTCGCAGAGACGCGAGACGGCGACGCCGCGGGACTGATTCAGCTTGAGCGTCGCGAGCAGGCCCATGATGAGCGTGGGGCGGAGGTGCGATTGGTCTTCGACGAAAGGATTTTGGAGCGCGAGTTCGGCGGCCGCAGTTTCGGACACCCAAGTCTTGAGTTCCGATCCGGGACGCAGCGTATAGTTCACACACTCGTGGAAGTCATGGCCGACGAGATAGTCCGTGACCCGGCGGTTGAAGAGGACGACGGGATCATCGTCACTGACCAAGCCTGGCACCGAGACAGGCATGGGCGGAATGCGCTCGGTGCCATAGACGCGGAGGATTTCTTCGACGAGGTCGATGGGCCGATCAAGATCGTCGCGCCAGCTCGGGATCGAAACGCGCCATTCGTCGCGCTGCGTGCGGCGTTCGCCGACACCATCATGGGTGACTTCGCCGAGGTCGGTGACGTTGAGCTCAAGTGCTTCGAGGGCGTCCTTCATATCTTCGGGCGGGATGGCGAAGCCGAGGCGTTCGCGGACGAAGTCGGGCGCGAGGACGATCTCGCGCTGCCAAGGAATATCACTCCCCACTTTGCAGATCGGGCCGACAACGTGACCGCCGGCGGTCTCAAGGATGAGGTCGATGGCGCGCCACGCGGCTTCCTGGGCCGAGTGCGGATCGACGCCGCGCTCGTAGCGGTAGGCGGAATCAGAGGAAAGCCCGAGGCGCTTCGACGTGGCACGGATCGACTGGCGCTTGAAGATGGCGGTCTCAATGACGAGATCAGTCGTGCCCGGCGAAACGCCCGAATTTTCGCCGCCCATGATGCCGGCGATGACGACGGGCTTCGCGCCGTCGGCGATCACGAGCATGGTGCTGTTGAGCGAGCGCTCTTTACCGTCCAGCGTGGTGAGCTTTTCGCCATCGGCAGCGTGTCGAACGACGATCTGGGCGCCGGCTAGCTTGCGGGCGTCGAAGGCGTGCAGCGGCTGGCCGGACTCGAGCATGACGTAGTTACCCACATCGACGACATTGTTGATCGGGCGGAGGCCGACGGCGGCGAGACGCTGCTGGAGCCACGCGGGGCTCGGGCCGATCTTGATGCCGGTGATGACGTGCGCGAGGTAGAGCGGGCAGTCTTCGGGTGAATCGACGCGGACCGAGGCGAGTAGATCGGGGCGCGCGGGCGCATTGGTCGCGAGGACACCGCGGAATTTCTCCTGCGGGTAAACGAGGTCTTTTTTGAACCAAGCGGCGAGTTCGCGCGCGATACCGAGGTGCGAAAGGCAGTCGGGACGGTTGGGCGTGATCTCAATATCGAAAACGATGTCCCCAAGCGGAAGGACGGCGTTGATGGGCGTGCCGAGCGGAGGGCGGTCGGTGAGAATAAGAAGACCGGCGGCGTCTTCGGAGAGGCCGAGTTCCTTGGCGGAACACATCATGCCGTCTGAGGACTCGCCGCGGATCTTGGATTGCTTGATGACGAAATCACCGGGGAGCACGGCGCCGGGCAAGGCCACGGGAACGCGATCGCCGACGGTGTAATTCTGCGCACCGCAGACGATGGTCTTCACGCCAAGCGCGCCGCCCAGCGAGACCGTGCAGACGGAGAGCTTGTCGGCATTCGGATGCTTGTTGCGCGTGATGACTTCGCCGACGAGGACGTTGGTAAGCTGCGGCGCGCCGGTGCGGATGACGTTTTCGACTTCGAAACCGAGGAACGTGATCGCGCGGCAGATCTCATCGGAGGAAGCGTCGAGGGCCACGTAGTCACGGAGCCAGTTGAGGGAAATTTTCATCGGGTGGTCTCAGGCAAACTGCTTCAGGAAACGGAGGTCGTTTTGGTAGAAATAGCGGATATCATCGATGCCGTAGAGGAGCATCGCGAGGCGCTCGAGGCCCATGCCGAATGCATACCCCGCCCACACTTCGGGATCGTACCCGACGCCGGCAAAAACGGTGGGATCAACCATGCCGCAGCCGCCGATCTCGATCCATTCCTTCTTCACTTTCGGGAGATGCTTCGCGCTCAAATCGACCTCGAAGCTGGGCTCGGTGTAACCGAAATAGTGGGGGCGGAAGCGGGTCTTGGTTTCCTTACCGAGAAGCGATTCGAAGATGTAATCGAGCAGCGCCTTCAGGTCGCGGACCGTCACGTTTTTGTCCACGTAGAGACACTCCAGCTGATGGAAGTTCGCGGAGTGCGTCGCATCGGTGGTGTCACGGCGGTAAACACGGCCGGGCGAAACGATGCGGATGGGCGGCTCGCCCTTGAGCATCGCGCGAATCTGCACCGAGGAAGTGTGAGTGCGGAGCAGGTATTTCTCTCCGGGATTTTTCTTGGCAACGTTGGCGAATCGCGCGGTCTCGGGCAGATAAAACGTGTCCTGCGCATCACGCGCCGGATGATCGGCGGGCGTGTTCAGCGCGTCGAAGCAGTAATACTCCGTCTCGACCTCGGGACCGTCAGCGACGGTGAAGCCAACCTTGCGGAGAATACGGCACATCTCCTCGCGGACGAGCGTAAGCGGATGATAGGTGCCGGGACCAACATCAGGTGAAGGCAATGTTGCATCGACGGCGGGCCCCAGTTGCGCCGCGAGTTCGCCGGCTTCGAGGCGGGCCAGCGCGGCGTCGAGCTGCGTCTGGAGCTGCGTCTTGGCCTCGTTGATGAGTTTACCCATCGCGGGGCGCGCCTCTTTTGGCACGGTGCCCATCTGCTTCATGAGCGCGGTGAGTTCGCCGTTGGGGCCGACGTAGCGGGCCTTGGCGGCCTCGAAATCGGGACGAGCGGCGATCACGGGCAGCTCGGCGGCAGCCTTGGCGAGGAGGGCGGACAGTTGATCTTGCATGGAGATAATTACCGGCAGCTAACCACGAAGGAGTTGAAAAGGAAAAGACGCTTTCGCGGATCGCAGGTGTTTTCTGAGCACAAAAAAGAGGACGGCGCTTCCGGAGAAGCCCGTCCTCTGAAATTTGCAGAGAGCGAGCCGGCCCGGCTCGCGTTGGATTTAATTAGGCCTTCTTCGCAGAAGCGGCCTTGTCCTTCAACGCGTCTTGGGCGGTTTTCACCAAGCCGGTAAAGGCGACTTCGTCACGGATCGCGAGATCGCTGAGGACCTTGCGGTCGAGCGTGATGTTCGCGGCGGCGAGGCCTTCAATGAAGCGGCTGTAGGTCATGCCATTGGCACGACAGGCGGCATTAAGACGCACGATCCAGAGTCCACGACGGTCAGACTTCTTCTTCTTGCGGTCGATATACGCGTATTGCCACGCGTGTTGAACGGCTTCTTTCGCGTAGCGGAAGAGCTTGGACTTGTTGCCGAAATAGCCACGGGCGTATTTCAGGACTTTCTTATGCCGCTTGCGGGAAGCGGGGGAGTTTGTTGCACGAGCCATGTTGTGTTATTCCTTTTGGTTAGTCGCTGGCGGGTCGGCTTAAGATTTCACCCGGCGAGCGAAGTTTTTATTTTGCTGCTTAAGATCGGCTTAGAGGCCGAACGGGAGACAGCGTTTGAGCGGCTTCGCATGGCCTTCGGCAACCAGCTTGTCGCGGGAGGCACGACGCTTTTGCTTCGTGCTCTTCGCGGCCAACAGGTGGCGGAAACCAGGCGTGCGGCGGACGAGCTTACCGGTTGAGGTGAGCTTGAAGCGCTTGGCCACGGACTTTTTGGTCTTTTGCATGGAGAGAATCGAAGAAAACAGAGAAGCCGGCTCCTCCTGTAAAGGGCAAAGTTGCCCGGGCGCGGCTCCCAACAGTCCACCGGTAAATTCGTGCGCCGCGGATCGTCATAGCCGCTCATGAAACCGTCGGCGTTAAACTCGATGGAGTGAATCCCGCCAAAATATCGGCCACGCCCCGTCACCTCAGGCAAATCCACCCGCCAACCACGACGACTCATCTCGGCCGAGACAGCCTGGGACAAAGATTGCTCAGCCTCAAAGGTCTCGGGCTCATTTCGCCCGACGCAATCCGTAGCTGCACAAAACGCGGGAGCGACGGCGGCACACGCGCGACACTTCAGATTCTCAACCCTTCACCAAAAGATCCCACATCACTTCACCATGGACATCCGTCAGCCGGAAATCGCGGCCGGCATAACGGCAGGTCAGCTTTTCGTGGTTAATGCTGAGCGTGTGCAGAACCGTGGCGCGCAGGTCGTGGATGGACATCCGGTTTTGCACCGCGCGGAAGCCGAATTCGTCGGTGGCTCCGTGGCACCTACCACCCTTAAAACCGCCGCCAGCCATGAATATCGCAAAACCAAACGGGTTGTGATCACGCCCGTCGCCGCTTTCCGAAACTGGCGTGCGACCAAATTCGCCGCCCCAAACAATGGCGGTTTCGTCGAGCAAACCGCGTTGCTTCAGGTTGCGAATGAGCGCCGCCGAAGCCTTGTCCATGTCGGGGCGGCGGGAGCGCAGTTCTGATTGATCCTGCTGTGATCATCCCGCGGTTGGCCACCGCCCGCGTAAACGTGAACGCTGCGCATCCCGCGCTCCACCGGGCGCCGGGCGAGGATGCAACCGTTGGCAAAGGGCGTCGTGCCGTAAAGCTGGCGAATGGAGGCCAGTTCGCCGCGCAAGTCGAAGGCTTCGTTGGCTTCGGCTTGCATGCTGAAAGCGGTCTCCATGGCCTGAATGCGGCTTTCCAGAAATTCATCCCCCCCCGACGGACTTTTTATGGCTGCGGTTGAGTTCCTGAATGAGCTCCAACTGCTGGCGCTGCGCGACGGGAGTGAGATTCCGATTCCGCAGGTCGCGGATCATTTTTTCCGGGTCAACGAAGGAATCGTCGAACACGACCCCTTGATGACGGCTGGGAAGAAAGCCGCTGCGGAGACCGGGGCCACCACCTCCGCCCGGACTCAGGGCGACAAAGCTGGGTAGGTTTTTATTTTCCGTGCCCAACCCGTAAGAAATCCAAGAGCTCATCGAGGGCCGGGTGGCCGCGATATTTCCCGAATGAAACAGGCTGCGGGCGGGAGTATGCGTGGGATTGAACGTATACATCGAACGGACCACGCACAGCCCATCGGCGACGGACGCCGGGTTCGGCAGCAGCTCGCTGATTTCGAGGCCGCTCTTACGATGCTTCTTGAAAGCAAAAGGCGATGGCAGCAGCCCGCCCGTGGTGCGCTCCATGCGGACGTTGACCGCATCGGGGCGCTGCCCGGCAAACTTCTCCAGCGCCGGTTTCGGACCAAACATATCAATATGCGACGGAACGCCCGGGCATGAAGAGCACGATGTTATGCTTCGCCGTCCCCGGGAAGTGCGGCGACCCGGGCGGCAGCGCGTTGCCGACGGCCGG
>JACMRG010000126.1 GCA_014376585.1 Opitutaceae bacterium | reverse complement strand
CGCGGCGGCCCAGAACGGGCCAAATTGATCCTGGATGTAGCGGGTCTGGGGCGTGCGGGAATCGCCGGGCGGGATCGTATCCCACCACAGGTTGCCTTTGCCGTCGCCGGGGGTGACGTCGTTGCGGAGGCTGGTCCAGACCGGGATGCGGGACTGCCACCAGTTGAAGATCTCGCGGGAGACCTTGTCGTCTTGGGATTGGGTCTGTGAACCTGTGAACTTCATGCGCCAGTTGCGCGTGGCGTTGTAGGTCGCCTCGAACTCGTAGCCTTTTGAGCTGACGTCGGTGGTGCCGACGGTCTGGGGATTACCGTCACGGCCGGAGAGGCGGGACAACCATTCCTCGTTTTTGGCCTGGTCGGCGCCGTAGGGCGCCATGAGCTTGGCGACGGCGGTGAGCAATTCCGGCGCGGAGGGGTTGGGATTGCCGGCGGCGGCGAAGCGGCCGC
This sequence comes from Opitutaceae bacterium, assembly GCA_014376585.1. Taxonomy (GTDB): domain Bacteria; phylum Verrucomicrobiota; class Verrucomicrobiia; order Opitutales; family Opitutaceae; genus Tous-C4FEB. Next base: position 9,183 of record JACMRG010000126.1, on the reverse strand, counting down.
GGGCGATGTTGGTGGCGAAATTGCGGAAGGAAGGCTGCTGGATGGTGGCGGAGGGGCTGCTGGCGCGGCCTTCCATATCGAGGTAGCGGTTGCCGAGGGTGCCGATCTCGCTGCCGCGGGAATCGAGTTCCTTGGTGGTGAAGCGGGTGAGGCGCAGGTTGAATTTCCCCTGCAGGGCGCTGACGCTGAAACCGTATTCCGTGGAGTAGCCATGAGGGTTGGAGACGTTACCGAGGCCCAGGGCCTGGCGCACGATCTGCGGGGCGAAGCTGTCGGATTTGTTGAAGTGGAAGTTGAGCCATTTGGTGGTCTTGACCACGGCGCCGTAGGTCTTGGTGTCGCCGGATTGCTCGACCCAATCGCCGAGGCTGATCAACGGTGATCCGGAGGCGGGGGGCTGGTAGTTGTTTACGGGGCCGAAAATATTGGTGTTAGAGAGGTCGGCCAATCCGGTGGCGGCATTGGTGAAGGAGGAGGCGCCGGTGCGGGCGCGCTGGCGGTCGCGGCGGAAGCCGGCGGTGAGCACCAGGCGTTCGTCGAAGAAGAAGCTCTGGAGAGTGGTGTTGAGAGTGCGGACCTCGGTGCGGCGGCGGGCGCCCTGGCCTCCGGAGATGAGTTCGTTCACGGTCACGGGTTCGTTGACCCACTGGCCGGTGCGGTTGTTGAACCAAGTGAGGGGATAGGTGCCGTTGATGTTTTGAATCGCCGAAGGGCTGTAATCCACATTCTGCCCCTGATTGTCGCCGAGGTAAAAACGCTGGGCGATGTTCTGGACGTTCAGACGGTCGGCCTTGTTGGTCCATTCGTGATCGTCCGATACTCGGGCGGACGAACTGTAACCCCACTCGTCTTTCCGATTGATCTCAGCGTGGGCGCCGAGGCGTTGCTGGCCGATCCAAGAAAGCCACCGCGGGGTGTTGCCGGGCGTGAGCTGATAGGCGAGGTCGGCCGACTCGATCACGACATTTTGCGGGTTAACGCTGATGCTGGGGGAGGTGGACTGAATGTAGGGGCGCTTGAAATAGGGGTTGGGAGCGCCGTTGAGCAGCTTCGCGTTCACATCCACGTAGATCACCGCTTCCAAGTTATCGATCAGGCCGTAATTTTTGCGATCAAAGCGCTGGTTGAAATTGCCGAGGCGGGCGGCGAGCAGGTGATGCGGTGTGTTCAGGATGATCTGCTCCATTTCCAAGCTGAAGGTGTTTGCCCTGTCTTCACCGCGGTTGGGCGCGATCGCGTTGATCGAGGACCAATCGTAGACGGATTTATCGGCGGTGCCGGGGACGATGTAGAGCGGGAGGCCGTTGGGCCCGAGGACGTCGCGCTGGCGCTGGATGTTCGTGCCGCTGGTGAGGAAACGCAGGGTGCTGTTCGGGGTGGAATTGGCGAGAGGGCTGGTCGGGAGATTTGTGGCGACGGCGTTGTAGGTTTTTTGGACTGAAAAAAACTGGACGACGTTGTTCTCAACATAGACGGCGGGGTGGGCGTAGAAACCGTTATAGCCGCCGATAAGGCCGAGGGGGAGCTGCCAGACTTGGGCGGTGGGGCCGGCCACGCCGGGGATGGCGACATTGATGGAATCGGCGGCGAAGGGGCCGGTCACCGTGCCGTTGGCGAGAGTGGCCTGTTGCGTGATCGGGTCCCAAGTGGGACTGCCGGCGGCTTTCCACTCGGTGGTGGTGTCGCGCGGGGTGATGGCGTTCGGACGGCGGTAGTCGTTTTCGTAGCGCTCGTAGGCGGCGCGGATCATGGTGTTCTTAAATGGCCGGGCGAGGATGGTGACATATTCGCGCTTAATTTTTTCGGAGGACGGCTTGCGTGTGAAGCCCTTGGCCTCGTTAACGGCGGCGAGGCGGAGGGCGAGTTTTCCGGAGATGAGGGGTTGGTTGAGATTGAGGCTCTCGCGATGGCCGCCGCGGTCGTCGTAACGCAGGGTGGCGCCGAAGGTCTGCCGGTCGGGATTCGCCTGATTGGGGACGACATTGACGGTGCCGGAAGCGGCGCCGAGGCCGAAGAGATTGGAATTGGGCCCGCGCGACACCTCGATGGCGTCCACATTGTAGAGATCGAAGGGGATGTTGTTGTTGCTCTCGAAATTGCCGAACGAGGTGTTGGCACCGCCCGCGGTTTGACCCGAGGTGCTCACGCCGCGAATGCGGTTGGATTGCTGCGGATTCGAGGCGACCTGGTCGTTGATACCGCCCGAGCGGTTGCGGTTGAAGGTCGTAAAGTTGTCGGTGCCCTCGGTGCTGGCCTCGTAGCGGAAGACGTCGTTGATATCGAGGACGGCGGTATCGAGCATCTGCTGCTTAGTGACGACCGTGATGGAGGCGCCGAGGTCCTCGAGTTTGGAATTCAGGCGCGTGCCCGAGAGCGTGTTCATCGCCTGGTAGCCGCGGTCGTCAGAGACGACAGAGAACGGCGAGAGCACGATGGGCTCTTCTTTTTTTGGCGACTCGTTGACGGGCACGACTGCGGGCGGGGTCTGGGCCGAGAGGTGGGCGCAGACGGACAGCAGGGCGGCGGCGAAGGCAGCGTGGACGGCACGCGGAGAGCAGACGGAGTGGTAGCGGGTTTGCATGGCAATCAGGCGGGGGTTGGGGATGCGCCACGGTAGGAGGCCGGAGCGTTGGGTGTCCTCACAGTAGGCAGGATCGGGGTTGTGTCAGGCCTGACGCCTTGCAAGCGTTGCAAACGTGGCGCCCAAGATTTCCCTAAGCACGCTGGCGGAGGCCTGTGGCGTCTCAACCTCGACGATTTCCCGGGCGCTTTCCGGGCATCCTTCGGTGCGCCGGGCGCTTCGCGCAAAGATCGTGAGCGCCGCGCGCAAACACGGCTATCGGCGCAATGAACTGGTGGGGAAACTCATGTCGCACATGCGCACCGGCCGCACGCAGCAGTTTCTCGGCAACCTCGCGGTGATCCACGTGCCCTCGGCGAGCCAGCCGAAGCTCTTGCCGGCGCAGCACCGCATCATGGCGGGTGCGGCGTCGCGCGCGAAAGCGCTGCGGTTTAAGCTGTATGAATTCAGTCTCGGCTCGGATGGCCTGACGATGGACGGATATGCGCGGGTGCTGCGGGCGCGGGGCGTGCACGGTGTGATTTTTCTCTACACGGAACCGACCGATGTGATGGCGGATTTCCCGTGGGGCGATTTTTCCACCATCGAAATCGACTACGGAAAACGCGAGCCGGTGTTGCACACGGTGTGCCTCGATCATTTCGAGACGTTCACCAACGCCCTCGCGCGCTTGCTGGCGCTGGGCTACCGGCGCATCGGGCTTTTTCTCACGCAGTTCAAGGACCAGCGCATCGCGCACAAGTGGTCGAGCGCGTTTGCCTCGTATCAACGGCACTCGGGCGCGATCGGGGATGTGCCCATGCTGATCACGGATGCGCTGGACGAAGCTTCGTTCATGCAGTGGCACGAGACCCATCGCCCGGATTTGGTGATCGGGCACGTCGATGAAGCGGTCGCGTGGTTGCAGCGTGCGGGTGTGCGCGTGCCGAAGGAGACGGCGTTTTTCAACCTGAGCTGGACGGAGCGGAAGCGGCCGTGTGCGGGGCTTGACCTGCGGTTGGAGTTGCAGGGCGAAGTGGCGGCGGAGGCGATAATTTCACAGATCCAACGCGGCGAGCGCGGACTGCCGGCAGACCCCCACACGATCATGGTGCGGGGACGCTGGGTGGATGGGCCGACGCTGGGGCGGAGGGGGACAGGGGCGGCGGGGTGAGGGCGCGTTTATCCGGAGTCAGAGCGTTGATCGGTTTGAGCGCGACCGGCCGGCTATTTGGTCGGTTATTCAAGCACTGACCTTTCTACTAGCCCCGGACAACGAGTCACCTACTTCGCCGGATCATACCTGGCCTCTCGGAGTAGAGCCTTCGGAGTTAGGTTTCATCTTCATCGGCTGTGATCGTCGTGAAATCTGTGCTCTCTAATTCTCCTTCTTTCGTGCGCCCATCTGGTAGATGCCAGCAGCAAGAATGGCCGCAGCTAGACCGGCGACACCGGCGCGAACCCAGATCGAGTGAAACTCTTCTCTTACGGCCATGAGAAAACTAAAGACGATGATGGCTGTGATAAAGACAGCCAACCGGCTGCGGCTTCTTGAGGTTCTTACATTTGATTCGATCATAAATACAGAGGTTCTATCTTAACCTAACGCTCTTCGGTCAGCCACGCGCGAAGCGCGTTGTGCTGTAGTGCGCTTATTAGGCGGCCTTTTCATTCTTCTTTGGCCACACGAGACCAGCGAGCCAGCCGATGAGAAAGCCAAGTAGTGCAGTGGAGGTAGTGAGAACTGCGACGATGCCGAATTGAATCAACAGTTCGAAGAATCCGGGGCGCCCCGGGCTCTTCAAGAACGCGTAGGCCATGATGCCAACGCCGCACGATAATCCGATAACTGCGCCACCGATGGTGAATTTCATTTTCATGGTTGGGATATCTGAGATTTTCTTGTCCAAGGGTGTTATTCAGGCGCATCCAGTGCAGCTTTAGGGGTTTGAACTCTTGGGGTCGTGGGCGGAGTTAACCTGTTGGTTTGTAAAAAACGCAAGGTTTGGGTGAGGCCTCTCGCGGCTGAGGCAGACGCGTCAAGTGACGGCCTTTCGATTTCGGACCGCGGCGGAACTGCGGCAGGATGCCGCAGCCACTTGCGGAGCCGGCGGGTGGAGGAGGGAGTCGAAAGACTGACTTGGCCGCGCGCGGAGTGCACGGCCCACCTTGAGGCAGTTCGTCGAACCCTACGCGAGGGGGAGCGTGGCTTGGAAGACGGTGCCTTCGGCGCCGGTGCGGACGAGGGTGAGGTCGGCGCCGATTTGGCGGGCGAGGAGGCGGCTGATCGCGAGGCCCAGGCCGGTGCCGCCGGGGCGGCCGGTTTGGCCAGGTTCGAAGAGGCGCGTTTGGACGGCGGGCGTGATGCCGGCGCCGGTGTCGGTGACGGTGAGCACGATGGCTTCAGCGTTGCGCGCGAGGTCCACGGTGACGACGTCGTCGGGGGCGCTGGCGGCGAGGGCGTTTTGGACGAGGTTGGCGGCGATGAGGCAGAGGACGCCGCCGCGGTGGCTGTCGAGCGGCTCGGTGAAGCCGGGGCCGAGTTGCAGGCGGACGCCGCGGTCGCGGGCGGTGGCGGCGTTGCGCTGGCCGATGATGGCGAGGAGTCCGCCGCGGGTGAGTTCGTAGGCGGTGCCGGTGCCGGCGTCGCCGAGGAGGCCGACGGTTTCGGCGATGAGGACTTGGAGGCGTTCGGCGTAGTCGGAGGCGGACTGCCAGTCGCCGGCGGTGGTGTCGGCGGCGTCGTGGTTGGCGACGACGGCGCGGAGGCCGGCGACGGGGCCTTGCAGGCCGTGGATGAGGTGGGAGGCGATCTGGCCGAGGGCGGAGGCTTTGGCGGCGAGGGTGAGTTCGAAGTGGGTGCGGGCGAGGCGCTCGTTGCGTTCGGCGATGGTGCGTTGCGCGTGGTGGAGAGCGAGGCCGGCACCGATCATCACGCCGGCGATGAGCAGCATGCCGAGGGCGAGGGTGGTGGTCGTCTGGCGGTTGATGCGCGTGTCGATGACGGCGAGTTCCTGCGCGAGCGGACGCGCGTCGATGGTGTAGCGAGCGAAGCCGATGGAGCGGGCGGGGTCGCGACCGTGCAGGGGGAGCAGCACTTCCAAGACGGGCGCGGCTTTGGCGTTGGCGGCGATGCCGGCGAAGGCGCGATCCAGCGCAAAATTCGGATAGTAGCGCGAGATGGGCTGGCCTTCGAGGAGTTGCACGTAGTCGTCGGCGGGGAGCTCGACGAAGAGCTGGCCGGCGGGCACGGCTTCGACGGTGTTGCCGTCGGCATCGAAGATCGCGACGGCGAGCATGCCACGCTGCTGGGCAGTGCGGAGGACGGTCGGCAGGAGCGTGGCGGGGCGGGCGGGGCCGTCGCGGAGGCCGGATTCGCGCTCGGCGAGTTGCTGGAGCGCGACGGAGTGCAAAACCGCGGCGTCGCGCTCGATGATTTTTTGGCGGATCTCCGTGCGAAGTTCGACGCGGAAGCGAAGGAGCAAACTGATGAAGATGGCGAGCAGTGCGACGCCGGCGAGCGTCGTAACGAGGGCGAGGCGAGGGAAGTGGGACTGGGCCACGGAGCGGGACTGAGCGGAAAATCAGTTGAGAGCTGAGAGCGGAGAGTTGAGCGCCGGATGTTCGGCACGCCGACGAGCGGCGGCCCGACACGGAGGAAGCGCATCGGGGTCAATGCGGTCCATCTTTGGGCGGATCAGGGCGACCTGGAGCCGCGGGGCAGCGGGAGGTCGAGTTGCACGAGAGCATCGGCGTAGAGCAGGCGGCGCTGCTCGGGACTGAGGCCAGGCTCGAGGACAGCGGTGTCGTAATCGCGGTAGCGTTGCCAGGTTTCCTGTTGGGCAAACTGGCTGGCGAAATTCCGGAGCAGGAGGTCCATGTCGACGTTGTTGCCGGCGGGCTTGAGCTTGGCTTTCACGGCCTGCGTAAGGTCGGTTTGGATTTTATTCTTCTGCTGCGTGAGGGTGCTGAAGCGTCGGCTCTGGTCGGCGTTGAATTTAACGAGCTGGGTTTTGATGGCTTCGACCCGGGCATCCTCGCTGCGGTTGGCGCGGCGGCTGGTGATGATTTCAACGCCATAGCCTTCGCCCTGGCGGGCGTATTCGACGCGGTGCTGGGGGAAATCGGCCTTGGTGGCAGCGAGTTTGTCGACGAGCGAGCGCTGCAACTCCTGTTTCTCGCGCAGGTAGGTGGAGATGCGGGCGCTGAGTTCGTCGGGGAGGAACGACATCGGCGGACGCGAAGGGCGCGGATAGCTGGCGAGCAACCGGCGGAGTTCCTCGGCCTGCGCTTCGAGGGCGGCGAGACGGGGAGCTTGCAGTTCTGAAAGGGCGCGCAGGGCTTTGGTGCGGGTGAAGGTGAAAAACGCGCGGTCCTGTTTGTAGATGACGGCGCGCAGTTCGGCTTTGAGGGCGGCCTTCGCGTCGCGGTAAGCGTCGAGTTTGGCGGTGACTTCGGGCGCGAGATCGGCGGGGAGTTCGATGCGGGCGGTCTCGGGCGCGAAGAAGAACAGCGGTTTGGCGGCGTCGAGAGCGATGGCGGCGGTGGGCTCGCCGAGGGGCTCGTCGAGTTCCATGGCGAACTCGCGCAGGAGACGGCGTTGCGCGGGCGAAAGGCCGGAGGCGAAGAAGGCGGAGGCGCGGATGACCTTGAACTCGTCGACGCGGGACTCGTAGCGGACGTCATCGCCGAGGGACCAGGTGCGGTTGTCATTCCAGTTGGCGGCGCTTTGAGTGAAGCTGCCGTTCACGAGGTTTTCACGAAGGGCCTCGGCCTCGGTTTCGAGGGCGGCGAGGCGGGGAGTTTGTTGCGCGGCGAAATCGGCGAGGGCGCGCGCGCGGGTCGGGGCGTCGCTCTCGCGGATGGTGGCGAGCTTAGCGTGGAGTTCCCCGAGCGCGGCCGAGCGACCGGCTTGGTAGGCGTCGAGGCGGGCGAGTTGTTTCTTGGTGAGGTCCTCGCGATGGAGATGGGCGCTCAGCGGCGCGTAGAAAGGCTCGCCGACGTAGGGCAGAAGTTGCGGCAGGGTCGTTTCGGGCTGGCCGAGGCTGTAGCGGCGGAAGAGGAGGATCGGTGCGCCGAGGGCGGGTGGAGTGGGTGGAAAGTAAAACGTGAAGAGTTCATACGAAGAGTAGTAGCCCGAGGTCGTGAAACCGGAATTGCCAAACGAGCGGCTGCTATCGAATCCGTTGTAGTTGTTGGACGTGTAGGTGGGAACGTAGGTCTCGACGTAGGTCGGAGTCGGTTGGTTGGTGTAAGCGGAAACCGTGGGCGTGGACTCGGTGGTGGCTGGCGTGCTGGGCGTCGCGGGAAGAACAAGTGCGGAGAACACCGCGAGCGCGAGCAGGCGCGAAGAGAAGCGGGCGATGGGGCGAGGGTTCATGAGGAGTTTTTAAGATTATCGGGCCCAAAACGGATCGGGCTGATGCGGCGGTTAATGCGCGCGACGTGCCAGCGGGGAGTGGGGTGATTTAAAGCGCTGGGTGAAATGCGTTAGAAAAACAGGGAAGCAAATCAGAGCGGCGGAGAGTGGCGGAAGGTCGGGGGTGGACAACCAAAGCGGTGAGCAAAACGAAAACGCGATTGGTTGCGAGCACCCAGAGCCAAGGGAGAGGAAGGAGATGTCAGGGGTGAGGCGTGAGGCGGGAGACGGGGGCGGCTTGGGGCGATGGGCGCGGCGGGACGTGGGTTAGGTGGCGTCGGCGGACGGGTTGTCCGTGCTCACGCCCGCGAGGCGATAGCGGAGGAATTCGCGGGTGACGCCGAGGCGGCGGGCGGCGGCCGAGACGTTTTGGTTGGTCGCGGCGAGGGCGTGGGTGACGAGTTCGTCGATGACGCCATCGAGGGCGAAACCCTCGGCGGGTAGATGCCACGCGGGGTTGCGCCACGCGGCGACGGGCGCAGGCGCGAGATCGGTGGCGCCGCCGAGGCGGGCAAAGTCGAGCGGTTGGCCATCGCCGAAGATCACGGCGCGTTCGAGTTCGTGGGCGAGTTCACGGATGTTGCCTCGCCAGGGTTGCGCGAGCAGGCGGGCTTCGCCGGCGGCAGTGATGACGGGCACGGCGAGGCGGTGGCGCGCTGCAATGCGGGCGAGGAGATGACGGGCGAGCGTGAGGAGATCGGCGGTGCGCTCGCGCAACGGAGGCAGCGTGATGCGGAGAAGATCAAGCCGGTGATAGAGATCCTCGCGGAAGACGCCCGAAGCGACGAGGCCGACGAGGGGGCGGTTGCTCGCGACAATGAGGCGTGCGTCGATGGGAATCTCTTTTGTGCCGCCGAGGCGGCGGATGCGGCCGTCCTCGATGGCGGTGAGAATTTTCGCCTGCGTGCCGGGAGAGAGCGAAGCAATCTCATCGAGGAAGAGCGTGCCACCGTCGGCCGCTTCAAAGAGGCCGAGGCGGGCGCGCTTGGCGTCGGTGAAGGCGCCGCGTTCGTGGCCGAAGAGTTCGGCCTGGGCGTGGGTTTCAGGCAGCGCGGCGCAATTGAGGGAGATGAGCGGGCGGTTGGCGCGGGGGCCGGCGCGGTGGAGCCAGCGGGCGAGCACGCTTTTACCCGTGCCGGTTTCACCCTCGACGAGGACGGGTGGCAGGTCGCGTTCGAGGCGGCGTTCGGTGGCGAGGATGGTG
>JACMRG010000125.1 GCA_014376585.1 Opitutaceae bacterium | reverse complement strand
TTCAATTTGGCGTAGGCGGGGACGGGCGTCTCGAAGTCGGCCATCAGATCCGTGTAAACGGGGACGACGTTGCCCTGAGCGGCGAGCTGCGCGAACGCTTCCTGATTCGGGTGGATGTTCATCGGCGAAGATTTGGACTTTTGCGCACCGGTCCAAGGTGGAGCAAGGCGGATCGGGCCGCGCCGCAGCCGCCTTGAGAACCGACCGGCACAGTCGCGGGGGCGTGCTATTCGACCGTCACCGATTTCGCGAGGTTCCGCGGCTTGTCCACGTCGCAGCCGCGCTCGACGGCGATGTAATAACTCAGGAGCTGCACGGGGATCGAGGCGACGATAGGCAGCACCGCTTCGTGGCAGTCGGGGATGGTGATGACCTCGTCGGCGAGACCGGGCGGGAGTTCGCAACCCTCGGTGATGATCGCGATGACCGGACCCTTGCGCGCTTTGATCTCCTGCATGGAGGACACGACCTTGTTGAAAATTTCCCCCTTGGGCGCGAAGAACACGCTGGGGCACTTCTCGCTGATGAGCGCGATGGGACCGTGCTTCATTTCGGCGGCGGGATAGCCTTCGGCGTGGATGTAGGAAATCTCCTTCAGCTTGAGCGCGCCTTCGAGCGCGAGCGGGAACAGCGAGAGCCGGCCTAGGAAAAGAAAGTCGGTGTGGTGGGCGAAGCGTTTGGCGATGGCCTTGATGTGCGCGGCCTGCTTGAGCGATTCGCGCACGAGGTGGGGCACGCCTTTGAGGGCCTTCACGTAGATTACGCCGTCGCTGAAGCTCATGTCGCGCAAGCGGGCGATATAGAGCGCGAGCATGGCGCCGAGGAGGAGTTGGGAGGTGAACGCTTTCGTCGAAGCGACGCCGATCTCCGGCCCGACGTGTTGATAGATACCGCCGTTGGCCTCGCGGGCGATGGTGGAGCCGACGACGTTGTTGATCGCGAGCACCCGGTAGCCTTTGCGTTGGGCTTCGCGGAGCGCGGCCAACGTGTCGATGGTCTCGCCCGACTGGCTCATCACAAAAAACAGCGTGTTCCGGTCGAGGGGCGAATTGCGGTAGCGAAACTCCGACGCGTAATCCACCTCGACGGGCAGCCGGGCGAAACGCTCGATCAGGTGCTCGGTGACGAGACAGGCGTGCCAAGCCGTGCCGCAGGCGCAGAACATGAAACGGTCGACTTGGCGCAGCTCGGAGGCGGTGAGGTTCAGGCCGCCGAAATTGGCGGTGCTGCCGTCCTCCGAAAAGCGACCGCGCATGGAATTCTCAAGCGCGAGGGGCTGCTCGAAAATTTCTTTTTCCATGAAATGCGCATGGGCGCCCAACTCCGAATCGGCGATGCTCCACGTGACTTTATCCACAAACGGCGAGACCGTTTCTTGGTCGAGGGTGGTGATGTGAAACTCCTTCGGCGTGAGATGCACGATTTCGCCATCTTTCAGGTAAACGACATTTTGGGTGCGCGCGACGATCGCGGAGACGTCACTGGCAACGATGTTCTCGCCGTCGCCCAGACCGAGGATGAGTGGCGAGCCTTTGCGACCCGCAACCATCTCACCGGAAAAATCCACGCACATGGCGACGATGCCGTAAGTGCCCTCGGCGTGGAGGAGAGTCTTGCGCACGCTGGCGAAGAAACGGTTCTCGCCGGCGACTTCGGGTTCCTTCGCGTAGTGGTAGGCGATGAGGTTGCAGAGGACCTCGGTATCGGTTTCCGATCGGAAGGTATATCCCTTGGTCAGGAGAAACTTCTTCATCGAGGAATAGTTCTCGATGACTCCGTTGTGGATCAGTGCGATTTTGCCGTCGCTGCTGACGTGGGGGTGGGCGTTCTCGTCGGTCACGCCGCCGTGGGTTGCCCAACGGGTGTGTCCTATGCCGAACGTGCCGGTAAGGTTCACCTTGGCGACCTCGCGTTCAAGGACAGCAACGCGACCGATTTTTTTGACCACGGTGAAAGCGCCGTCTTGGAGAATCGCCACACCCGTGGAGTCGTAGCCCCGGTATTCGAGCCGCTTGAGGCCCTCGAGGATGAAAGGAGACGCTTTTTGTTTACCCACGTAGCCGACGATGCCGCACATATTTTGGTTATTTGGTTTGCGACTCTATTTGGCCCGTCGAATCGTCGGCAAGGCATTACCCCCAATAAAGAATTTTATGACCGAAAGACGTAAACAAACCCTCGCAGTGGTCATGGGCGGCGGCCGTGGCACCCGTCTCTCCCCCCTCACTCTCGAACGCTGCAAACCCGCGGTCCCCCTCGCGGGCAAATATCGTCTCGTCGATATTCCGATTTCCAACTGCATCAATTCCGAGATCAACCGCATCTTCCTGCTCACGCAGTTCCAGACGGCATCGCTGCACCGTCATGTGCAGGGGACCTATCATTTCGACCCGTTCGGCGGTGGGTTTGTCGACATCATGTCGGCCGAGCAGACTGAGAAGAGCGTCGATTGGTATCAGGGCACGGCGGACGCTGTCCGGCGCAATCTCGTCCACTTTCGTTCTTTTGAACACGACCTCGTGCTCATCCTCTCGGGCGACCAGCTCTACCGGATGGATTTCCGCGAGATTATCGCGCAGCACGTAGCCACCGGCGCCGATGTCACCATCGCCGCGATCCCGTTTCCCGTTTCCAAGGTGGAGGGCCTAGGTCTCATGCAGGTTAACGACGACCTCACCATCGCGCGCTTTGTGGAGAAACCCAAAGATCCCGCGGTCATCGCCAGCCTGACGCTAAGCCCCGCGCTCGAAGGCACGCTCAAAACGCCCTCGACCGAGCCGCGCTGTCTGGCCTCGATGGGTATCTACGTGTTCAACCGAGCGGCCTTGGCCGAGGCGCTGGATAATACGATGACGGATTTCGGCAAAGAGGTCATTCCCGGCCTGCTCGGTAAAAAGAAACTCTACGCGCACATCTTCGAAGGCTATTGGGAGGATATCGGCACGGTGCGGGCTTTTTTCGAAGCCAACCTCGCGCTCGCGCAGCCGCTGCCACCGTTTAATTTCTTTGATCCATCCGCACCCATCTACACGCAGGACCGATACCTGCCGGCCTCGAAACTCAATAATTGCCGCATTGACCACGCCGTGATTGGCGACGGCTCGATTCTGGCCGATTCGAAAATCAAGCGCTGCGTGTTCGGTATCCGCTCCTTCATCGACGAAGGCTGTGTGCTTGAAGACACCATCGTGATGGGTTCCGATTATTACGAGACGGATGCCCAACTCGCGACCAACACCGAGCGCGGACGTCCCCATCTTGGGGTGGGCAAAGGTTGCAGAATCAAAGGTGCCATCATCGACAAAAACGCGCGGATCGGCGACGGTTGCGTGCTGGACGCGACGGGTAAAGCCGACGGCAAATACGTCGGCGGCACGGTGGTGATCCGTGACGGAGTGCTCGTCGTCGCCAAGGGTGGCGTGCTACCTCCCGGCACGGTAGTCTAGGCGATACCCGATTTTATTTTAATGCACGCGGTGGCGGGTAGTCACCCGTTTCCGCAGCGCGATGACTAGGATCGTCCCGACGTGGGCTAGCCCTGAATTTGGCCTTCGTAAAATCGAAAGGATTCACGCCATGGGCCACTTCTTGGCGTCTACTCTCGTGCATTCGGTGGCGTGGTGACCGGGGGCAAGGTGGAGCGAAGCGTCGAAAACAGGGCGCGCTTCGGGGTCGGTGGTGTGCTGGAGGCCGAGCGTGATCAGCTCGGCGGAATCGGAGTATAAACCGATGCGGGCTTTCAGCAGGGCGGTCCTATAGACCAGTTCGGTTTTTCGCGGAAAGAGTTTCACCCCCTCATCGAGCACAGCGAGGTGCGCCGACTCCGGATTGATTGCGCTGTTCTCCCAAGCGCGTGCGATGGTTGCATACAATTGCGGCGTTGCAGCGGGGAGTTCTCTCGCCGCAAACAGCGGGGTGAGGACCGACGCCATTTGGGCGGCGCTGAGACGCGCGGTCGACGTTTCGAGGGGACCGAGTGCTTCGATCAGCCGGAGTTTGGCGAGTTCGACCAGGGCTCGGGAGCGGGTGGTCTTCCCGTTGGCGACCAACTCCAGAAACTTCTTCGCCGTCGCCGTCTCTTTCGCATCCACCTCCAAGAGTCCGATCGCCGCCAGCAAGTCCGGGTCGCGCCCTCCACGCCGGTAGGCGACGGCCATGGTCGCCCTCGCTTGAGCGGTCTTTCCTGCGGCGAGCAGCGCCTCGCCTTTGATGCGGGCGGCTTCGGGTTCG
>JACMRG010000124.1 GCA_014376585.1 Opitutaceae bacterium | reverse complement strand
TTTATCCCGCCAAGTTCAAAAAACCTCGAAAAAACCTCGCCCTCCTCACCTTTCAACCACCACAAAAAGTGTCACCCATCACCCCGGACAAAGTGTCACCTATCACCGGATCGCACCATGTCCTGAACCGGGGAGATCCGAAAGGGTCAGGTTTTAACATTTAATATTGCCGCCTAGGGGCGCGAAGGCAGGGCCCGCGCCAAAGGGGTCTGGCTGTGTTTTGTTAGTTTTGCGTCGGCAACGTCGTCGATGATCGAGGCGGCACACGCCGCGCCGTTGCGTTGTTCCGTCACGCCGTCTGCTTCCTCCTGCCGCTCCGCTGATCCAAGCGCTCTAACCCAAGGGGCCTCGGTCTACCGGGCTCACTTCGGCAGCCACGTCTCCCAGTTCTTCCCGTAGGCTTCCACGTTAGCCCGATTCACCGACACGAGCGCCGTATTGGCGATGGCTTGCGGCGGGTTCTTCTTCTTCAGCAGCTTTTCCACCAGCAGCTCGACCGCGAGCTGCCCGTAGCCGTAAACGTCCTGCGCGAGTAACAATTGCACGTGGCCGCTGCGCACGTAGCTGAGTTGCTGCGGCAGCGCGTCGATCGACACGCACTTTACCGAGCCCGCCGGCCATTTGAGCGCGTTGTCGGTAAACAGCGGCCAACCACCGAGCAGACCCCAGCCCGTGATATCCGGATTGGCCTGCATCACTTGCTCGATCTTCGCGACGGCGTCTTGCGGGGTTTCCTTGTGATAGAAAATATCCACGAGCCGGATGCCCGGAGCCTTCTTTGCCGCCGCGCGAAAACCGGCTGCACGCTGTTGGAGATTTACCGCATTCGGGTTCCCGTCGATGGCCGCGACCACGCCCTTGCCACCCAGTTCCTGCGCCAGCGCCTCAAAGGTCGCCGCACCCGCCGCGAAGTCGTCGATGCCGATTGAGACGAACCGCTTGCTCGCCGGTGCGTCGCCCGAAAACGTCGCCACCGGCACACCCTGCGCCGCGGCTTTGTTGATCGTGTCGGTGAGTTTATTGGCGTCGGAGCAGCTGATGATGATGCCATCGGCACCGTTGAGCAGGAGCTGCTCGATGAACTCCGCCTGCTTCTGCGCGTCCTCTTCATTCGGCGTGCGCCAGTCGATCTTGATCGTGATACCGTGCTTCTTGCCGAGGTCGCGCGCGGCATCGTTGGCACCGGCGCGGGCCGCTTCAAAGAATTGGTTGCCGGACGACTTGGCGATCATGCCGAGCGTGTAGGTTTTCTGCGCGTGGAGGAGGGGAGCGAGCAGAGTGAAGGCGAGAACGAGGAGGGTGCGGGGTAGGTTCACGACGCAGAGTTATCGGCCAACCCACAGCGGCGACGAACATAAACGCGCGCGTTCCGGCATCCGCGTGGCCAAGAGCGGATACGATTGGGGCGAGGCTCCGTTGAGTGCGGTCCGTCTTCCGCGCCCGGTTCGCGGGAATTGCCAAGGGCCCCGGGTCACGCACGCTCACGCCCACCACTTCGTCATGTCTCACGCCCACGCTTCCCCCGCTCAGCATTCTTGGAATTTCTTCCGCACCGGCGGCCTCGACCAGGTTGCGCTCAACACCGGCGCCGACCTGCTCGCGCTCGACCAGCTCGATCAAAAACTCTGGGTGGCGCTGAGCTGTCCGGTCAAAGGCCTCGAACTCGACGAGAAAACCCTCGCCCTCATCGACTCCGACCACGACGGCCGCGTGCGCGTCCCCGAACTCCTCGCCGCCATCAAGTGGGCCGCCGCCCGTCTCAATGATCCTGGCATCCTGCTCGCCGGCGCACCCGAACTCCCGCTCGCCGCCATCAACGCCGCCACGCCCGATGGTGAAATTCTCCTCGCTTCCGCGAAACAGATCCTCGGCAACCTTGGCAAAAAAAACGCCACCGCGCTCCCCGTCGAAGACGCCGCCAACATCGCCAAGATTTTCGCCGCTTCTGCGCTCAACGGCGACGGCGTCATTCCGCCCGAGGCGACCGAAGACGTCGCCACGCGGAACCTGATCAAGGAAATCGTCGCCACCACCGGCGGCACGCCCGATCTCACCGGCAGCACCGGCGTCACCGCCGCCCAGATCGAGAAATTTTTCGCCGAACTTTCCGCCTACGTCGTGTGGGTTGAGCAGAGCGCCGCCAAAGACATCGCCATCCTCGGCTCCGCCACCGACGCCGCCGTCACCGCGCTCAAGACCGTGCGCGCCAAGGTCGAGGATTTCTTCGCCCGCACCCGCCTCGCCGCCTTCGACGCCCGCGCCCTCGCCGCGCTCAACCGCAGCGAGACCGAGTATCTCGCCATCGCCGCCAAAGATCTCACCATCACCGCCGCCGAAGTCGCCGGCTTCCCCCTCGCCCGCATCGGCGCCGATGCACCGCTCCCACTCCTCGCCGGCGTCAACCCCGCGTGGGCCGCCGCTCTCGTCACGCTCCATGCGGCGGTGGTCACGCCCATTTACGGCGCCGACAAAACTACCCTCACCGCCGTCGAGTGGACCGCGCTCAACGCCAAATTCGCCGCCTACGAGACGTGGCTCGATGGCAAAGCCGGCGGCACCGTGGAAAAACTCGGCCTTGCCCGGGCCCAGGAAATCCTCGGCGGCTCCGGCCGCGCCGCGCTCGCCGTCCTCATCGCCGCCGATGCCGCGCTCGCCCCGGAGTTCAAGGCCATCAGCGACGTGGAGCGCCTCGCTCGTTACCACCGCGACCTCCGCGCCCTGCTCCACAATTTCGTCAACTTCGCCGATTTCTATTCGCCTGATCGCTGGGCGATTTTTCAAGCCGGCACACTCTACCTCGACAGCCGCTCCGCCGAACTCTGCATCCGGGTCGACGGCGCCAATCCGCTCGCCGCGATGAGCAGGGCCTACATCGCCTACTGCCTCTGCACGCGCGCCGGCTGCTCGCCGATGGTGATCGCCGCCTGCTTCACGCAGGGCGACAGCGATTACCTCTTCGTCGGCCGCCACGGCCTCTTCTACGACCGCGCCGGGCGCGATTGGGACGCCACGATCACCAGCATCGTCGAGAACCCGATCAGCATCCGCCAGGCGTTTTGGTCGCCCTACAAAAAATTCATCCGGATGATTGAGGAGCAGGTGGCCAGACGTGCCGCCGCGGCCGAAGCCGCATCCGCCGCCAAGCTCGCGGCCACCGCCGACAAAACCGCCAACCTCGACCAGCCCAAACCCGTCGAGCCGACCAAAAAAATGGACGTCGGCTCCGTCGCCGCGATCGGCGTCGCCATCTCCGGCGCCATCACCGCGATCACGTTGATTCTCGGCTACGTCTTTAAGCTGGATATCTGGCAATACCCGCTCGTGCTCATTGGCCTCCTGCTGGTCATCTCGACACCCTCGATGATCATCGCCTGGCTCAAACTCAGCCAGCGCACCCTCGGCCCGATTCTCGAGGGCAACGGCTGGGCCGTAAACGGTCGTGTGAAAATCAACATTCCCTTCGGTCGTGCGCTCACCGATCTCGCCGAGCTTCCACCCGGCTCCCGTCGCTCGCTCGAAGATCCCTACGAGGACCAGGAAGCCGCCCGCGGGAAGCGCAACGCGATCCTCCTCACCGTGCTCGTCATCCTCGCCGCCGCCGCTAACTGGATCGGGTGGGATCGCTATGAACGCGGCTACTATTTCTGGCAGTCCGCTCCTACGGTGGCGGTTGTGCCGACCCCAGCCACCCCCGCCGCCGCAAAATAGGCCGTTCTCGTCCACGCGACCGGGATTTTTCTCGGTAGCGGCGCGACCTCCGTGCGCGCCGTTTTTGCGCGGCTTTTCGAGTCCAGCCACGCCCGGAGGCCGCGGCTTTACCTCGTTTTCGTCACACTTCCACTCAGGACGAAAGCATACCGACGATGGAAGTTTGTCACGTAATACGTGACAATCCCCCCGGGGCGGGAGAGAGAAATCGGCGACGAGTGTGAGTCGCGGCTCTACCTCAATCCGCGTCCGGGTCGATGTAGTGGCAGCCCTTGCTGCGTGGATTCAGCGTGGCGGCGTGGACCACGAGGAGCGCGGTCTGCACGGCGTTGCGCAGCTCGATCAATTCACGGGTGGGCGCGCAACCGCGGTAGAAACTCTGAATCTCTTCGCGCAGTTCCAACAGGATGCGGCGCGCGCGGGTGAGTCGCTTCGGCGAGCGCACGACGCCGGCGTAGTTCCACATCGTCGTCTGGATCTGCTGGATGTCCTGCCGGACCAGCACGGGATCGGCTTCGCGCGTGGGGCTCTCCCATGCGCGGGGCTCGGGGAGGTGAAACGTCATCTGCGCCACGTCGCGCGCGTCGGTCTGCGCGGCAAATTTCGCGCTCGTGAGGCATTCGAGCAACGATGTGCTCGCGAGACGGTTCGCCCCGTGCAGGCCCGTGCAACCGGTTTCGCCGATGGCGTTGAGATGGCGGATATTGGTGCGGCCGTGGAGATCGGCATGCACGCCGCCGCAGGCGAAGTGTGCGGCCGGCACGACGGGAATGGGCTCGCGGGCGATGTCCACGCCGAGACTGAGGCAGCGTTCGTAGATGTTGGGGAAACGCTCGCGGATGAACTCGGGTTTCATCGCCGAAAGGTCGAGAAACACGCACGCCTCGCCGCTCGCGGCCAGCTCCTGCTTGATGGCGCGGGCGACCACGTCGCGGGGCGCGAGCGAGCCGCGCGGGTGCACGCCGTCCATGAAGCGTTCGCCTTTCGCGTTGATGAGCACGCCGCCCTCGCCGCGCAGGGCCTCGGTCACGAGGAAGCGCGGGGCGTTTTTCTTGGCGAACACCGTGGGGTGAAACTGCACGTATTCGAGATCGATGAGGCGCGCGCCCACGCGATACGCCATCGCCACGCCGTGGCCGACGCTGCCCGGCTGGTTGGTCGAGTGCAGGAAAATCTGCCCGAGTCCCCCGGTCGCGAGCACGGTTTTCTTCGCGACGATGGCGACCGTTTCCCCCGTGACCGTATCGAGCACGTAGGCGCCGAAGCACGTGAGCGGTTCGTATTTGTCGGCGGCGTCGGGCGAATTGTGGGAGAGCGTAAGGAGATCGATGGCGACCCAGCCCGCACGCCGCGTGATGCCCGGCGTGGTGCTCACGCGCTGCGCCACGCGCTCGAGGATGGCGTGACCGGTGGCGTCCTTGGCGAAGATGATCCGCTTCTCGCTGTGCCCGCCCTCGCGCGTGAATTCGAGTTCGCCGGCGGCATCGCGGTCGAAGCCCACGTGGAGATCGTCGATGAGGAGTTCCTTCACGGCGGTCGGCCCCTCGTTGACAAGCTGCGCGACGGCGGCGGGATTCGACGTATGGTCGCTGGCTTCCTGAATGTCCTGGGCGAGCGAACCGACTTCGGTGGTGGCCGCGGTGTCATATATTATCCCGCCCTGAGCCCAATCGCTGTTGGCGACAAGTGGCGCCGCAAGCGAAAGCAACTCGACCGCGAGCCCATGCTGCGCCGCCCGCAACGCATACGCCGAGCCCGCGAGCCCGGAGCCAATGACGAGACAATCGGTGCGGAGGGTGCGCATCAGAGCGAAATCTTGGCCAAAAGTTCTTCGAGGGTCAGACCGTGATGGGCCGCGACGGGCTTCAAGACTCCACCGAGCAAGGTGCCGAGCTTGAGCGGCTTGTGATTGGGAATCGTTACGTGATGGGTGCCGTTGAGCGAGGTGGTGAGCGGAATATGCGAACCGTCTTGGCGCACGCGATCATAGCCCGGCACGCGCAGAGCCTTCGCCACCTTCGTGCCCGAGACCTGTCGCGGAATCCTCACACTGCGAGGACTTCGTCGCGGACAAAATGGAGGCGGATAACTTTGGGCCGTTCGCCCGCAGCTCCGTCACCAAAATGACATTGAACGGCGTCGCGCACCATTTCACGGAGCTCGCCGAGCGTTTCGCCCTGGGTGGCGATGGCGTGCCCGAGAGCAGTGGCTACATAGCCACCCTCGGCTTCGTCTTCACGAACTTCGAAGATGATTTCGCTCATAGGAAAAACCGTGTCGCACTCTGGTTACAGCGCAAGCCCGCGCCGATGGACCGTCATCGTTTGCGCGTGGGCAGGATCGTGAGACTCAGGTCGGCGGCCGGCGCGGAGTGGGTGAGGGCGCCGACGCTAATCACGTCCACGCCGGGAAGCGCATAGTCGCGGAGCGTCTCGTAGCGCACGCCGCCGGACACTTCCACGACGGCCGAACCAGCGATGATCGTCACGGCGCTGCGGATCAGGGCGGGGGACATATTATCGAGGAGGATCACCTCGGCGCCGGCGCGGACGGCTTCCTTCACTTCGGCGAGCGTGGTGGTTTCGACTTCGATCTTCGCGGAGTGGGGGGCGGCGAGGCGGGCGAGTTTCACGGCCTTCGTGAGCGAGCCGGCGGCGGCGATGTGGTTGTCTTTGATGAGGACGTGTTCGCCGAGCGAGGAGCGGTGGTTCGTGCAGCCGCCGCAGCGCACGGCATATTTTTCGAGCGCGCGCCAGCCGGGGGTCGTCTTGCGCGTATCGACGACGCGCGTGCTGGTGCCGACGACGGCGTCGGAAAATTTACGCGAGAGCGTGGCGACGCCGGAGAGGCGTTGGATGAAGTTGAGCGCGGTGCGTTCGGCGGTGAGCAGCGACGCGGTGGGGCCGGTGACGGTGAGGACCTTGGCACCGTTTTTCACGCGGTCGCCGTCGGCGGCGGTGAGTTTCACCTTGAGCGCGGGATCGACGCGGGCGAAGACGCGGGCGGCGATTTCTAGTCCGCACACGGTGAGGTCTTGGCGAGCCTCGATGAAGGCGCGCGAGGTATGGTTCGCCGGGAAGATCGCGCGGCTGGTGACATCGCCGAGGCCGGTGTCTTCGTCGAGGGCGAGGTCGATCAGATGTTCGGTGCGGGGGGTGAGCATGAAGTGGGAGAAGGATGGAATGTGGAGCTCAGGGAATCAGGGAAAGGAATGTGGAAGGCTGGAAAACAGGAACGGAGGCGGGATGGCATTTGTTCCTGCCTTCCTGATTTCCACATTCGAAAAAGATCTTCAATCTGTGGGCGTGAGTTCGAACATGCGGTCGATGCATTTGGCGGCGCGGAGACGGAGGCCTTCTTCGAGCGTGACGATCTGGTCGGGGCGCGGGGAGAGCAACGCGTCGCGGATTTTTTCGAGCGAATTCAATTTCATGTAGGGACAGAGGCGGCAGCCACCAATGAAGTTTTTCTCGGGCGACTCCACCTCGAGGCGGCCGACGAGCCCGCACTCGGTGAGCATGAGGAAATACGGCGCGGGCGTCGTCTTCACGTATTTCATCATCGCGCCGGTGCTGCCGACGAAGTCAGCGAGCGCGGCGACTTCGGCGGTGCATTCGGGATGCGCGACAACCTTGAGGCCGGGAAACTGGGCGCGGGCGGCGGCGACCTGATCGGCGGTGAACTCGTCGTGGACCATGCACGTGCCGTCGGAGGAGATGATTTCTTTGGCGACGCCGCGGCGCTTGAGCTCGCTGCGGACGTTGTCCGCCATGAGGCGGTCTGGGACGAAAAGAATACGCTCGGCGGGGAGATTGGCGACAATGTCGTAGACGTTGCCCGAGGTGACGCAGACATCGCTCTCGGCCTTCACGTCGGCGGTGCTGTTGATGTAGCAGACGACGGTGGCGTCGGGATAGAGCGCCTTGAGTTTGCGCACGCCGTCGCCGTCGATGGAATCGGCGAGGGAGCAGCCGGAGCCGCGGTCGGGGACGATAACGGTGGCGTCGGGCGAGAGGATTTTCGCCGTTTCGGCCATGAAGACGACGCCGGCGAATAAGATGATTTTGGCTTTCGCTTCCTTCGCTTTGAGGCTGAGGAAGTAGGAGTCGCCCTTGAAATCACCCACGCCGTAAACGATCTCCGGATCGACATAGGAATGGGTGAGGATGACGGCGTCTTTCTCTTTTTTCAGACGGTTGATCTCGAGGGTGAGTGGCGCGATCTCGCGGCAAGTCTCGTAGTTCCATTTTTTGCCGCGCGGGTCGCATTCGACGTGCATGAGCGACTTAAGCAGGCGTTCCGCCTCGGCCTCGATTTCGTGGTCGGTGACAGTCATGGGAGGAGGAACCTGCACAAAATGGGCGCCGTGGTCAAAGCCGTGCTCACTTCTTCTCGACACCGGATGATGTAGGCGAACTATCCGGCGCTTTTGCGGTCTGCGCCGGGCCCAAAGCCCACGCGTCGCTCCTCCTCAAGTGATGAAACCCTCTTCAACGCCCGCGTCTCCCCGGCGCGGTTCACCCGCATCCGCCCGGCGGCGCGAAAACCGGGCCCTGCAATACTTCTTGCGCGGCCTCGTCGTCTTGGTGCCCGTCACGGTCACGGTCGCGATCGTCTATTGGCTGTTTGCCAAGGTGGACGGGATTTTTAGTCCCTACATCCAATCCATCGGTTTGGGCGCCCTGCTGGTCGTTTCACTGGTTTTTACCGTGGGCTGGATCAGCCTGTTTCCGACGTCAAAACGAGTTTTTGGTCACGTGAACGTCTGGTTGGAACAGGCGCCCGGGGTAAGTTTTATCTACACGTCGGCGCGCGATTTCCTGGAGGCGTTTGCCGGCAACAAGCGCCGTTTCACCCATGCCGTCCTCGTCAACGTGCATTCCGAAGAAGTCTGGCTCGTGGGCTTTCTCACCGACGAGGACCTCAGTGGCTTCAAGCTCGGGGTCAAATACGTGGCCGTCTATGTGCCGCAGGCCTACAACGTGGCGGGCCAGCTCTATCTCGTGAAACGCGAACACATCCGCCCCATCGAGCACCTCGCGCCGGCGGACGTGATGAAATACGCAGTCACGGGCGGCGCGGTTGAGCTCATCACGGGCGCGACCTCGGCGAAAGCCAAGGCGGAGGAGAAGGCGGAGGCTGAGGTTGAGCCGGAGGTCGAACCGACCGCGCGACCGGCGGCGACTTGAAATTTGGGCACGGCACGGTGTGACGCGCCGCGCTATCCGGCCGTTTAGGCCACCGCCCGCGTGCGGACCAGAGACAATAGCGCCACCAATTCATCGACCTGCGCAGAATTGAAAACGCCTTCCGGCCCCTGGGGATTCAGATCCGTGAAAGGCGATTCGTAGAACAGCGCCGGCGACATCGCGCCGTGGGCGGTCAGGTGATCGACGATGAGATTCACGAACTCGAGCTGATTGGCGCCAAGAGTTTTGCCAGCGGTGAATGCACCCAGAGCCTGCTTGGCGGCTTCGCGGTCCAGGCCGATTAGCGAGCGAACGAAGAGACCGAGGCTCTCGTTCTCCGCTTTAGCGCGCCGGATGTGTTCGGGTGTGGCTACGCCGCTGTCGGCGAGCACGCGTTCCAGTTCCTGCAAATCGAGCGCCGTGAGCGGTTGGTTAAGGCGCAGTTTTTGGATCGCGAGCTGATCCAGATGCTCGCGGAGGAAGACCTGCGCCTTATCACGGAATTTCTCGAAGCTGTCGGCCGTGGTGAACTCCGCGAGTTCGACCGCAGTCTCGCCGCCCAAGACGTCTTCGAAGTCGGTGTAGATCGGTTTGCGCTGTTGGCGGTCGATCAACTTCACGAGCGAACGGAGGCGTTTGCGCGTCTGTTCCAACATGGGGACGGTGATATCGCGCCACCAATCGTCAGTCTGGATGAGTTGAATATGTGCGAGCTGCAGCCGCACCATCGGGATGGAAGCTTTTTCTTCGAGGAGGCCGGCGATGGCGATGACCTGGCGGCTGAGACGCTCGAAGCTGGGCTCGGAGCGCAGCACCGCGAGCTGGAGATTCATGAGCAGGAGATCGAAGCGTTTCGCCTCTTCATCCTCGGCGTCCAGCTCGGTGGGCAGGCCGGCTACGTCGCGCCCCAGTGTGCTCCGCGTCTCGGCGTCAAGGGTGGTCCACGCGTCGGCCCGCGCGTAGTGCTCCACAAGCCGGCGCTGCGGGCGGACGATGAAATTGTTCACGTTCATCGCGGCGACGGCCGTGTGGAGCAGCGCGCGGAGTTCTTGGCCGAGTTCGATGAGGGCAGGCGCGCTTTCCCCGAGCAGGTTCGGTTCGGGTGTGTCCAGTTCGCCGATGATTTCCAGTCGTGTTTTGAAGAGGCGCTTTCCGAGCGATTCACCGAGAGAGCCCTCAGTTGTTTCGGGATTTTGGCTGAAGAACTCCAAGTTCTGACAGTAGTCGAAGATGGTGAAGAATTCCTTGGGCTTGCCCGGTGCGAAGAGGTCAGGGCACAGGCGGGTGCCACGCCCGACCATCTGCCAGAATTTCGTCTTCGAGCGCACGAGCTTGAAGAACACCAGGTTCACCACCTCGGGGACGTCGATGCCGGTGTCGAGCATGTCCACGGAGAGGGCGATGTGCGGCGCCTTCGTTCCGACCGAAAAATCGTCGATCAGCGACTGGGCGTAGGGCAGGTCGCAGTGCACGACCCGGGCGAAGGCGCCTTTCAAGTGGGGATAGTTCACGTCGAAACGCTCCGCGATGAACTCCGCGTGCTTCTGGTTTTTCGCGAAGACGATGGTCTTCCCAAGGCGGTCGCCGCCCGCGACTTTCTGGCCGCGTGTCATGAGGTGGGCGAGGACCTTGTCCACGGTATCCTCGTTGAAGAGCCATTTGTTCACGGCCTCGGATTCCACGCGCTGCGGCGTGCCGCCTTCCTCGTCCCATTCCAACTCGTCCCATTTTTCTTTTTCCTCCACGGGGAGATCGTCGTAGGCGATGCCTTCGCGTTGGAATTTTAATGGCACCGACACCGCCTTCGCCGGCACGAGAAATCCGTCGGCCACGGAGTCCTTTAATTCGTAGGCGTCGGTGGGCACGCCTTTCTCCAGATCGAAGAGGCCGTAGGTATCGCGGTCGATTTCATCGCGCGGCGTGGCGGTGAGGCCGACGAGGAGGGAATCGAAATAGCGGAAGATCGCGCCGTATTTTTGGTAAACCGAGCGGTGCGCTTCATCGATGATGATGAGATCGAAGTGCCCGACACCGAAGCGGCGCTGGCCGTCGGCACTTTCCTCGATCAGCCCCATCATCGTCGGATAGGTCGAAACCATCACGCGGCCCTCGGTGGCTTTTTCCGTGACGAGATTGACGGGCGACGAACTGGGCAGGTGTTTCTTGAAGGCGTTGACGGCTTGGTTCACGAGCGCCTTGCGATCGGCGAGGAAGAGCACGCGCTTCACCCAATTGCAGCGCATGAGGAGATCGCAGAGCGCGATCACCGTGCGGGTCTTGCCGGCGCCGGTGGCCATCACGAGCAGCACTTTGCGGTCGTGATCTTTTTCGAATGCCTCGCCGATGCGGCGGATGCTGCGCACCTGAAAGTAGCGGCCGGCGATCTTCTCGTCGATGGGCGCCCGGGCCAACGCGGTCCGGCTCTGCCGGCGTTGGATCATCAGCTCCAGTTCGTCTTTTTTGTAGAAGCCCTGCACCGGGCGCGGCGGGTAGTTCGCATCGTCCCACAGCCAGTGTTCGTAGCCGTTGGAGTAGAAAATCACCGGCCGTCGGCCGAATTGTTTTTCGAGGCAATCGGCATAAAGTTTCGCCTGCTGCTGGCCGATCTGGGCGCTCTTGCGCGTGCGCTTCGCCTCGACGACGGCGAGCGGCAGGCCGTCGTCGCCCCAGAGGACGTAGTCCACGTAGCCCTTGCCGGGCAGGTTGGGCATGCCCGTGACCTCATACTCGCGGTCGCGTTTTTCCGCGAGCGGCCAGCCGGCTTCCTTCAGCAGGAGGTCGATAAACGCGTCGCGCGTTTCCGCCTCCGAGTAGTCGTGCTGGTCCGGCGTGGCGGCGTTCTGGCGCTTGATCGCGGCGATGTCTTCCCGCGCCTGGGCGAGCTGCGCGCTGAGTTCCGCTTTGTCGGCAAACAACGAGGAGAGCTTCGTGTCTTTTTCCGCGAGCTGGGCCGCGAGTTTGAGCAACTGCTCTTGTGTGTGCGCCGCGACCGGTGCGGTCTTCGGGAGTAAATCGGGTTGAAACGCCAGCCCGTCCGCCGGTTTCGCGCCCCGTGCATAGGTGCGCGCGAGCCAGAACGAGACGTGGAACAGCTCGCGCACCGCGGTGAGTGCGTCGAACTGCATGATCGGCCGGTGACTGTGCACGGCCTGATTGCCGAGTCGCGTGATGATCACGGCCTTGTTGAATACCGCCGCGCCCACCGTGGTCTTGAACGTCGGCTCGTGGATGAGCGCGCTGAGGTTGTCCTGATACGGGAGCTTGAGCGTGGCGTCGTTTTGGTAGAGCCAGCTCACTGCGAGCTCCAGCGCCCGCCGCGCGTAAAAGCACGCGGTGCGCGCATCCATCAACGCGTAGGTTTCGGCCTGGGTCGCGGCCGCGTGCAAGGTGGGCCACTCGGCGGGGAGGAAGGCGAAGTTGCTCATGCCCGGTTCAGGGTGTGCTCGGCGGCGCGGGGAACGGCGAGCATTTCGTCGAATTTCAGCGGCGGGCTCAGAAACATCGGCTCCATCGCTGCGCAGTCGCGGCGCAGTTCGGCGAATCTCGCTTCCGGTGGGAGCAGGCGCAGGGTGCCCTGCACGGCGGTCGCGTAGTGTGCCCACGAAGAACCGAAATAGCGGCTTTTGTGCAGGCGCACCCGCGCGAGTAGGTCGAGCTGCGTCGCCGCGCGTTGTCCGCCGGGGTGCCGCCACAGTGCCGCGAAATCCGCGTAGTGCCGCGCGTAGCGGTCGCGCAAGGCCTGCTCCGCCGGGCGGTGGTATTCCGCGTGCAGGATCGTCGCCTTCTCCCAAAACGTGCGCTCGATCTCCAGCGCCACCACGTCCGCTTGAAAATCTGCAAACGCCCCCGGCGCCAACTCCGCGAGCAACGGCGCGATCGGGTGCGAACCCGTGGGCCGCTGATCGGTGAGCGAGCCAAACTCGATCTTCACCGCGCGTTCGATGTAGCCCGTGCCCGCCGGCACGATGCTTGGATAGTAAAACCGCAACACCGGCGAGCGCGCCGCCTGATCGTCGGTGTAGCCCAGCCAGTCGACCGTCGCGCCGCGTCGGCCCAGCACCGCGCGCACGGCCGCTTCCAGCTCCGGCTGGAAACGCGTCCGCACCGCTTCTCCGCAGTCCGCCAACAGTTCGTCCATGCGCTTCCGCCTTTGGGTCGGGCTCGGCGCGTCGTCGAGCTCCGTCTCGCTCCAACCGAGTGAGGCCGGCGTCAGCCCGAGGTCGACGTCCTCGGAAAAGCGGTCGATGGCCTGAAACACTTTCGAGAGCGAGGTGCCGCCTTTGAACACGCACTGGGCCCCGAGGTCCGGCGTCGCGAAGATGCGCCCGAGCAGCCAGCAGACCCAGAAATCTTTCTCCACGATCACGGGGAGCGTATTTTTGCGCAAGGCCGCCTCCTCGTAGACGACCAGCTTTTCCTTCGGCGCGAGTTGGGCAAACGCGCTCATGACGACGTCTCATCGCCGGTGATGTAGCGCAGGTAGCGATGCATCCAGGCCGGGGCCAACGCCAGATCCTGCCGCAGCTCGGCCTTGTGATCGGGCTTCAATTCTTCGCGCAGATGGCGCAACCGCGCTTCCGTGATGTGGGCTTTGCCGATGTTCGCCAGCGCCGAGATCAACGTGCCCGTCACGCGGCCCGCCCGGGCCATGCGGCGGGTGGAGCGGTGCTTAAAATGGATCACCCGCTTGCCGTCGGCCAGCGTCACGCGCCGCGTCGGGCCATCGGTATCGTAGATGATCCGCGCCGGCACCTGCTCGGTCAGCCGCAGCTCACTGGCGGCCGAGGCGCCGCCTTCCTGGATGCGCAGACCGTCGCGGCGGGCGATGGCCTGCGCCACGTGTTCCGAGGTCGCACCGAGCTTGCCAAGCCACGGATGGCTGCGCGGCAGGAAATAGAGGCCGCGCCCGGCCCGTTCGAGTTTCCCTGCCTTCACGAGCCGCGACAGCACCTGATCCACGCCGGTCCGGGTGCCAAGGTCGAGAAACTGCATGGGAGAAAACACCGGAGCACTCTTAGTAGCTCGAATCCGTCTCAATAATTGGCTTTCAAGCGTTTGAGGATTTTTAGGCTGCTTCATTCTGTCAGAAATATGATGTGTTATTTCTGACAGTAAAGCTCCTTTCCGTGCGGCCGATGACGCAGCGACCAAGCCCGGCGGTGTTAAAAAAACGCGGTCGTTTTTTTAACATCTGCGCTCACAACTCCCCGCAGAAGGCGCGGTGCTGGAGGGTGGCGAAGAGCGCGGCCAGCCTCACGGTAAGATTGGTAAGATGGGGTAAGCTCCCTTGAAAACGCCCGCCCGGTCTAGTTATCGCCGGGGGCTTTTTCGACCGGTTGCGCAGGTAGATCAGACCGCAGGAAACCACTGCTGCAGGGTGGCGCGCAATCGGCCGAAAGCGGAGTCGCTGCATCTGCGTAGGCTCAACTTGCCGGCCAATTCTTCATACAAGGCGGATGAACGGGGCAGGCCCAGTTCACGCAGGACGGCTTCGAGCGCTTCCTTCGGCCGCTCGGGCTTCTCGTGTTCGCCGAGAACGTATCCCCGCCCTCGCAGCCAATCGCGGATGGAGGCGGGGTGGTTCCACGAGAGTGCGGTTTTCAAGGCGTTCTCCGCGCCCCACAGCCAAACGTCCAGTTCCGGTTCGATGACCAGGGCTTGGCCGTTGGCTCCCCATTTGGGAACCAGGCGTTGGGTGAGTTCCGCCTCCAAGTTGCCGGCAGGGCAGGCTGCACCGCAGCCCTCGTAGTCCAAGACAATCATTCCGTGGTTGGCGGCGCTGCGTTTGAGTGCGAGCAGCTCTGCACCGGTCTTGCGCACGCCGCCATCCCGTCCCGGATGCACCAAAAAATCCACCGAGATCGGGCGAATGCCGAGGGCCTCGGGCCGGCTTAACGCCCCGCGCAAGGCGAAGTGCATATTCTTGTCGGCCACGACGAGGATCAGGTCATTCATGGCTCCATCAGCTCAAGATACCGGAAGCGAACAACACACCGAGATCCGGCTCGCCCGCCCGCCAATCGCGCAAAGCAGGGTGTTTGTCCCCCGCCACGATATCGGTGGCGCCTTCCGCATCTTTGGCGAAACACAGAATCTGTGCCGGTTCCAAAAGGTTGAGGGCGACGGGACTATGGGTCGCGATCAAGACTTGGCCGCCGTAGATCGAAGAGAGCGACTGAAGGACCGTTTCTAGCGCCCGCGGATGCACGCCGTTTTCGGGCTCCTCGATCAGGAATGTGCCGTCGATGCCCGGCAAGTAGGCGGGGATTGTGAGCGCAAGAAGCCGCAAGGTGCCGTCCGAAGCCAACCATGAGGGCACCGCTGCCCCATTCGCGTAGTGAATGACAAGGTAGCTGTGCCGGTCTTCGGGTCGCTCCAGCGTCACGACATCGGTGATATCGGGCAACGCTGTGCGCACATGATTCAGCCATGCGGCGAAACGCCCTTTGTCCTTTCGCAGCTCCGCCACCACCCAGGGGAGATTGGAACCGTCGGTGCGGAAACGGCGATGCAGCCCCGGCGGACTGGGCTTTTGGATGATCTGGCTGTTGAGGACAAAGGGCTGGACGCCTTCTTCCAGATACGTCCGAAACCATGAACTGACCGGAAAGCTGTCGGAGTCTGCCGGTAAATTGGCCAAGGCTGAGCGGCCCCGCCCCAGTTTGAACGAGGGATTGTAGGTCTTCCGCTTGCCCTCGTTGTAATAATTGTCGTTGCCGCCAGGAGCTTTCTTCACGGCGACTTTACGCGCACGCCCCGCATGGCTGATCAGATCGGGGATGGCGGGCTGCGGGGAGGGAAACAGCTCCACCTGACGATTCTTGGCGGGAGGCGTGTGCTTGGCCAACCAGAGGATTTCATGGTTGATGCCGACCTCCCCATTGACGACGCCGACCTCGAGTTCGTAACGCACGCGATCAAACCGGGTGAGCGTTTCGGACATCGCTGCATGCACCGCCGCCGGGATCTCCGCCTCCACTGCGATTTGAAAAGCTGCGCCGGTTCCCATCCAAGTCAGTTGCTCAAAATTCGCGCTACGTCCCTGCACGACGGGAACAACCTCGCCTCGCCTACGCATGAGGTCGCTGAGGAAACCGACCACATCGAGAAAGGTGGTTTTGCCACTGGCATTCGGTCCGACCAAGGCTTGGAAGGAGCCAAGTTCCTGATCGACCGCTTTCAGGCTGCGATAACCGCTGGTCTGGATTCGCGTGAACATTGCGGAAACGGAGACAGGTCTGAGGAAAACTACAACTCCCCGCGGAAGGCGCGGTGCTGGAGGGTGGCGAAGAGCGCGTCCGGTCCTTGCGCTTACACACCCCGGCTTGGTCAAACCGGCACCAACCGAAACGGATTTGCGATGCTGCGCATGCCGAATTCCCTCAACAAAATTCCTTCATCGGCCGTGGCGGAGGGCTGCTTCTGGAGGAATTCCTGCACCGACGGCTGCTTGAGGCTGGGGATGCGCAGGGCGAAAAACGGCCACAGCGTCCGGCTGCGGTAGGCGCGATCCAGCACCGGAAAATCGACGATGGGATTGATCTTATCCTGCAGGCGAAACTCGTCGGAATAATTGAAAACCCACTCCCCCCGATCCGCCTGCAACACACCCACGCACAGCGAACCCAACATGACGCGGAAGGAAATCTTCTCGTCAGGCGGGAGGGGCTCAACGCCGCTCAACCAAGAGTAGGCCGATTGTAATAGCGCCATCATGTTAATTTGTCAGAGCGGCGGCATAGTCGCCCATCCGCACCCTAAGGCAACCCACAACAAACCTTTTCCTCAAGGGACTCACTAGCCCGTCAAACTCGTCGTCCAGCAGCTTTTCCACCCGATTGGGCAAGTCTGGTGCGTTGAGGTGCATGAGGGTTTCCCGATATATCGGCCGTTCTTGGGCCAACTTGCGGATCAATTGAAAATGGTTGGGTTGCTTCAGACCGTCCCAGCCCGTCTTGGGATAGGACTGCGTGACATATTTTCGAACAAGCCGGTCGAAGTCGGCGTCAAACTTGGTCAGCCCCGCCTCGTCGGTGTTCCAGAACAACGCCCGGGCGGTATCGTAGACAGGCGAAAATCGCGGGGCCTTCGCACCGGAAATGTGAGTAATCACACCCCAGTTAAAAAAATGACGGTCATTGTTCCCCACGAGCGCATCGAAACCGATCAGGCGAACCAAGTCCTGCAAGATGGCGGCGGCCTGGGCGGGAAAGCGGGTGCGGACCGCTGCCTCGACCACCTGCACCGTAAAAATCTCATTCGACATCTTCTGCTCCTCGACTGCTTTCACGAAATCGCGGTCGTCGGCGAGGTAGCCGGCAAAGATTTCGGCGCCGTGAATCAGACTCTCGTTACGGCGCAGAAAATACTCGCTGAGGAAGCGGAGTTGCCCTCGCACCCACATCAATCGCGAGTTCGCCATTTGCATGCCCACGAGCTGGCCGACGCGCGTCAGCAGATGCTCGGTAATGCTCTCGATCGGATAGTATTTGTGGCCGACCTTGGCGATGTGGGCCGGCCAACTGCGGGGGCTGGATTTCCGACCCCGACCGTATTCGTAGACGCGCAGAAAGTCTTTCGGCGCCTCACCGGCGACCGCGATGGCTTCACGCCGGAAAAAACCGTGGCGCAGCGGCTTGATGCTCGGATGCGAGACGACGTCGAAACCGGACCGCTTCCTGATGTCCGACCGAAGAATCGCTGAAATATTGTCGTCCACGCTGAGTCACATTGAGGGGTTTCTGTGCGGCTACAACTCCCCGCGGAAGGCGCGGTGCTGGAGGGTGGCGAAGAGCGCGTCCAGCTCCGCCAGCGACGCGCGCTGCGCCGTCTTCAGTTTTTCCACCGCGGTCACGCGGCGGGCGAATTCGCGCTGCAATGGGATGGGGGGAAGTGTGACTGGCGTTCCTCGCACTTCGGAAACGCTGATAGTGTTCAGTCCCGTCGTCGTCTTGCCTGCTCGGAGCAAATGGCGTCTACCACCGGGCGAGTTTAGGTATTCGCAGGCGTAAAGCGGGACGATTTTTGCCGAGGCGAAACGCGCCCGGATGATGTGGTTCTGATGGATGCAGCCGACGATTGAACCGTCCCATAACGCGCCGCGGCCGATCTCAGCGGGATTTCCGTGACCTTCGACAATCAAGAGGTCGTCCTTTACGAGCTTCGTTCGTGCAATCTCCGCATCCGTCGCGCGAATGGTTTTGATTTCATTCAGGTTAAGGAAGCCTCGATAGACATTCGCGACGCGAAGATATGGAACTTCGTTTGGGAGGTTCTTGCGCGCGGTTGTGACCTGCAGCCCACCCTGCACATCCGCGACTTCACCAACACGCGAGATGGGCCAGCCTTTCGGGTTGGTGGCGGGGTCGCCGAAGAGGTCGAGGAAGAGGGATTGGGTGAGGGCGTCGAGTTGGGCGAGGGCGGCGCGGCGCTTGGCCCGCAACGCCTCCGCCCGGTCCAGCACCTCCGCTATCCGCCGCTGCTCCGCCAGCGGCGGCAGGGGGATTTCGAGCTTCGCAAGATAGTTTTCTGGCACGCGCCGCTGGCCACCGCTGCCAGTCATTCTGCGCTCACCGGCGAGCCGAATACTTCCGAGTCTGAGAAAATGGTGAGTGTATCGACCATCAAGCTTCTCGGCGCGGGGACGAACGACGTGAAACTCCGTTGAGCCAAAGCCCACTCGCTTGCTCAAGAGTGCTTGAGCGATTTTCCCATTCTCGAAGCATGGCGTGATCTTCGCGACGAGAACATCGCCCGACATGAACGATGTGTAGCCCTTCGCGACTTCAGCATAAGTCCGCGTCTCCTCGGCGGTGACGTCGGCGGTCTCCGCGGACACAGCCGACATAGGGACAAATGACACGGCATCTGCCGGAGTAAGCTTTTCAGTAAGACGCGGGTTCAGATCCGCGACTTCGTCGAGGGGAGCAGTCGGCGTTCGGTTCACTTCAGCATCCCCTCCAGCTCCTTCATGCCCTGCTGAATTTCCGCCTCCAGTTTGCCGAGGGCTTTGAGGATTTCGGTGGGCGGGCGGTGCGCGACTTCGGCGTGGACGACTTCTTTGTAGCGGTTGAGCGAGAGGTCGTAGTCTTGCGCGACGAGGTCGGCTTTGGGGACGCAGAAACTTTGGGCGGTTCGCGGACGAGCAAGCTCGGCCGAGTTGAGAGTTGAGGGTTGAGAGTTGAGAGACGGATGCAGCGCCTCCCAGCGGGCGAGGAGGTCGGGGAGGTTGTTTTTGAGGTGGTCGGCGGCGGTGAGGGCGACGGTGGGGATGGGGCCGAGTTTTTCAGGCGGGAGGAGTTCGGTGCGTTTGTCGTCGAGGCTCATGCCGTCGGCGTCCACGTCGTAAAACCACACGTGGTCGGTGCCGCCGGACTCCGTCTTGGTGAAGAGCAAGATCGCGGTGGAGACGCCGGCGTAGGGTTTGAAGACGCCGCCGGGGAGCGAGATCACGGCGTCGAGTTTCTGGTCTTCGACGAGGATTTTCCGGAGGGTGCGGTGTGCGTTGGAGGAGCCGAAGAGCACGCCGTCGGGCACGATGATGGCGGCGCGGCCGCCGGTCTGGAGCATCCGGAGGAAGAGGGCGAGGAAGAGGAGCTCGGTCTTCTTGGTCTTCACGACGGCGAGCAGATCTTTGGCGCAGGTCTCGTAGTCGAGGGAGCCGGCGAAGGGGGAGTTGGCGAGGATGAGGGAGTATTTGCCGGCTTCGTCGGCGTGGTCCTGGGCGAGGGAATCGCGGTAGCGGATGTCGGGCTGCTCTACGCCGTGGAGGAGGAGGTTCATGCTGCCGATGCGGAGCATGGTGTTGTCGAAATCGAAGGCGTGGAAGAGGTCGCGGTGGAAGTGGGCCTTGAGTTTCGCGTCGCGGAAAATCTCGGGATGGCGGCGGCGGAGGTATTCGCCGACGGCGACGGGGAAGCCGCAGGTGCCGCTGGCGGGATCGCACATGATGTCGGTGGGCACGGGCCGGACAATCTCCACCATCAGTTCAATAATGTGGCGCGGCGTACGGAACTGGCCATTCTGCCCGGCGCTGGCGATTTTGCCGAGCATGTATTCGTAAAGGTCGCCTTTGGTGTCGCGGTCCTCCATGGGCACCTGCGAAATCAGGTCGACGACTTTGGCGAGGAGGGCGGGCGTGGGGATGGTGAAGCGCGCATCCTTCATGTGGTGCGCGTAGGTGGAGCCATCGCCGCCGAGCGTGCGGAGAA
>JACMRG010000123.1 GCA_014376585.1 Opitutaceae bacterium | reverse complement strand
CCCGCCCGATCATCTCCTCTCGGTCAGAGTGGGCGCCGGGGCACTGCGCTTCGTCACCCCCGCCGTAAAATCCGCGCCCACCGCCGCCGCCGAGCCCGCCGACGCCGCGCTGGGCAGCCTCGACGCTGACGACCACGTATTTCTCAAGAACACTCACGCCGCCCGCTTCGTGCCCCTCGCTGAATTCGCCGCGGTCGTCTCCTGCGACAACTACACCGATGTCTTCGTCGCCGACGGCTCGCACTTTCTCGTGCGCCGCTCGCTGAAAGCCTGGGAAGCCGCCCTGCCCGCCGAACTGTTCGCACGCGTGCATCGCCAGGCGCTCGTCAACCTCGCCCAGATCGAGGGCATCGCCGACCCCGACGGTGACGCTCCTGCACTCACCCTGCGCGGCATGAAGCAACCCATCGCCTGCAGTCACCGCCTATCGCCGGAACTGCGCCGGCGCCTCCTCGGCCGACTGCGCCAGCCGTGACCTGACGCCCTCGTTGGGCGCGTCCCCGATTCTCGGCCCCAGCACGGCATTTTCCCCGTGGGGCTCGTCGTCGCCCGGGCGTCCCCGCTCGTGGGTTTGAGTCAAAGGATCAACTGATGTTTGGCAGGGCATCTAACGCCCCGTCGCTCGCTCCTCATCGAAGCCATCAAGGAACTGAAGCAGCAAAACGACGCCCTGCGCGCCGACCACGAGGCGCTGCGCGCGAAATTGACGCCGGCGGCGGCCAAGGAGTGATGTCCGGGTCCCGGTCCGACCCCGCGCCCACTGGCTTCGGCCGGCGGGCGCGTGTTTATTTATAAGATACGACCACTCGCCCCTAGCTCTGCCGTAACCATCGCGCGCCGACCCGTGAGTTGCGAAACGCCGGACCGACCCGGCCACGCTCGCCACATTCCAAGGCACGCCTGCCCCCGCCCGATTGCCCTGCGAGGCCGGGCCACCCGGGATGACCGGCGTTCAGCTCTGTGTCCTCCCTCATGATCCCTACCCGCTTTCTCGTCCCGGCCTGCGCCCTCTTGGGTGCGTGGCTCACCTCCGTTTCCCTTATTCACGCCCAGACCACGGTGGACAACGCCGTCACACCCACGCTCGGCGCGTTCGACACCACCGGCAACAACCTCACCCTCAGCGGCACCGCCACCGGCACCGCGTCCGGCGTGATCAGCGGCTCCGGCTCGCTCACCAAAAGCGGCAACGGCACCTGGACCCTTTCAGCCAATAACACCTTCACCGGCACGACCACCGTCTCCGGCGGCACCCTGCAAATCGGTGCGGGCGGCACCACCGGCTCGATCATCGGCAATATCCTCAACAACGCCGCACTTTCCTTCAACCGCTCCGACGCGCTCACCTACGCCGGCGTCATCTCGGGCACCGGCTCGCTCACCACCCTCGGCACTGGCACCACCACGCTGACCGGCAACAACACCTATACCGGCGCCACCACGATCTCCGCCGGCACGCTCCAAATCGGCAACGGGAGCACCGCCGGCTCGGTCACAGGCAACATCGCCAACAGCGCCGCGCTCACGTTCAACCGCTCCGACGCCCTCACCTACGCCGGCGTAATTTCCGGCACGGGCTCCTTCAACAAAACCGGCGCCGGCACCCTCACGCTCTCCGGTGCGAACACTTACACCGGCACCACCACTGTCTCCGCCGGCACCCTGTCGTTCACCGGCTCCGGCGGCCTGGCCAGCAGCGCCGTCACCGTGAACTCCGGCGCCACGGTGTTCGCCGGCAATTTCGGCTCCTATACCATCGGCAGCATCGCCGGCGCCGGCGCCGTGTCCTTTTCCTCCGGCACCCTCAATGCCGGCGGGAACAACGCCAGCACGACCTTCTCCGGCAGCATCGCCGGCAGCGGCACCCTCGTGAAGACCGGCACCGGCACCCTGACCTTCAACGGCTCAGCCCCTGCCGGCAGCCAACTCGCCGTGAGCGGGGGAACTCTCCTCTTCGCCCCGTCTGCCGCGGCCAACTTCACGGCGTCGGTCCTCGTGCAGTCCGGTGGCACCGCGATCATCGCGCCCCCTGATCCCTCCCGTTTTATCCGGCACGTCACGGTTTACAGCGGCGGCTCAGCCACCATCGCGCTGCCCAACAGCACGCCCCTCGGCACCACCGAGATCACGGTCAACTCCGGCGGCGCGTTCACACTGGAAGAGACCTACAAGACCACGGCCCTCTCGAACACGAAACTCGCCGTCTCAAGCGGCGCGAGCCTCAGCCTCCCCGGCGAAGGACTGGTGCTGGGCGGGCTCGATAATTTCGGCGGCGGTGCAATCACGATCACGCCCACCGGCACTTGGTTCATGCCCAACCTCACGATCGGCGCCAACAACCTCAGCTCCGCCTTCGGCGGCACGCTCACCTTCACCGGCGCCACCTTCGGATTCTATATCCGAAAAATCGGCACCGGCACCTGGACGCTCCTCTCCACGCCGAACTTCGCCCCCATCGTCCAAGTCGGCTACGTGGCCCTATCCAACACCAGCGCCGGCACCGGTATTCAACTCCAGGGCGGCGGCCTGCGCTACGACACCGCCATGACCCACACCGGCGGCATCGCCAGTCAAACCGGCGGCGGCATGATCGATCTCGGCAGTAACAACGTCACGCTCTCCGGCGCGCTCTCGGGCGGATCGTCCAGCGCCGCCGATACGCTGAACAAAATCGGCGCCGGCACGCTCACGCTCACCGGCAGCTCCACCAACTTCCTCGGCCAGCTCGCGATCAACGCCGGCACCGTCTCGGTCTCGACCTCCGCCAATCTCGGCGCGACCTCCGGAGAGTTTACTTCGAGCGTCGGCTTCGGCGGCGGCACCCTCGCCACCACCGCGAACTTCACCTCCGAGCACCCGATCGCGCTCAACGCCGGCGGCGGCACCCTCAACGTCGCCAGTGCCACGACGCTCACGTGGAACGGCGCCATCACCGGCGCCAGCGGGAACAGCCTCACCAAAACCGGCGCCGGCACCCTCGTGCTCACCGCCGCCAACACCTACGCCGGCGGCACCACGATCTCCTTCGGCATCGTCGCCACCGGCTCCACCACCGCCCTCGGCACGGGCCCCGTCGCGGTCTCCGCCGCCGGCGCCATCCTCGCCCTCAACGGCACGCTCCTCACCAACACCGTCTCCGTCACCAATGGCGGCACTCTCTCCGGCAGCGGCGGCACCGGCACGCTCTCGGCGTCCAGCGGCGGCACGATTTCCCCCGGCAATTCCCCCGGTCTCCTCAGCGCCGGCACCACCACCTTCGGCCCCGGCGGCAGCTACATCTGGGAAATCAACGACGCCGCCTCACCGGCCACGTCCTCCGGCACGCGCTACGACCTCCTCAGTATCAGCGGCAGCCTCACCATCACCGCCACCAGCGGCAGCCCCTTCGCGATCAACCTCGCCTCGCTCCTTGCGGACAACTCCCCCGGCAACGTCATCAATTTCAACTCGTCCGTAAATTCCAGTTACACCATCGCCACCGCGAGCAGCGGCATCACCGGCTTCTCCTCCTCCGCCTTCACGCTCAACACCTCCAGCTTCTCCAACGCTCTCAACGGCGGCTCGTGGTCCATCGGGACCGCCAACTCCGGCCAAGATCTCAATCTCACCTTTACCGCCAGCGCCATCCCCAAGCCCAGCACCTACGCCGCGATCTTCGGCACGCTCGCCCTCGCCCTCGCCGCCTACCGCCGCCGGCAGAAATTGTAGGGCGGGGTCGCCGAACCCCGCCGCCCCCGACTTCGCCGCCCCGGCTTCACCGGAAATCCGCCTTCAATCCAGAAACCAGGGAGAGCTGGCGAAACCTACCTTCCATATCGAAGAGCGCCGGATTTATATTCAGAAAAACATACTGCCCCCCGTCTGAGCGCGTTTGTTTGTCACCTCGCCTCCGTCTGTGACCACCCGTAGGCATATGGAAACGATGCCCGCTCTGCCGGAGTTCAATGAACTCGAATTGCTCTCCCTCGCCCGTGAAGGCGATCAAGCCGCTTACGGCCGGCTTGTCTCTCGTTATCAGACGCTCGTCGCTTCACTCGCCTACAGCATCTGCGGTGACTTCGCGCGCAGCCAGGACATCGCGCAGGAGGCGTTCATCGCCGCGTGGCGCCAACTCGGCACGCTCAATGATCCTTCGAAATTCAAAAGCTGGCTCTGCGGCATCACCCGCAACCTCGGCCACAATTTCATCCGCCAGCAAACACGCCGCTCTGAGCAGACCCACGCATCGCCCGAAACCACGCTCGAATCCGCCAGCGAAACACCAGGGCCGCACGAGCAAGCCGTCACGCGCGAAGAAGCCATCATTGTCTGGCGGGCGCTCGAGCAACTGCCCGAAAACTACCGCGAACCGCTGGTCCTTTTTTATCGCGAGCACCAGTCCGTCGAGCGCGTCGCCGCCGCGCTCGATCTCAGCGAAGAGACGGTGAAACAACGTCTCTCCCGCGGCCGTGGGATGCTGCGCGCGCAGATGGAGCATCTCGTCGAGCGCTCGCTCGGTTTCACCACGCCCGGTGCGCTCTTCACGACCGCCGTGCTCGGCGCGCTGCCCGCCCTCGCCACACCGCTCCTCGTCGCCGGCGCCGCCTCCGTCACGGCCAAATCGGGCGCAGCGGCGAAGGCCGCCCTATCACTGTCTACTTTCATCTGGCTGGGCGCACCCCTGATTCAGTTCGTCACCATTTTCATCGGCCGACGCGAGGCGCTGCGTTTCACGAGTTCCCCCGACGACCGCCGCTTCATCAAACGCCTGTGGGTCGCACTCGGCGCAGTGGGTATGCTCAGCACTCTGAGCGGTGCAGCCTTCATTATGTTGATGAAGACACATCCTGATCCGCTCAGCGAATGGCGGGGCGTTGCCCGGGCAGTGCTGAACGTCGTGCTTTTTCTCGTGCTAGCCAGCCTCCTCATCATCGCCCTCTGGGCGTATCGTCCCCTCGTCGCCTGGAACCGCACGATTCGCCTGCCGGACAACGCGTCCCCTTGGCGCAAACGCTTCTGGATGGGCCCGGATCGCGCCCGCGTCTACCGTTCGCGCCTCACCCTTTTGGGTCTGCCGTTACTCGACATCCGCTTCGGACATTCGCCCCAAGAGCCCTTCGTCCGCGGCACCGCGCGCGGCTGGATCGCCCTCGGCGATACCGCGCACGGCGTAATTCTTGCCGTCGGCGGTGTGGCGATCGGCGGTATCGCCATCGGCGGCTGCGCGATCGGTGGACTTTCTCTCGGCGCCTTGACCTTCGGTCTCGCCGCCTTCGGAGGGCTCGCGGTCGGAGGCATCACGAGCGGCCTGGCCGGCTTCGGCTATGTAACGAGCAGCCTGCTCGCAATGGGATTCGAAACCGCCAGGGGCGGCATCGCTATCGCCGTCCACTTTGCCCAAGGTCCCGTTTTCGCCGCCGGCGGTCATGCCAACGATTTCGCCGCCCGCCATGGTATCGAGATCAACCCAATCATGCGATGGCTTGATGCCACCCAATACCTGCGGACGCTTTCCACGGGCATTTTAATCCCCGTCGTGTCGTTCATCGTTTCCAACTTCCTCGTCCGTTTTCCCCAAAGTTCCGCCTTGGAAAACCCGTCGAGCCCACTTCGCCCGAATGGGCTCAGCATGTTCAGGGTGCAGCCGGCGTTCGTCGGTTTGCTCACGCTTTCGTTCGGTCTCGTCGCATGCTTGCTCGCGGGCGCCGCAGCGCGGGAGGCGCGCACGTTCATCGAAGCATCCGACGTCACCCTCAAA
This sequence comes from Opitutaceae bacterium, assembly GCA_014376585.1. Lineage (GTDB taxonomy): Bacteria > Verrucomicrobiota > Verrucomicrobiia > Opitutales > Opitutaceae > Tous-C4FEB. The sequence goes on along the minus strand of JACMRG010000123.1, from coordinate 38,834 downwards.
ATCGCCCGCACCGCCGTGGCCATTGCGACGAACGACGCGACCCGCTCTCAGGCCCGCTACGACCTTGGTAAAGCCCTTGTTCACGCCGACCGAACGCCCGAAGCCCTCGACGAGTTTCTCGGGTGCTTCGATGAGGGCGTGATGCAGGCGCCGGGCGTCGCCGGCATTCGCAGGATCAGCCTTCTCAACGATATCAAGAGGCTGGGCGAAATCTACGCGCCCGCCCAAGCCGCACTGCTGAAACGCCGTGAGCGCACCCAAGCCGCCGTGCTCACTGGCCAAGCGACAAACGGCGCCATCGCCGACCTCGTCGCCCTGAATCAAGCCCTCGGGGAAGCAGACCAATCCCTCGCCCTCTACGATCAACTGGCGCCGACCTACGAACTCCGCCCAGCCTTGGGCCGGCAAATCTTCCCGCAATTGCTGCGGGCCAAACGCTATCACGACGTGATCCAAGCCGAACCCAGCAAAGCCATTTTTCTCCAATGATCCGTCATGCAGCTCGCCGAATCTCGCCGTGATTCTTCAGCCTTTTCACCTGCGGGCCTGCGAGAAATCCATAATCACCGAGTGCGGTGGCTCAGCGACCGCATCGAAGCCCTCGCCGGCGCGGAGCAGCCCGATGATGCGCGCCGTCTGCTCGTCCTTGCCCTCGCCTATGATGAAACAAAAGAAGCCCGGGTCATCTATCGCGCCGGGCTGGAGCGCGCGGCCGGGTCCCAGTTATACCCATCGCCCTGAACCCGCCTACTTCAGCCACTTCGTCAGCCACGCGTGGACTTCGCCATACCAGTAGCGGCTGTCCTCGCCCTTCAAAATCCAGTGCCCCGCATCGGGAAATACCAGCAGCTTGCTCGGCACGTCGAGCCGTTGCTGCACGGCGAAGTTCATCAGCGCGTTGTTCATCGGCACACGGAAATCCAGTTCGCCCACCGTGATCAGAATCGGCGATACGAAGCCCGTGCCCTTCGCGTGGTTCCCGCCCTGCATCACCGGACTCTGCTCGCGCCAGATTTTGCTGTCACCCCAGACCGGGCTGCCGCTGTTCACCTCGCGCCCGAAGATGCTGTCGCTCGTGCCCCACTGCATCACGAGGTCCATCTCGCCGGCGTGAGAGATGATGCATTTGTAGCGCGTGGTCGTCGCCTGCAGCCAGTTGGCCAGATGCCCGCCGTAGCTCGCGCCGCCCGCCGCCTGCCGCGTCGCGTCGATAAACGAAAACCGCCGGATCGCCTCGTCCGCCGCCGCGTTGATTTCCTCCGCCGGTCCTTTGAGCGGATCAAACTGGATCGCGCGGGCGAACTCCTCGCCGTAGCCGGTTGAGCCTTTGTAATCCGTGAGCAGCAGGACGTAGCCCGGCTGCGCGAGCAGGTGGTAGTTCCAACGCAGCACAAACGTATCGTGCCACATGTTGGCCGCGCCGCCGTGGATCACCACGAAGAGCGGATATTTTTTCGCCGGATCAAAACCCGGCGGCCGCACGATCATGTTGTGGATGACGCGCCCGTCCGGCGCCTTGAAATCAAAATGCTCCACCGGCGGGAGGGCCAGCGCCGTCGCTTTCTCCACGCTGAAATTCGTCAGCCGTTTCGGCCCGCCGTTAAAAGCATAGACCTCCGCCGGGCTCACCGCCGAATCCCACAGCCCCACGAGCGCCTTCCCGCCCGCACTGAGACCCGCGATGGTGCCCGCCGCCGGCGAGGCCTCATCGCTCACCGCGCCGCCCGCGTAGCCCACCGAATGGAGCTGCTCCAGGCCCGCGTGTTCGTAGGTGAAGAAAATCCGGTCCGAATCCTTCGGCGTGGCGAAGCGCGAGATCGTGCGGTCCAGCGCCGCCGTGAGCACCGTAGGCTCGTTCTGCCATGGCCAGGGAAAACTCGCGAGCCGGTTCAGGTCGTAAACTTTCCCCGGCGTCTCCGCCGACACCGTGCACAAGAGCGCTTTCCCGCCGGGCGAGAACGCCAGTTGGCCATAACTCTTCGCATCGTGGGTGAGGCGCTGCGGTTCGCCGCCCGTGGCCGGCACGAGCAGGATCTGCGTCGTCACGTTCGCCCGCGCGCCCTCGTCGCGATTGAGCGTCGCCGTGAACACCACCGCGGCGCTGTCGGGCGTCCATTCGGATTCCAGGTTTTGCCCGTCGTCGCCAAACGCGCCGCCAAACCCCGGCGACGCCGCGAGCTTGCTGCCGGCGAGGAGATCGCGCGCGGGCGCGTCGGCGGTCGCGGCCTGCACGAAGAGGTGCGCTTTCTTGTCGTCGAGCCACTGCATCCAATAGCGCGGCGGAAACTGCTCGTAGGCGCGCGCGTTGGTCTTGCGGTCCTTGCGCTCCTTCGCGGCCTTCTTGTTCGCCGCCTCGTCATCGGCCCCGGGAAACACATCGCTCACAAATAGCAGCCGTCCGCCATCGGGACTCCACTTCGGCTGACGCGCGCCGAGCGTAAGGTTCGTCACCCGCTCCGCCTCGCCGCCGCGCGCGAGATCGAGCACGTAGAGCTGCGGCACATCGTCCCCGTCGCGCTTGGTGGCGAAGACGATCTTCGCGCTGTCGGGCGACCAATTCACGCCGCTCTCGCCACCCTTCGTGTGCGTGAGCTGGCGCGCCGGCGTATCGTCGCCGAGGGCCTTCAGCCAAAGATCGCTCGATTGGTCCTTCGCATCGTAGGCCGGCAACGTCACGGAAAACACCGCCCACTTGCCGTCGGGACTCGGCACCGGCGCGCCCAACCGTTTCATGAGCCACACGTCTTCGTGCGTGAGGGTTTTCGTGACTGCCGGTGTTTCGGCCGCCCGCATCCACGCGGCGACCACGAGCATCAGAACAACGATTTTCTTGATCATAAAATCACCCGCGCGCCTCGAATGAACCATCCGCGCGCTTCGCCACGGCCCGCTTGAGTTCGAGCATCATCAGCACCGCCGAAAGCTGCGCCGCGCCCAGCCCCGTCAGCTCCGCGAGCGCATCCGGCGTCAACTGCGCCCCGCCCGCGAAGCATGCAAAGACGCGCGCCTCGTCCGCCGTGAGATTCGCCGGCGTGCCTGCAGGCGTGCCGGGCTTTTCGGGAATCGGCGACGGCCGCAGCCCGTCGAGATAGTTCAGCTCCGAGAGCAGATCATCCACGCTCGTCAGCAACGTCGCGCCGTCGCGGATGAGCTGGTGACAGCCCGCGCTGGTCGGCTGGTCGATCCGGCCCGGCACCGCGAAGAGCAACCGGCCCTGCTCGCCCGCGAAGCGCGCCGTGATCATCGCCCCGCCATCGACGTCGCTTTCTACCACAATGGTCGCCTCGCACATGCCCGCGACGATCCGATTACGCATCGCGAACGACTGCCGGTCCGCGCGACGGCCAAAGGGAAATTCCGACAGCACTGCGCCGTGTTCCTCGATCTGCCGGTAGAGCCCCAAGTTCTCCGGCGGGTAAACAATATCGAGCCCCGTGCCGAGCACCGCCGCCGTCTTCCCGCCCACGGAGAGCGCGCCTTCGTGCGCCGCCGTGTCGATCCCGCGCGCCAGCCCGCTCACGATGCAGAAACCGAGCTGCGCCAGCTGTGCGCCGATCTTCTTCGCCGTGGCCTGACCGTAGAGCGTGGTGCGCCGCGAGCCGACGATGGCGATATTGGGCCGGCTGAAATCGTAGCGGCCTTTGCGATAGAGCGCGATGGGCGGATCGGAGATCTCCTTTAGCAATTTGGGATAATCCGCGTCCGCACCGATGATGAAATCCGCACGGCTCTGCGCCATCCGCTCCTCTTCTTTCGCGACATCAAATTTTTCCCGCCACGCACCCAACGTCGCGCTGATCACCGGCCCCACCCCGCGCACGGATTCAAGCCGACGCCGATCCGTCGCGAAGATCGCGCGCGGATCGCCGCCGAGTTCTTCCAAGAGACGATTCAGCGTGATCGGTCCGATATTGGGCAACGCGTTTAAAACCAAGAATGCCTGCCGCTCGGTCAAATCGCTGCTCATAACCTGCACTCTCTTAACGCCGTCGGCAGAAAGTCGAGCACCTGCGTCGTCGCCACCGCCGTCTGCCCGTGCGCCCGCGCCAGTGCATCCGCCGCGAGTCCGTGCCACAGCGTGCCGCGGCATGCCGCGAGCAACGGCTCATCGGGCGTCGCCGCGAGCAATCCGCCAATCAGGCCCGCCAACAGGTCGCCACTGCCACCGCGCGCCAGCACCGGGCCACCGGCGAGACAGCGGTAAACGTCTTCGCCTGAGGAAATTTGCGTGATCGGGCCCTTGCGCACCACGGCGCCCTTCACCTGCTTCGCAAACGCCGCCAATTCTGCGCCGCCCGAGATGCGCTTAAACTCACCCTCATGGGGCGTGAGCACGTGCGGGGCTTCGCCCAATGTGACGATGTCGGGCTGCAACGCATCGGCGTCGAGCACGAGCGGAATGGGCGAGGTAGCCACGACATCCCGCACCAAAGCCAGCGTCTCAGATTCGCGCCCGAGGCCCGGACCGAGGACGAGGGCGGTGAGTCGATCAATCCGGGCTTTTAACAAATGCTGCCCCTCCAACGCGAGTCCGCCGTTGGGCGTCTCCGGCCAACCCACCCACATCACCTCAGGCGCGCGCGCCGCGTAGGCTGCGGCCAGCGATTCCGGCACGAACGCGGTCACGAGCCCTGCCCCGCTCCGCAGTGCCGCCAACGCCGCCATCAACACCGCGCCGGGATAACCCCGCGATCCACCGACGATGCCCACGTGCCCGTAAGTGCGTTTGTCCGACCGCGCGGGCCGGAGCGCGGCCAGGGGCGCCAGCAGTGCCGGCGTCAGCACGCGGCATTTTCCAGCAGCGGCTGCATCAAAAAATCCGAGATCAAGGTAGCGCACGCGCCCGGCGCACTCGGAATCGAGCACCGGTTTTTTGACGATGCCGGTCGCGTAGGTGAAATCCGCGTGGAAGAGATCGGCGCTCGGCAGATCGACCGCAGCGCGCAGGCCGATCGGCCGCGCGTTGATCCGCTTGATGAGCGCGCTCGTGGCCTCGTCGGCCGGCGGGCGGAATTGAAAACCGAAAAGCCCGTCGAGACAGAGATCGTAGCGCACGCCTTCGCCGCGGCCGATGCTCACGCGGTCGCGCCCGAAGTGCGCCAGCTCCATCCACGCGCGACGCGCGAGCGGTCGCAGCGGACGTTCGCCGAAAGCGAAAAGCACTTCCGCCGAGGCGCCGGGAAATTGCGCGACCAGCGCCTGCGCCGCGATCAACGCGTCACCGGCGTTGTGCCCCTTGCCCGCGAGGACGAGGACGCGGGCATCTATCGGGAAGCCGCCGATCTCCTGAAAATCCTGCAACACTCCCGCGGCCACCGCGCGCCCCGCCCGCTGCATCGCGGCCCATTCCTTCGTTTCATCGCCGGCAAAAAAACTCGCCTCGAATTCACGCGTTTCGTCACACGTGAGAATGGGATGGCTCGCCGGGTTCACGGTGTCTCCGGGGCTTTGGTGGGCGGGGACGTGATTGCCTTCGACCGCGCCGCGTCACTCAACGAGCGCCACGTCTCCTGCCGTTTCTCACCTAGCCATTCGGCGCGCTGGGCTTCGGTCTCGGTGAATTGCAGCGGAGAATTCTCCCGCGTGCCATGGGTGAGCACGGGGCGGGTGAGCCGAGGAATAGAGCGGAAGAAATAAGAACTGCCCGACCGCAGCACCTCGAAGCAATCGGTGTAGTCCTTCGTCTCGCTGCTCCAGAGCGCGATCTCGGTGAGTTCATTATCCCAGACCGCATATTTCCCCCACTCCGTAAAGACGGCTTCGACCGTCGTGAACTGCGGCACGGTTTTCATGATGACGGTGCGTGGCTCGCTCTTCTCCAACCGCGGCGGAGCGGGTTTGCGCGCAGGCAACGCCCACACAAACAGTGCGCCGATCAGAAAGCCGAGCATGATCCAAGAGGGCACCAACGACGGCTTGGCCTTCACCACGGGCGACGCCCCTTCCAAGTCGCCGGCTTCTTCGGATTCGTCCGGATACATGAATAAATTTTATGCGCGCACGATAGCGGCGACCGCCATCGCGGCGGTCTCCGTGTGCGAGAGGCTGATCAAGACATGGGTGGCGCCCACTTGTGCGAGCAGGGCCGCGCCTTTTTCATCAAGGCGCACAAGCGGCTCGGAACGTTCGCCATGATAGACGGACATGGATTTCCAACCCAACTCGGCACCGATGCCGGTCGTGAAGGTTTTGGAAATCGCTTCCTTAGCCGCCCAGCGCGCCGCGAGGTGTTTGTGCGGGTGCGCCATGCCCATACAATAGGCACGTTCCTCGGGGGTGAACACGCGGTCGAGGAAACGGTCACCATGGCGGTCGAGCACATCCCGGATGCGCTGCACATCGATCAGATCACAACCAAGGCCGACAAGAACGCCACCGGGCGGAAGAGAGAGATTCATCGCTGAGTTGAAGTAGCGGGTAGCGGGCAGCGGGGAGCGAGTGAAATGCAGTCCGAACACGCCTCCGCAATGCTGGCTACCCCGTGCGGGCCATCCGCTACTTCAACCTCGGGGATTCATCCGCGTCTTCATTTCGCGCACGGCTTCCCCGATACCGGTGAAAAGTGCGCGGCTGATGATGCTGTGGCCGATGTTGAGTTCGTGCAGGTGCGGGAGCGTGCGGACTTCGGCTATGTTCACGTAGTTGATGCCGTGGCCCGCGTTGACCGTCAGCCCGCGGTCGTGAGCGCGGACCGCGCCGATATGGAGACGTTGAAACTCGGCGGCACGACGCGCGCCGTAGTAAGCGTTGGCGTAGGCGCCCGTGTGCAATTCGACCCAAGGCGCTTTCACCGCAGCGGAGGCTTCGATGGCGGCCTCGTCGGGATCGATAAAGAGACTCGTGATGATGCCGGCGGCGGTCATCGCCTCGACACAGGCGCGGACGCGGTCGCTTTGGCCAACAACATCGAGGCCGCCCTCCGTCGTCACTTCCTCGCGGCTCTCGGGCACGAGGCACACGGAGTCGGGTTTAAGCTTGAGGGCGAAGTCGATCATCCACGGCGTGCAGCCCATCTCGAGATTGAGCCGTGTAGTGATCGTTTCGCGGTTGCGCCAGACGTCGCGCTCTTGGATATGGCGGCGATCTTCGCGCAGATGGATGGTGATGCCGTCGGCACCCGCCCGCTCGGCGAGCACAGCCAGCGCCACGGGATCGGGCTCGACCACCCCTCCCACTGTGGCGGGAGCCTGCCGGTAGCGCGCCTGACGGACGGTTGCGCAATGATCGATGTTAACGCCTAAGAGCAGCATGGGAGCGGAAGGTTTGACCCGAATAAGCGGGCCGTGATTCTGAAACGCAAAACGAAATGACCGCTTCAGCCTCGGCAGCCACCGCGCCCAAACGCGAAAACCTCCTCATCAACATCGTCTGCAACATCGTCGTGCCTACCTTGGTGCTGACGAAGCTGAGCGGCGACAACCGGCTCGGGCCGCTCTGGGGGCTCTTGGTGGCGCTGATGTTTCCGTTGGGCTACGGCGTCTATGATTTCGCCCGGCGCCGGAAGGCCAATTTCATCTCGATTCTGGGCATCGTAAGCGTGCTGCTCACCGGCGGACTGGGACTGATGAAGGTCGGCGGCTTTTGGTTCGCGGTAAAGGACGCCGCTGTGCCGGGATTGATCGGGCTGAGTGTGCTGATTTCAATGAAAACCAAGTCGCCGCTGCTGAAGGAGATGTTTTTCAACGAGCAGATCGTGGATGTGCAGCGCGTGGAAACGGCGCTCGTCGCGCACGGCAAACAGAGCGAATTTGAGCGGCTGATCGTGCGGTCGAGCCTGTGGCTCGTGGGCGCCTTTCTTCTAAGCTCGGTGCTCAACTACGGGCTCGCCCGCCATCTGCTGATCAGCCCGCCCGGCACCCCAGAGTTCAACGCGGAACTCGGCCGGATGCACGTGCTGAGCTGGCCCGTAATCGTAGTGCCGAGCATGGCCGTGATGGCGCTCGCCTTCTGGAAACTCGTCCGCGGCCTGAAAAAACTAACGGGGCTGACGATGGACGAAATCTTTCGCGGGGAGCCCGAAAAAAAGCCGGATAGCGCCTGAGCCTACCCGGCACGGGCAAAATCCCCCTTAACCGCGCTGCGCCATCGGGACGAAGTCGCGTTTGACCGGACCGACGTAGATCTGGCGCGGACGATAAATGCGGCCCTTGGGATTGGCGGCGACTTCGCGCCAGTTGGCGATCCAACCGGGGGCGCGGCCGATGGCGAAGATCACGGTGAACATGTTCACCGGAATGCCGAGGGCGCGCATAATAATACCGCTGTAGAAATCGACGTTGGGGTAGAGCCTGCGCGAGACGAAGTAGTCGTCCCTGAGCGCAGCCTGCTCTAGATTCTTGGCGATCGCGAGCAGCGGGTCGTTGATGCCGAGCTTGGCGAGGACGTCATCACAGGCTTGGCCGATGATTTTCGCGCGTGGGTCGAAGTTCTTGTAAACGGCGTGGCCGAAGCCCATCAGGCGGTTCGTCTTGCTGCCGGATTTCGCGGCGGCGATGAAGCGCGTGCCGTCGTCACCCTCGTCGTGGATCGATTGGAGCATCTGCATGACGGCCGCATTGGCACCACCGTGAAGCGGGCCGGAGAGCGCGCAGATACCGGCGGAGAGCGAGGTGAAGAGATTGGCGGCGCTCGAGCCGACCATGCGCGTCGTGGAAGTGGAACAGTTTTGCTCGTGATCGGCGTGAAGGAGGAGGAGGAGGTTCAGCGCCTTGGCGACCTCGGGCTCGGCGACGTAATCCTTGTAGGGCTCGGAGAACGTCATGTGCAGGAAGTTCTCACAGAAAGGCAGCTCCTGCTTCGGGAAGATGTAGGGTAGGCCTTTTTGGTAGCGATAGATCATCGCGCCGATGGTGCGGATCTTCGAAATGGCCATCGCCGCCGCGAGGTCGAAGTTTGCGAGGTCTTTTTCGAAATTATTCGTGGCGAGGTGCGGGTAGTGCGCAGCGAGGGAAGCGACGATGGACGACAACATCGCCATGGGCGGCGCGTCTTTCGGGAAACCTTCGAAGATCTTCTGCATCTGCGTCTCGACGGCGGCGTTTTGACGGAGGCGCAGGCCAAATTCTTTGCGTTGAAGGGCGTTGGGCAGCTCGCCGTAGATAACGAGGTAGGCGGTCTCGACGTAGTCGCTGTGGGCGGCGAGTTGATCGATGGGATAACCGCGGTGGCGCAGGACGCCGTTGTCGCCGTCGAGGTAAGTGATCTGGCTCTCGCAGGAGCCGGTGTTACCGTAGCCTTGGTCGTAGGCGATATAGCCAGAAGCGGTGCGAAGAGCGCGCGTATCGACCGCTTTCTCGCCTTCGGAGCCAACCATGATCGGTAAGGGGTATTCTTTATCGTCGATCTTCAGCGAAGCGGTGTTGGCCATGGTCCGGTGAGCGAAGCCAAAACCACGCCTCTGGCAAAGCAAAGATGGGCACGAACGTGAATCCATGGCCGAAAATAAGCGCGCGGCCGCGCACGCGTTAGCAAACGTAACGCAGTCGCCCTCACCCGCGCGCGGCGAGCGTGGCGAAATTGCGATAGATCTCGAGGCCCTTGGCCTGACTTTTCTCAGGATGGAACTGTGTGGCGAACATCCGCCCGCGACCCACCGCCGCGCAAAACGCCCCGCCATAGTCACATTCGCCCAGCACCAGCGCCGGATCGGCCGGCACGCAGTGGAAACTGTGCACGAAATAGAAATTCTCGCCGTCGGGCGCCAGGCCGGTCGCCAGCGCGGAGCCGGGTTGGGTGAAGCGCACGGTGTTCCAGCCCATGTGAGGGATCTTAAACTCGGGCGGACGGCGGAAGCGCACGACCTTGCCGGGCAGAATACCGAGGCCGGTGATGTCGCCTTCTTCAGAATGCTCGAAGAGCGCCTGCATGCCGAGACACACGCCGAGGAACGCGCGGTCAGCCGTGATCCAAGCGCGCACCGTCTCGGCGAGCCCGCTGGCACGCAGCGACGCCACGCAGTCGCGCAGGGCTCCCACCCCGGGCAGCACCAGCCCCACGGCGTTGCTTGCCGCGACTTCCGCCGGCGTATGCACCACATACGGCGCGGAGCCCACGGCTTCGAGGGCCTTGGTGACGCTGCGAAGATTGCAGATTCCGTTGTCGATGACGGCAATGACGGGAGCAGACATGGCGCGTCACCGTAGTGGTCGCATCGCCCGGCGCCATTCCGAAAACTATTTCCCGACGGAAACCCGCACACGGTCCCGGGGCATATCGGGTGCTAATCAGGAACCCGTCTCGTCAACCGCATCCGCGCCGGCTACGGCGTCGCGTAATCCGAGTGGCCAGAAAAGCTGAAGAAATACTACCAGGACGCTCCCAGCTTCCTTGCGGCCATCGCGGCGCAAGAGGACACCAAGTTCACGGAAGAAAGCCGGCCCATTCACGGGCCGGCTTTTTGCGCAGAGCCGTTGGCCTCGGCGTGGCGGAACTTTGGCGGGCTCGGTTCAGATCTTACCCTTGGTGCTGGGCAGCTGATCAGCGGCGCGTGGCTCGATCTGCGTGGCGGCATCGAGCGCGCGGGCGAGGCCCTTGAAAATAGCCTCGGCCACGTGATGCGGTTCCTCGCCGTAGACGAGAGACACGTGCAGGTTGGCCCCGAGCGCATTGCTGAATGCCCGGCAAAATTCCTTCACGAGGATGATGTTGAAATCGCGCACGAACATCGTCGGCGCATTCGCCTCGTAAACGAGGTGCGGCCGGCCGCCCACATCGACCACAATGCGCGCGAGCGACTCGTCCATCGGGAGCAGGAAAAAGCCGTAGCGCTTGATGCCGACCTTGTCGCCGAGCGCTTCTTTGAAGGCCTGCCCAAGGACGAGACCGACGTCTTCGACGGTGTGGTGATAATCAACATCCACGTCGCCCTTGGCCTTCACCGTGAGATCGAAGAGCCCGTGCTTCGCAAATAGCGTGAGCATGTGATCGAAGAAGGGCACGCCTGTCTCGATCTTGGAAACGCCGGCGCCATCGACGCCGAGCGTGAGCACGATGTCGGTTTCGGCCGTCTTGCGGGCGACGGTCGCTACGCGTTTTGAGTTTTTAGCCATGTGTCCAGGGTGTCGGCGAGGACGAGCATCTCGTCATCGGTGCCGACGCTGATTCGGAGAAAAGACGCGGTCAAGGCGTGGCTGGGGAAGTGGCGCACGAGGATCTTGTGCGCGCAGAGAAAATCGTAGGCAGCCTTGGAGACGGCAGGGCCGGATTCCCCGGTGGCGTTTTTCGGCTCGGTGAAAATGAAATTGGCCGAGGAGTCGTAGGTGAACCAGCCGCGACGCTGCTTGAACTCGGCGATGGCGCGGTCACGCGTGGCTTTGATCCTGGCGGTTACGGTCGTGTAGTAATCGGTGTCGCCGAGCGCAGCCAGCGCGGCGGCTTGGGAGAGCCGGTTGACGTTGTAGCTGTCGCGCACGCGGTCGAGCAGGTCGATGATCTCGGGGTGCGCGAGCGCGTAGCCGACGCGGATGCCGGCGAGCGCATAGGCTTTCGACAACGTGCGGACGACAACGAGCCGCGGGTGAGCGGCGAGCAAAGAAATGGCATTTTCCCGGGCGAACGGCGCATAGGCTTCGTCCACGACGAGGAGGCCTGGGAAAGAGGCGAGCACACGCTCAAGTTCGTCGTTGGTGAAGGAGACACCGGTCGGCGCGTTGGGCGAAGTGAGGAAAAAGGCGCGGGCTTTCGACTCGGCAATGCGGTCGAGCGGCAACTTCATCGCCCGGTCGAACTCGATGACTTGGCTCTGACCATCCTGAATTTCCACGAGCACCGGATAAAGCGAGTAGCTCGGGAACGTGAAACCGGCGGCGGCCTCACGGGTGCAAAAAGCGCGCACGAGGAGATTGAGGATGTCGTCGGAACCATTGCCCACGATGACGTTTTCGGCGGAGAGACCGTGGCCGTGATGCTGCGCGATGGCGGCGCGGAGCGGAGAGCTCTTGGGATTCGGGTAGAGCCGCAGTGAGGCGCCGTCCTCACCGGTCTCGCGGCGCAGCGCTTCGGCCACCCGCGGGCTTGGGCCGTAGGGGCATTCGTTGGTGTTGAGCTTCACCCAGCCGGGCTCGGTCGGCTGAAGGCCGGGCGTGTAGGCGTGGAGTTTCGCGACGTGCGGGAGAGCGAGCGAGGAGAGAACGGACATAGCTATCAGGCGCGATAGCCTAGCGGGAAGCAGTGCGGATGCACACGGAGCGACCGTGAGCGTCGAGGCGCTCCATGGCGGCGAACGCGGCAACAACGGGCGCACCGCGCTTCACGGCGGCGCGGTCATATCGAATGAGGCTCGTGCGACGCTGGAAATCGGCGACGCGCAATCCGCTGAAAAAACGCCCGGCACGGCCGGTGGGCAGGACGTGGCTCGGACCCGCGGTAAAATCACCGAGCGCGGTGGGCGTAAAATTACCGAGCATGATCGCACCGGCGGTGGTGATCGCCTTGGTGAGTGTTTTCGCCGACGACTCCTTGACGAGTAACTCGAGATGCTCGGGCGCGACGTAGTTGGCGACCTCGGCGGCTTGCGCGAGGGTATCGACTTGGACCGATAACCAACCGTCGCCGAGGACGCGGGCGGTTTTTTCCGAGCGTGTGAGCGTGGGTAACTGCACCTGCACCTCGGCGGCGATGGCGGCGATGATTTTGGCGGAGGTGCCGACAAGATAAATTTTTTCCCGACCGGAACCGTGCTCGGCTTGGGCGAGGAGATCGGCGGCGGCGAAGTCGGCGCGCGCGGTGGCGGCGGCAATGATCATGATCTCGCACGGGCCGGGCAGCGAATCGACGCCGACCGTGCCGAAGACTTGGCGCTTCGCTTCGCAGACGTAGGCGTTGCCCGGGCCATAAACTTTATCGACGGCGACGATCGTGGAGGTGCCGTAAGCCATCGCGCCGATCGCCTGCACGCCACCGATGCGGTAAACTTCGTCGATGCCGATGAAGTGAAGCGCGGCAAGAAGACCATCGGCAATCTTGCCAGAGGAATTGGAGGGCGTAAAAACCGCGATCTCGGGGCAGCCGGCGATTTTCGCGAGCGTCGCGGTCATTAGCACCGTCGAGACGAGGGGCACTTGCCCGCCGGGCACATAGAGGCCGACGCGCCGAATAGGGTCGAATTTCTCGCCGACAAGCGCGCCCTGCGGATTTTTAGCGGTCCAATTTTTTGCGAGGCCGCGGCTGTTGAAAGCGACGATGCTGGCGTGCGCGGCGGCGAGCGCGCGACGCTCAGCCGGCGGGAGCCGTTTGGCTGCGGTGGCGATATCCGCGGGCTTCACGCGAAACTCGCGGGCGCGGAGTTTAGCTCCGTCGAACTTGGCGGCGTAGTGGGCCACGGCCTCATCGCCGCGGTGCCGCACATCGGCGAGGATGGCCGAAACCGCGTCGGAAATTTCGCGCGGCACGCTCGATCCACGGCAGAAAGCCGCGAGATCGTCGGTGAAATTTTTGTCGGCGGTGGCGAGAGTGCGCATGAAACGAAAGGTGTCGAGAAGGTGACCGAGGCTTGGCTCCAACCGAGCAAAAGAGGGGCTCAGGAAAGCCCGCTTTTGACTCAGTGAGCAGAAAGGGCCGGAACGGCGAAGAACGACGGGCGGAACGTCTCGTTGACGGTGATCTTGTCGAAACTGATGGTCACGGTCTGAGCCTTGCCAGCCGGGGTCTTTGTAACGGTGACGATGGTTTTGGGGAAGCGCACTCCGGCAACGGTAGTCTCGCCCTGCTCACGGATGGCGCCACCGGCTTCAGTCTCGGTGAGGACCAAGCGGCCCGTGGCGACGTCGAAGTAGCGGGTAAAGATGATATTCGGCGCGTAGATGAACGCGATCTTCTGGCAGGCAATACCATCGATCGTCGCTGCGCCTTGATCTTCGACCCGGCCACCCTGCCGCTCAAGGCCGCGAAAGAAGGTGAGATTTTCCAGCGTGTTGGCGCGAAGGCGTTTGATCTGATCGGCGGATAGCAATGTCTGGCGCCACTTGTTCGCATCGCTCGCGTCCTGCTGGCGTTGCCAGGCATCGTAGCTGTCCAAGGCGGTCTGCTCGATGGCTTTCTCGTAAGTGATATTGATGCGCTGCTGGCCGGGCTTCTGGAACACGATCTCGACGGTGGCGCGGGTCTGCTTGTTCGCATCGGCGGGGTCAGCGGTGACGAGGGTGCCGATGTAGTGCACGGATTTCACGGCATCGAGTGCCGCCTCGGCCCCGAGAAAGGCACGGGCCTTGGCGATGACGGCAGGTTCGGCATGCGCCGCAACGGCGAGAGCCAGCGGAACAACGCAGAGCATAAGGCGGCGGACTGGGTTCGAGATCATGGGCGGATGGGTGATGGAGATTGGCGCGGTCGCGGCGGGTCGGCAAATACAGGGATTACTCCCACTCGATGGTGGCGGGTGGCTTAGAACTGATGTCGAGAACGACGCGGCTGACGCCACGCACTTCGTTGGTGATGCGGCTGGAGATTTTCCCGAGCAGATCGTGCGGCAGCTTCGCCCAGTCGGCCGTCATCGCGTCGATACTTTCAACAATGCGGAGCGCGATGACGTAGTCGTAGGTGCGCTCGTCACCGAACACACCCACGGTTTTCACGGGGAGAAACACCGCGAAGGATTGCCAAACTTTCCAGTAGTAACCGGAAGCGATCATCTCGTCCTGCAGAACGGCATCGGCATTGCGGAGGATTTCCAATTTGTCGGGGGTGATGTCGCCCATCACGCGGACGCCAAGGCCGGGACCGGGGAACGGTTGGCGCCAGACGACTTCCTTGGGCAAGCCGAGGGCGGCACCGACCTGGCGGACCTCGTCTTTGAAAAGTTCGCGGAGCGGCTCGATGAGTTTGAGCTTCATGCGTTCGGGCAGGCCACCGACGTTGTGGTGAGTCTTGATGAGCGAGGCGGGGTTACCGGCGATGGAAACGCTTTCGATCACGTCGGGATACAGCGTGCCCTGGCCGAGAAACTCGGCGCGGCCTTCGATTGACTTGAGGGTTTTTTCAAAAACTTCGACAAAGGTGCGACCGATGATTTTGCGCTTCTGTTCGGGCTCAGAAATGCCCTTGAGCCGACGCAGGAAAAGCGCCGAGGCATCAACGACCCGCAGATCGATCTTGAAGTTCCGCTTGTAGAGCGCCTCGACGTAGTCCCGCTCGCCTTTGCGGAGCAGGCCGTTGTCCACAAACACGCAGGTGAGCTGCTTGCCGATGGCCTTGTGGAGTAGCGCCGCGGCGACGGAGGAATCGACGCCGCCGGAGAGGCCGAGCAGCACGCGACCTTTCCCAACTTTAGAGCGGATGTCTGCCACCGAGTGCGCGATAAAATCTTTCGTCGTCCAGTCCTGCGCGGCACCGCAGATGCCGACGAGAAAGTTGCGGATCATGTCCACGCCGCGTTCGGTGTGGAAAACCTCGGGGTGAAACTGGATGCCGTAGAATCCGCGTTTCTTGTCCTCGATGCCGGAGAACGGCGAGTTGTCGGAAACAGCGGTGGCGACGAAACCGGGAGGGAGTTCGGTGAGTTTGTCTCCGTGGGAATTCCAGATGCGCAGCGTGCGAGGCAGGCCCGCGAAGAGCTTGCCTGGCTTCTTGATCGTGAGCTGGCCGAGGCCGTATTCGCGGGCCTTGCTCAACGCGACTTTGCCACCGAGGAAATGACCCATGAGCTGCACACCGTAGCAAATACCGAGGACGGGCACGCCAAGTTTAAAAATCTCGGGGTCGGGATGCGGTGCGGTTTTCGCGTAAACACTCTGCGGTCCACCGGAGAGAATGATACCGACGACGCCATCCGCGCGAAGCTGGGCTGCGCGTGTGGAAAAGTGGTAGATCTTCGAGTAAACTTGGCACTCGCGGATACGGCGGGCTATGACCTGCGTAAGCTGGGAACCGAAGTCGAGAACAGCAATGGTCTGTGGCATGGAGAGAACGAAAGACGCGTTGATGAGAGGTTCAGAAAACACGACCGCCCGGGCCGGCGTCAAATGCGCGATCAGAATTTTAACCGGCTATTTTCGTAACCGCAGCGGGGGCATTTACAGAGCTCGGTGTCGATGGGCGCCGTGTAGAGTTGATCGCAGCGGATGCAATGGAAAGTGGTCTTGCGACGTTCGCGCTCGAATCGCAAATGGTCGCGGCGATCATAGTAACACCATAGCCCTAGAAATCCGGCGGCCACGAGCACGCAGTAGAAAACGGCGCCGGTGGTGAGATCGAACATGCGGGCGACTTTGGGCGCGTGCGGCAAGGGGGTGCAAGGATTTCGGCGGGGGCGAGAATTCCTCTGTGCAGTTCTGACGGCAGAAAATAAAAACGCGCCGACGGTATAGTCGGCGCGTTGAATTCTAGGAAGGATCTGCGCGAGGCAGTTTCTTCGTGGCTTTAGGCCTTGGTGTCGCCTTCGGCGGCGGGAGCGGATTCAGCGGCAGGAGCGACAGCGTCGATCTTCTTAACCTTGGACTTCTTGGCTTTGGCGGGCTTCTTGGCCTGCTTGTAGCCTGGGTCGTCGGCCTTCACGAACTCGATGAGCGCCATCTCGGCGGCATCGCCTTGGGCGCGGGGCCCGAGCTTGTAAATACGGGTGTAGCCACCAGAACGGTTGGCGAACTCCTTATATTTTTCGTTGAAGAGCAGGGTCACGGCGTCCTTGTCGCGCACGTCGGCCATGGCCAGACGGCGAAGATGGATGGCGTCTTTTTTCTCGGTCTTCAACGCGGCCTTTTTGGCCTTGGTTATGACTTTCTCGATGAACGGACGCAAGGCCTTGGCCTTCGTGAAGGTAGTCTTGATCCGCCCGTGGGTGATCAACGATGCGGCCATGTTGGCCATCATCGCTTTACGGTGCGGAGCGGTTACGCCTAGAGAGGCGTGGTGTTTATTGTGACGCATGGTCGGTTTTTTTTAAATTGGCACCCGATCGGCAATCCGGTCGCAGCGTAGGGCGGCAGCAGACGGCGCGAGTGCCAAAAATGTTTTTTACGCTTCCTTCTTCGCCTCAAGTAGGCGCTCGTCGAACTTCATGCCAAGCGAGAGACCGAGGGCCTCAAGCTTGTCCTTGATTTCGTTGAGCGACTTCTTGCCGAAATTGCGGTATTTAAGCATCTCCTGCTCGGTCTTCATCGCGAGTTCACCCACGGTGGTGATGTTCGCGTTATTGAGACAGTTCGCGGCGCGGACGGAGAGTTCGATTTCGTTAACCGACATGTTGAGGAGCTTGCGGAGCTTGTTCTGCTCCTCGCTGACCTCGGACTGCTGGTTTTCGAACTCGTAGGTCTCTTCGCTAACGCGATCAAACACATCGAGGTGATGTTTCAGGATCGAAGCGGACTGCTTCAGGGAATCGTCGGGCGTGATGCGGCCGTCGGTCCAAATCTCAAGGATGAGTTTGTCGTAATCGGTGATCTGGCCCACGCGGGTGGCTTCGACCGAATATTTAACGAGACGAACGGGAGAGAAAAGGGAATCAATCGGAATGACGCCGATGGACTGCTCTTCCTTCTTATTCTGCTCGCCGGGATAGTAACCACGGCCGGTCTTGATTTCGACCTCGGCCTCGAAATTGCGCTTCGTGTCGAGAGTGCAGATGACTTGGTCGGGATTGACGATGGTGATATTCGCGTCGGCCTGGGTGTCGGCGGCGGTGACGGGGCCGACCTTGTTGGCCTTGACCGTGAGGGTGATGGTGTCGCGCTTGTGCGAGACGATCAGGACCTTCTTGAGGTTGAGCACGATGTCGGTGACGTCTTCCACCACGCCATCGATGGACTGGAACTCGTGGTTCACGCCGTCGATTTTGATGGAGGAGATGGCGGCGCCCTCAATGGAACTCAGGAGAACGCGGCGGAGGGAATTGCCGACCGTGTGGCCGTAACCAGCCTCAAAGGGTTCAGCGATGAACTTAGAGTAGGTCGGCGTGGAGCCTTCCTCGATTTTGGTGAGCTTGCTGGGGAGTTCGAACTTTCCGAGGCGTTTGGGCATGGTGATGAACTCTGACGGGTTGTGAAAAAAAGTGAAGAAGGGCTGAAGGAAAAGAACTCAGAAGCGCGAGTAGAACTCGACGATGAGCTGTTCGTTGATATTTTGGGCCATCTCGTCGCGCTTGGGCAGACGGACGACGTTGGCCTTGAAGGCTTCGGCGTTGAGCGTGAGCCAGCCGGGAACGTTGCGGATGCGGTTCTCCTCGAGATTGCGCGTGGCAAACTGGCGGGAGGCCGGGGCGTTCTTAACTTCGATCTCGTCGCCGGGCTTCACGCTATAGCTCGCGATGTCGAGCTTGCGGCCGTTGACGCGGATATGACCGTGATTGACGAACTGGCGGGCGGCCGCTCGGCTCTTCGCGATACCAAGGAGGTAAACGACGCTGTCGAGACGAGTCTCAAGGAGCTGCATGAAGCGCTCGCCGGTGACGCCGCGCTCGCGTTTCGCGATCTCGAACGTGCGACGAAATTGGCGCTCAAGGAGGCCGTAAACGTAGCGGAGCTTCTGTTTCTCGCCGAGGCCGACCGAATATTCGGAGACCTTACGACGGGATTTCGGGCCGTGCTGCCCCGGAGGATAGTTGCGGCGCTCAAGCGCCTTGGCTGAGCCGAGCAGATGCACGCCGAAACGGCGGCTGATGCGAGTGGTGGGACCTGTGTAACGAGCCATGGTCGGAAATATTGATTGTTAAAGTAAGTTGGGCGGAGGGCTCAGACGCGGCGACGCTTGCGCGGGCGGCAACCGTTATGTGGGATGGGCGTGACGTCGATAATCGAGGTAATCTCGAGTCCGATCGCTTGGAGAGCGCGAACTGCGCTATCGCGACCGAGACCAGGACCAGAGATGCGGATGACGATGTCCTTGAGGCCGTGCGACATCGCATTGCGGGCCGCATCTTGGGCAACGATCTGGGCAGCGTAAGCGGTGGACTTGCGCGAGCCGCGGAAGTTGCACTTGCCGGCGCTAGACCAAGCAATGACTGCGCCCTTGTGGTCAGTAATCGAGACGATCGTGTTGTTAAAGGAGGCGAGAACGTTGGCGACACCGGAGGTGACGTTTTTCGAACCCTTAGCCTTGCGAACCTTGATCGTGCCGATTTCTTCCTTGAGCAGTTCTTCGGCCGTGGGTTGACGGGCAACACCACCGATGAGTTCGACGTGCTTTTCAGCAGCCGGAGCAGCGGGAGCGGCAGCGGCGCCTTCGGCGGCGGGAGTGGCACCTTCAGCAGCGGCGGCCTTGGGGGCTTTCGGAGCCTTGGCGGGCTTAGCTTCGCCAGCGGCTGCAGGAGCCTTGACGGGTTTTTCCTTCTTGGGAGCGGACTTTTCTTCGGCCATGTGAGTGAGAGATTAAACTTCCTTAGCTTTAGTGACACCAACGGTCTTGCGCGGGCCCTTGCGGGTGCGGGCATTGGTGCTGGTGCGCTGACCGCGAACCGGGAGACTGCGGCGGTGGCGGACGCCACGGTAGCAATTGATCGCCTGGAGGCGTTTCAAATTGGCGGTGTGATCGCGACGAAGATCGCCTTCAACGACCCACTTGTGATCGTTGATCACATGAAGGATTTTGTTGAGCTGCTCTTCCGTGAGATCCTGAGCGCGCATGTCGGGATCGATGCCGACTTCTTTAACGATCAGGTCAGCACGCTGCGGACCGATGCCGTAGATGTAACGGAGGGAGAACGCGATTTTCTTCTTCGCGGGGATTTCGACGCCGAGGAGACGTGGCATGGTATGGTGGGTTAGTTTGAGAGTTGTGAGTTAAAAACAGAAAAATGGATTTATCAAAGCGGGCGCGGGATCGTGAGGATATCGGGGCCGCGGTCAGTCGTGAGCACAGTATGTTCGAAGTGAACAGAGGGCAGTCCGTCGGCGGTGACGTGAGTCCAGCCGTCGGAGAGCGTTTTCGTCTTAAAGCCGCCAAGATTAACCATGGGCTCGATCGCGAGCGTCATGCCGGCCTTGATCTTTTCGCCGGTGCCGCGTCGACCGAAGTTGGCGATCTCCGGTGGCTCGTGCATCGCGAGGCCGACCCCGTGGCCAACCATGTCGCGGACGACGCTGAAACCGTTGCTTTCGCAGTGCGTCTGAATCGCGTGCGAGATGTCGCCGATTCGATTGCCGATTTGCGCCTGCTTGATGCCGAGATCGAGAGCTTCGCGAGAAACGCGGAGCAATTTTTCAACACCGGGCGAGATCGGGCCGACGGGAACAGTGAAGGCGTTATCGCCCACGTAGCCGTCGTGCCAAACCACGATGTCGAGCGAAACGACATCCCCTTCGCGTAACACTTTTCGGAAGGAAGGAATGCCATGAACGACTTCCTCGTTGACGGAGATGCAAGTGTGCGCGGGGTAGCGGCGTGAACCGTTTTGGTAACCAAAACAGGCGCTTCGAGCGCCTAGACGGGTGATCAAATCGCGGCCCGCTTCCTCCAAATCCTGCGTAGTGACACCGGGCCGGACGAGGTGCTTGAGTTGATCAAGCACCGTGGCTGCGATGGCACAGGCCTCGCGCATTTTCGCGATACCGACTTTGTCTTTGATCGGAATCATGCGGCGAGTGGGGCCCCGTCTTCAACGAGGAGGCCCAAGGTGCGATAGTATTCGACCACCGATGCGGAAGCACCGGGAGCGGCGAGCGCCGCGGCGAAAGTTTCGTCACGGGCGTCCATCCACTCAGCGAACACTAAGGCTTGGAGCAGCGTAGCCGGGAAATCCGTGAGGATAAATCCCGCATCAGGTTTGCGCGCAAAGAACCACTTTCGCAACGAGGCGATGGTGGCGGCTTCAGTCGCCTCAGCGGAGCCGGGGCGGCGCGAAATCTCCCGGCGCGACAGGCCAGCGGGAGAGACGTGCTCAATGTGCAAAGAACAAACTAAGTTCATCAGGTTTTCAGAGTGAAAATCGGGTGAACCGAGGAGAATGATTTTCGCCTTGGCGGGTAGTCCGCCGATAGCGAAGGGGTCGGTGATGGCTGCCATCGCGACCAGAGTAAAGAACTTATTTGATGAAGTGGCGGTAAGCAGCTATGCCCACGCCCAGCAAGAGCAAGCCCAGCATTGGCAGCGCGAGCTTCATGATAGCGTCTGTGCTGAGAGCATCGCCCGTCATGCCCTGCGGATTGGCGCTACGGGCGCGGATACGACCCTTTTTCAGGAAGCCATCGTAGTGGCGTTGAAGCAAGAACGTCTCGATCTGGCGCATCGTGTCGAGGATTACGCCCACCGTAATGAGCATGCCGGTGCCGCCAAAGAAGACCGCGATACGCTGCGGAACATTGAGCTCGAAGAGGAGCACATCGGGCATGACCGCGATGATCGTCAAGAAGATCGCACCCGCAAGGGTGAGACGCGTCATGATGAAATCGAGGAACTGGGCAGTGGGCTCGCCGGGGCGAACGCCGGGGATGTAGCCCCCATATTTCTTGAGGTCGTCGGCGATCTGGATCGGCTTGAACATCACGGAGACCCAGAAATAGCTAAAGAACATGATCAGCACGGTATCGATGAGATAATAGCTCCAATGTCCGCGCAGGAGGTTCTGGGAAATCTCGCTCAAGAACTTGATGTTAAAGGCGGCACCAAGTTGGGAGAAAATCTGCTGAGGAAATAGCAAGATAGCGCTAGCGAAGATCACAGGCATGACACCGGAGTAGTTCACCTTAAGGGGGAGGAACGAGCTCTGGCCACCCATGACCTTGTTGCCCACAACGCGCTTGGCATATTGGACCGGAATTTTTCGTTGGCCTTGCACCACCATGATGATGCCCATCGTCACAGCCACAAAGAGGATGATCATGACGACCGCTTGAGGAAGACCGAGACTTTGACCGGTGCCCACTGGACGGAAAAACAAATTATAGGTAGCAACAGCCGCATTCGGGATGTCTGCCAAAATGCCGACGGTAATGAGGAGAGAAACGCCGTTGCCGATGCCGCGTTGCGTGATTTGCTCGCCAAGCCACATCAACAACATGGTGCCGGCGGTCATGAAGATAACCGATGTAATAAGAAATCCAATCTTACCCACGACTACGATAGGGCCGTAAACGTTCTCATCGTAACCCGGGAAAAGGCGAGCGGGCTGTTCGAGCGCCCAAATCAGAAGCGTGCCTTGGATCAAACAGATTAGCACCGTAGCATAACGCATGTATTGCGTGAGCTTCTGGCGGCCGACATCACCTTCTTGCTGGAGGCGACTCAAGGCAGGCACCACGGCGGTCATCAACTGGAAGATGATCGACGCGCTGATGTAGGGCATGATGCCCAGCGCGAAGACCGCACCTTTCACGAGCGCCCCGCCCGTGAACATGTTGTAGAGGCCGACGAGCGCGCCGCCCGTGCCACCCGCCTGCTCGGCAAAGAATTTTTGCAGTGGCGCCGGGTCAATGCCTGGCAGCGGAATGTGCGCACCGACGCGCGCAACGAACAGCAGCGAGAGCGTGTAGAAAATACGCGAGCGAAGCTCGGGAATCTTGAGCGAGTTCGTAAAAGCAGAAAACATTGCAAAGTGGCGAAGGACTATGGGCGGGGCGAGGACACAAGAAGAACGCGCCCGAGGGCGCGCTTGTTACTTGGTTCAGGCGACGATGGCTTGGCCACCGGCCTTTTCGATCTTGGCTTTAGCGGATTCGGAGAACTTAGCCGCAGTCACTTTGAATGCGCGGGTGATTTCACCGTCTCCGAGGACCTTAAGATATTTCTCGTCGTGACGCACGAGGCCGGCATTGGCCAGCACAGTGACATTCACTTCGCTAACCGAAGCGTCGAGGCGGGATAGATCTCCTACATTGACGATGATCGGCTCGACACGGAAGGCCGCTTGGTTGAAACCGCGATGGGGGAGCTTACGATAAAGCGGCATCTGGCCGCCTTCAAAACCGGGACGAATGCTGCTGCCGGAGCGGGCAGACTGGCCTTTGCCACCGCGACCGGAGGTTTTGCCGTGGCCGCCGCCTTCGCCGCAGCCGACGCGCTTCTTGCGGTGAATCGCACCTTTAACGTTCTTAAGTTCGTGAAGTTTCATATGAGTTCCTAGTTAGGGCGCCCCACTCTGCTCTTCGGCAAAGCGGGACTCGGATTAATTGAGTGAGAATCAAACAGCCTTGCGGACGTTCGAAATATCTTCCGAAGTGCGGAGCTGCTGGAGAGCAGCGAGGGTCGCATTGACCACCGCGATGTGGTTATTTGAACCCATCGACTTGGTGAGGACGTTCTTGACGCCCGCCGCCTCAAGGACCGCGCGCACGCCGCCGCCGGCGATCAGGCCGGTGCCGGGCGAAGCTGGCTTGAGAAGAACTTTGCCGCCGTCGTATTCGCCAAAAACATCATGGGAGATCGTGTCGCCTTTGAGCTTCACTTTAACCATATGCTTATGGGCGTTTGCGGTGCCCTTTTTGATAGCGTCGGGAACCTCATTAGCTTTGCCGTAGCCGATGCCGATCCTGCCCTTGCCGTCGCCGACAACGGCGAGAGCGGCAAAGCTGAAGCGACGACCACCTTTGACGACCTTGGCACAGCGGTTGATGAAGACGACCTTCTCGATCATCGTCGTGCCGTCGGCCGACAGAGTCGGCTTGTTGCGATCGTCACGACGGGGACCACGGGGGCCATTGCCATCGCGGCGTGGGCCACGCTGCCCTGGGCCTTGACCGCGCTCACCAGCTCGGGCGGGAGCGGGAGCGGCAACAGGTGCGGAAGAATCGGGGGCGGGAACGGGAGAAACAGTTTCAGTGCTCATGGGCGAGGGATTAGAATACAAGGCCACCCTCGCGGGCGGTGTCGGCGAAGGCTTTGACCTTGCCATGATAGAGCGCACCGTTGCGGTCGAAAACGACCGACGTGATACCAGCAGCCTTGGCCTTGATGGCGAACGCGGTGGCGAGCGCCTTGGCACCGGCGAGATTGGCACCAAGCTTCTGCTTGCGCAGCTCAGGATCGAGCGTGCCTAGGAACACGAGCGTGGAGCCGAGTTCGTCGTTGATGGCCTGCGCGTAGATGTTCTGGCCGGTGAACTTGACGCTGAGACGTGGGCGGGCGGCGGTGCCGACGACCTTTTTGCGAATGCGCCAGCGACGTTTCTGGAGGAGCTGGGCTTTGTAGATAGTGTTCATGGGTATGGTCCCTGAATGAAGGATTAGAAAGAGGATTAGGCGACCGTCTTGCCTTCTTTGCGGCGGACGCGCTCGCCAACGATACGCACACCCTTGCCCTTGTAGGGCTCTGGTGGGTAATAGCTGCGAATCTCGGCAGTGACGGCGCCGACGAGCTGCTTATCGCAACCCTCGACTTTGACCTTGGTGCCTTCGACAACGGTGATTTTGATGCCCTCAGGAATGTCCATGAGGATCGGGTGCGAGTAGCCGAGCGCGAGATCGAGCTGCTTTCCCTTGAGATTGGCCTTAAATCCGACGCCTTGGATCTCGAGGTCCTTACTGTAACCTTCGGTGACGCCTTTCACCATGCCGGCGACGATCGAGCGCACGGTGCCATACATGGCATTCGCGAAGCGGGAATCCTCGGTGGGGGCGAAGGTGACTTTATTGTCAGCGACGGTAATTTTGACGACGGGTGCGAAGACTTTTGAGACTTTGCCCTTGGGGCCCTCGATGAGGACCGTCGAATTGGTGATGCCGACCTTAACTTTGTCGGGAATGATAACAGGTTGTTTGCCGATGCGGCTCATGGTGAAGGCGGGTTACCAAACGTTGCAGATCAGTTCACCGCCGGCTTTGTTGCGGCGGCAGTCGGCGTCCTTCATTAGGCCCTTCGACGTGGAAACGATGGCGATACCGAGGCCGTTAAGGACCCGGGGAACTTCGCTGTAGGCGGCGTAGATACGACGGCCAGGGGTGGAGGTGCGGTTGATAGCAGTGATGGCGGGAGCACCGTCCACATACTTCATTTTCACGATGAGGGTCTTGTGGCCCTGCACATCCGTGCTGTCACGGAAATCGGAAATATAGCCCTCGGATTTGAGGATGGCTGCGATGGCGGCCTTAAGGGTGGAGTGCGGGGAAACGCACTCGTCGAGACGCGCTTGGCTGGCGTTGCGCAAGCGGGTCGTGAAGTCGCTGATCGGGTCGGTCATGTTTGGATGTTGGTTGAGGGTCCGCGGGTCATATCCGACGCGCCGAGGGGCGCGTAAACTCCCGCTGACAATTAAATTTTACCAAGAGGACTTCGTGACGCCCGGGATCTTTCCGGCCAAGGCAAGCTCACGGAATTGGATACGGGATACACCGAACTTACGGATGTAAGCGCGTGGACGGCCGCTCATCGAGCAGCG
The DNA here is from genome assembly GCA_014376585.1 of Opitutaceae bacterium. Taxonomy (GTDB): domain Bacteria; phylum Verrucomicrobiota; class Verrucomicrobiia; order Opitutales; family Opitutaceae; genus Tous-C4FEB. The sequence goes on along the minus strand of JACMRG010000123.1, from coordinate 13,600 downwards.
GTTCTTCACGCGAACAGGCGAGGAGTTGCGCGGAAGTTTCTGCAGCTTCTTCGAAGCGGCGAAGAATTCCTCGTCGGTGGTGGCTGGATTCGTGAGGGCAGCCTTGAGCGCCGCGCGTTGGACGGCGTGCTTGGCAACGAGGACGATGCGCTTTTTATTACGCTCGATGGCGGATGTCTTGGGCATGGCGGTAAATAATTAGACTGCGGTCGCGGGCTTGGCACCCTCGACGCGGCGGAAAGGCATGCCGAGGAGCTTAAGCAGCTCACGGCCTTCCTCGTCGTTAGTGGCGGTGGTGACGATCGTGATGTCGAGACCCATGGTCTTCTTCACGTTCTCAATGGTGATCTCGGGGAAAATGGAGAAATCGGTGACGCCGAGATTATAGTTACCCTGACCATCAAGCTTTGGCGGGACGCCGCGGAAGTCGCGAATGGTGGGCAACGCAACCGCGAGGAGGCGGTAGAGAAATTCCCACATGGAATTACCACGAAGAGTGACGCGGCAGCCAACGACTTGATTTTCGCGGAGTTTGAAGTTCGAAATCGCCTTGCGGGATTTCGTCAGCACGGGCTTCTGGCCGGCGATAGAGCCGAGATCGCGCTGGATGTCAGCGATCTGGTTTTTATCGGCCTCAGCATCGATACCGGTATTGAGGCTGACCTTAAGAATCTTTGGCACTTGGTGCTTATTCTTATAGCCGCGGCTCTTCATGAGCGCGGGGAAAACCTGCTCGGCGTAGACTTTTTTGAGAGTGGGAACGTAGCTCATGGTAGAAGTCACCGGATTACCGACCCGGTGGCGTAGAAGTGAGTATTTAGTGGAAAAACGATCAGTGAGGCAGAGGCGCCGGCCGTTTGGCAAGCGCACAATGGATCAAGCGGCGACAGGAGCGGCTTTCTTCCGCTTGCTGGCGTCGAACACAGACTTGAGCATCAGGTTCGAAATGTGGACAGTGCCTTCGCGCTCGATGATCGCGCCCTGGGGATGCTCCGAAGATTTCTTCATGTGGCGCTTCATCATGGCGACACCTTCGACGCGGGCGCGCTGGCTGGTGGCGACGACCTCAAGGATCTTGCCCTCCTTGCCTTTGTGAGAACCGGCGATGACAACGACCTGATCGTTGCGTTTGACGTGAAATTTCTGGGCCATGGTCAGAGAACCTCCGGAGCGAGGGAAATGATCTTCATGAAGTTTTTCGCACGCAGTTCGCGAGCGACAGGGCCGAAGATGCGGGTGCCCTTGGGATTATTGCTGGCGTCTATGATGACGACGGCGTTGCTGTCGAAACGCAGGTAGCTGCCATCTGCGCGGCGGACGGGTGCCCGGGTGCGAACGACAACGGCCTTGACGACCTCACCCTTTTTGACGGTGGCTTCGGTCGCGCTGGACTTGATGTGAACAGTGATGACGTCACCCACACCGGCGGTAGCGGTGATCTGGCCTTTTTTGCTAATCATCGCCGCTTTGCGGGCGCCGGTGTTATCGGCGACTTCGAGAATGGAACGCAGTTGGATCATTGGGATCTCCGGTGGTTGGAGCGGTTGATTAAAATCAAGCCTTGGCCGCGGCCGGATTGGCAGCGACGGTCTTGGTGGGGACTTGAGCGGCGACGTCGTTCTCGCTGATCGCAACGGCGTCGGTGGTGACAGCACGCTCGATGACATTGACAATGCGCCAGCGCTTGAGACGGCTGAGAGGGCGCGTCTCCATGATCTCGACCTTGTCGCCGACCTTGGTCTCGTTCTTCTCGTCGTGAACGTGCACGACAGTCTTACGATTAATGACCTTGTGGTAGAGCGGATGCGGGGTCTTGTAAGGAATGGTGACCTTGATGGACTTGTCGCCAGAGCGGCTGGTGACGAAACCGATGAGGGTCTTGCGCGTGTTGCGCGAACCGGGAGTGACGGAGGACATGGCGTGGATGCGATTGGTGCCTAGGGCGCGTTAAGCGGCAACCGGGGCGGATTTCTTCTTTGCGTTGAGAACTGTTTCGAGGCGCGCGATGTCCTTGCGGTAGCTGCGGAGCAAATGCGGCTTTTCAACCTGGCCGGTCTGCTTGCGCAGGCGGAGTTGGAGGAGCTGCTGGCGGGTCTCGCTGAGCTTGGTGGTGATCTCGGCGGGCGAGAGGGCGCTAATTTCTTTGGCGGTCATGGCTGCGTCTATTGATTAAATGTTATGCCTTAAACGCCGGTGCCATCGCGAGCGATGAAGCGGCAGTGGAAGGGCAGTTTGGCGTCGGCGAGGCGGAACGCCTCCTTGGCCACGGTGACGGAAACACCAGCGAGTTCGAAGAGGACGGCACCGGGCTTGATCACGGCGACGTAATACTCGACCGGACCTTTACCCTGACCCATACGCACTTCCTGCGGCTTCTTGGTGACGGGCTTGTGTGGGAACACGCGGATCCAGAGTTTACCCTTGCGCTTCAAGTGGCGCGAAATGGTGACGCGGGCGGCTTCAATTTGTTGACCGGTCATCGGGCCGCGAGTGAGCGATTGGAGACCGAATTCACCGAATGCGAGAGTGTTGCCGCGCTTGGCATTGCCGGCGCGAGAACCTTTCATCACTTTGCGATATTTTGTGCGTGCGGGAGCTAGAGCCATGGGAGTTTTCTCCTAAATTGTTTCGTGGGAGAAGAGACGCTTAGGTAGCGGGTTCTTCTTTTTTGCAGATCCAGCATTTGACGCCGATCTTGCCGTAAAGGGTGAGGGCTTCGGAGAAACCGTAGTCGATGTTCTCGCGGAGGGTATGCAATGGCACGCGGCCTTTGCGCTGCCACTCGCGGCGGGCGATGTCTGTGCCACCAAGGCGGCCGGAGCACTGGATGCGGATACCTTCAGCACCAAGGGCCATAGCCATTTCAACGGCCTTCTTCATGGCGCGGCGGAACGCGATACGGCGCTCGAGCTGTAGTGCAACATTCTCGGCAACGAGCTGAGCCTCGATCTCGGGCTTCTTGACCTCTTGGATGTCGAGGAGAATTTCCTTCCCGGTGAGTTTCGCGAGCTCGGCCTTGATGTTCTCGACCTCGGCACCCTTGCGACCGATGACGATGCCTGGACGGGCGGTATAGATCTTGACGCGAACACGGTTGGAAGCGCGCTCGATGAAAATGCGAGGCACGGAGGCCTGCTTGAGCTTGGCCATGAGGGAGTCACGGATGAGCTGATCTTCTAGAAGAAGCTTCGGGAATTCCTTCTTGGTGGCAAACCAGCGGGACTGCCAGTTGCGGCGAACGGCGAGACGGAAGCCGATAGGATTTGTCTTTTGGCCCATGGTAGTAAGTTAGTTGGAATTACCGTCGGAGAGGACGATGCGGATGTGCGACATCTTCTTGCGGCGGGGCATCGCAGTGCCGCGGGCTCCGGCCTTGAAGCGCTTGAGAACGGGGCCGTTCTCGATGATGGCGCTCTTAACGGTAAGGGAATCAGCGGAGAGGTTGTTGTTGTTCTCGGCGTTCGCGATCGCGCTCTTGAGGGTCTTGACAATCAAAGCCGCGGACTTGCGCGGGATGAGCGTCAGATACTCGACAGCTTCAACCGCTTTGCGGCCTTGAATGGTGCGGGCCACTTCGCGCACCTTTTTAGGTGACATGCGCGCGTAGCGGGTGAGGGCTTGGACTTCCATGGTGGTGGGGGGATTCCGATTTTGAAGACCGGCGATAGTAGCGGAGCGAGGTGCCCTGCCCTACCCTTTTGGTTAGTTTACTGAATTAAGATTTAAGGATTTTAACGGCGATTTGGTCGCCGCTGAGGATCGCCTGATTGGGCGTGAGACTAAGGATGAGCGCGACCGCTGCGCTCGGGCGGAGCTCAACCAGCAAAATATCTCCGACGGACAAACCGCCACGATTGACGCTACAGACCATTCCGGCACGCAGACCAACATCGTAGCCAGCATCCAAAAGAACAAGGTCCGTGGTGCGCGCCGCTTGCGTTGCGACCACCGCAGCTCGGCCAAAACTCTGCACGACCATGGCGCGTGTCGCGGAAGACACGAGCGCGGCAAGCACGATGAAGAGGGAGCTGAGAAGGCGAAGACGCATCGACGGAAATAGGCTTAGATTTCCTTGCGGGTCATACCGCCGTGGCCCTTGAAGATACGCGTGAGCGCAAATTCACCGAGCTTGTGGCCGACCATATTTTCGGTTACGTAAACTGCGGTAAAGATCTTACCGTTATGAACGCTGAACGTATGGCCGATGAAGTCGGGCGTAATCGTCGAGCGGCGGGACCAAGTCTGGATGGGCTTCTTTGCGCCAGTTTTAACGGCCTTCTCGATTTTCTCGAGCAGGTGGTAATCGACGAAGAAACCTTTTTTGATGGAACGTGCCATGGTGCGAAAGAGGTAGGGTTACTTACTTCCGACCACGTGGCTTGCGGCCGTTGTGGTGGACAATGATCATGCTGTTCGACTGCTTGGAGCGGCGGCGCGTTGGGAAGCCCTTCGCCAGCTGACCCCATGGGGAGACGAGCTGTTGGCGACCACCACCACCCTTGGATTTACCCTGACCACCACCGTTGGGGTGGTCTACGGGGTTCATGGCCATACCGCGAACGTGAGGACGGCGACCAAGCCAACGGCTGCGACCGGCTTTGCCGAGAGATTGCTTGTTATGGTCACCGTTGCCAACTTCGCCGATCGTGGCGCGGCACTTGGCGTTCACGACACGGAGTTCGCCGGAAGGCATTTTTAGCTGAGCGACGCCGTCTTCGACGGCAACGAGCTCGAGCGCGGTGCCGGCAGAGCGAGCGATCTTCGCGCCACGTGTGGGCACGAGTTCGACACAGTGGAGGAGCGTAGAGGGCGGGATAAGTTCGAGGGGGAAGTTATTACCAACGTTAAAATCGTTGGTCGTAGCTTTGTTCGCAGCGAAGATCGTGTCGCCAACCTTGAGGCCGTTAGGGGCAAGGATGTAGCGCTTCTCGCCGTTCGAGTAGGCTACGAGGGCGATATTCGAGGTGCGATTGGGATCATACTCAAGGGCCTGCACGCGGGCGGGCATGTCGAGGATGTCGCGCTTGAAGTCGATGATGCGGTAGAGCTGCTTATGGCCACCGCCGCGATGACGGGAGGTCACGCGACCGTAAACGTTACGGCCGCCGGTCTTGTGACAGGGCTCGGTGAGGGCGCGCTGAGGACGTTCTTTGGAGAGACCCTCGCGCTTGTTGAGCGAAGTGAAACGGCCGGAGGGCGTGAGCGGGCGAAATGAGTGAATAGCCATGGTGGTGGTTCCGTTTGAGAAGGCCGTGGATTAGACGAGCTCAATCTTATCGCCAGCCTTAAGCGTCACGATCGCCTTCTTGAAGTCGGAGGTGACGCTGGGCTGTCCTTGGCGGCTCTTTTTGTTTTTGCCGCGGTAGTTTTGGACGTTCACGCGACGGACAGTGACCTTAAAAGTCTCTTCGACGGCGAGCGCGATGGCGTGCTTGTTGGCGCTCGGGTAAACCTCGAACGTGTATTGACCGAGTTCAGCGGATTGCTTGTTGGCTTTTTCCGTGAGCAAAACAGTTTTAAGGACGTTGTGAGCGTTCATCAGTTTTTACCTCCGTTGATGCGAGCAATGATGGTTTCAAGCGCCTTGGTGCTGACGATGATCTTCTTGTATTTGGCGAGATCGACCGGGTTGAGTTTGGCGGCCTCTTGGAGATAAACGCGCTCGATATTACGGGCCGCACGAGCGGTGCCGGTAGCGAACGGAGCATCGACGAGGAGAACCTTGCCGGCGGGCGCGATGCGGCCGAGAACGAGATTAACCGCCTTGGTCTTGGTGGTATCGGCAACGAATTGCTCGATGACTGCGATTTCGCCGGCCAAAGCGCGGTCGAAAAGGGCGCGGCTGAAAGCGAGAGCCTTCACCTTGGCGTTGATTTTCTTGGAGTAGTCGCGTGGCTTGGGACCGAACACGACACCGCCACCTACCCACAAGGGGGAGCGGATGGAACCGGCGCGGGCGCGACCGGTGCCCTTCTGGCGCCATGGCTTTTTGCCACCGCCGCGGACTTCACCACGAGTCTTCGTGGAGTGCGTGCCTTGGCGGTTGTTGGCGTTGATCGCGACGATGACTTCCTTCAGGGCTTGGATGCCCTTGTCACCTTCGAAGGTAGGCAGACCGGCGAACTCTTGCTCGCGGCTGGTCGTGCCGTCTGGACTGAAAACAGTAAGTTTCATGACGGTGGCTCCGGGTTACTTGGCGGCTTTAGGTTGGCCCTTGATGGCGGAGCGAACAATGACGTCGTCACCATTGGCACCGGGGATTGCACCCTTAACAAGGATGAGGTTTTGCTCGGCGATGATTTTCACCACGCGCAGATTCTGCACGGTGCGAGCCTCGCTGCCCATGTGACCAGGCATGGCTTGATTCTTCCAGACGCGACCAGGGGTCTGGCGCATACCGACCGAGCCAATGCGGCGATGGAACATGGAGCCGTGCGTGGCGGGACCGCCTGCAACACGAAAACGTTTAACCACACCTTGGAAGCCTTTGCCCTTGGTGATGCCGCTGACATCAACGAGCTGACCTTCGGTGAAGGTTGCCACGGTGACGACATCGCCAACCTTCAGGGTGGGAGCAGCGGAAGAGCGAACTTCGCTGAGAATGCGCGGAGCGATATCAAGACCGGCGCTCTTGGCGTGGCCTTGTTCGCCAGCGGCGGTGTTTTTGGGCTTCTTAAACGAGAAACCGATTTGAACAGCGTTATAACCGTCTTTTTCGACGGTTTTGACTTGGACCACTGGGCAGGGTCCGGCCTCGAGGACTGTGACGGGGACTAGGACGTTTTGAGCGTCGTAAACCTGAGTCATCCCGAGTTTTTTGCCAAGGAGTGAGGAGATCATGGGCTAAGCGGTAGGTGGAAAAGTTTCCGTTTAAACGGACCTACTTAAGCGAGGGACCTGGAGGTGCCACTAAGGGCACACAGGCAACTGCTGACTGTAGAGTGATTAAGTCTAGGTTTTAGACGTTGATGGTGATGTCGACGCCAGAAGGCAGATTGAGCTTCTTGAGTTCATCGACCGTCTGGGCCGTGGGCTCGATGATATCAATGAGGCGCTTGTGCGTGCGGGTCTCGAACTGCTCCATCGACTTCTTATCCACGTGAGGAGAACGATTGACGGAAAGTTTCTCGATGCGCGTAGGCAACGGAATTGGACCGGAGACACGGGCGCCTGAGCGCTTGGCGGTCTCGACGATGTCCTGAGCAGACTGATCGATAACACGATAGTCGAAGCCTTGGAGTTTGATGCGAATGCGTTGGCCTTTCATGGCGTAAAAAAAACGGAGGTTTAGCTGCGGGCCGGGCCCTTGGCGTTGGTTTCGACAATCTTGGCGAGGAGAGAATTTGGCACCTGTTCGAAGTGCGAAGGCGTGATGCCAGCACTGGCGCGGCCCTTGGAGAGCGAGCGAATATCGGTCACATAGCCGAAGAGTAATTCAAGCGGGACATGCGCGGTAATCACACAAGCACCGGCCTTGTTTTCCATGCCTTGGATCTGGCCACGACGGCGGTTGATATCACCCATGAGGTCGCCTTGGTATTCTTCGGGAGTGGTGACTTCGACCCCCATGATGGGCTCAAGCAGAATCGGGTTGGCCTTCTTCATCGCGTCCTTGAACGCAAAGATACCGGCCATCTTGAACGCGAGCTCGGACGAATCCACTTCGTGGAAGGAACCATCGATGATACGGATGATGACATCGACCACAGGGAAGCCCGCAACTACACCGTTATTAGTGCCTTCGCGGATACCTTCGGTGGCGGGCTTGATAAATTCCTTCGGGATAGAACCACCGACGGTCTCGTTGAGGATCTCAACCCCCTTACCCTTCACGTTGGGCTCAAGCTTAATGACGACATGACCATATTGGCCCTTACCGCCAGATTGACGGATAAATTTACCTTCGCCATCGGCCGCCTTCGCGATGGTCTCACGGTAAGCGATTTGTGGCTTACCAGAGGTGGCTTCGACTTTAAACTCGCGCTTCATACGATCAATAATGATCTCAAGGTGAAGCTCACCCATGCCGGCGAGAATGGTCTGACCAGTGTCCGTGTCGGTCTTGACCCGAAGCGTTGGGTCTTCCGCGACGAGACGCTGAAGAGCAACGCCCAGCTTCTCTTGGTCGGCCTTAGAATTAGGCTCGATCGACATCGAGATAACGGGCTCAGGGAAAGATGGCGGCTCCAAGCGAATGTCGAAATTTTCGTCGCACAGCGTGTCACCCGTGATCACTTCCTTAACCCCGACGACCGCGCAAATATCACCAGCGTAGGCAACATCGATTTCCTCGCGCTCAATAGCACGCATTAGAACAAGACGCGAAACGCGTTCACTGCGGCGGGTGCGCGGATTATAAAGAGACATACCGCGCGGCAACTGGCCGGTGTAAACGCGAAAGAAAACGAGACGACCCACGAAGGGGTCGTTCCAAAGTTTGAAAGCAAGACCGGCAAGCTTGGCCTTGTCGTTGACGACTGCCTCAACCGGATTTCCGTCACTATCCTGCCCTTGCATGGGCGGAACGTCGATCGGGCTGGGGAGGTAGTTGACGACGCAATCCAAAAGGCGCTGCACGCCTTTTTTCTTAAAAGCAGAGCCGGGGAATACACCCGTGAACTGAAGCGAAATGGTCGCCTTACGGACGCAAAGCAGCAATTCTTCGACGCTGATTTCTTCGCCGTTGAGATATTTCTCGGCGAGAACGTCGTCGAAATCAGACACCGCTTCGATAAGTTTATCGCGATACTCTTTCGCCTGAGCCTTCATAGCTTCAGGAATGGGCATCGTTGTCGGTTTCATACCGAGTGGATCCGCAGCGCTTTCTTCGAATGAATAAGCCACGTTCTGGACGAGATCGACGAGGCCGGTGAAATTTTCCTCAGCGCCGATCGGCAGATAGAGAGCGTGGGCGTTGGCCTTCAGCTTCGTGCGGATATCGTCTATACAACGGAAGAAATTAGCCCCAACCCGATCCATCTTGTTGATAAACGCGATGCGCGGAACCTTGTATTTGTTGGCTTGGCGCCAAACGGTCTCCGATTGAGGCTGAACACCGGAAACGGCGTCGAACACGGCAACGGCACCGTCGAGGACGCGAAGGGAACGCTCAACCTCGGCGGTGAAATCTACGTGGCCGGGAGTGTCGATAATATTGATGCGTTGCTTGATGCCCTTCCATGGGCCCCAAGATGCATTCCACGCGCATGAAATAGCAGCCGCAGTGATCGTAATACCGCGTTCGCGCTCTTGCTCCATCCAGTCAGTAACCGTCGTGCCCTCGTGCACCTCGCCCATTTTGTGAACCGCGCCAGAGTAAAAAAGGATGCGTTCCGTCGTCGTAGTTTTGCCCGCGTCAATATGCGCGGCAATGCCGATGTTACGCGTCCATTCAAGGGGGAACGGACGCTCTTTGGCGTTAACCGGGGACACTTTGGCCTTGTCGGTAACGATCGTAATGACGGGAGCAGCAGACATGAGCAGAATCTTAAGAGAAATAGATTACCAGCGAAGGTGAGCAAACGCACGGTTGGCCTGCGCCATCTTATGCGTGTCTTCCTTCTTCTTAACCACCGAGCCGGTGTTGTTATAAGCGTCGATGATTTCGGCAGCCAAAGCATCCCTCATCGGAAGGCCTTTACGCGCGCTAGCCGCATCAACGATCCAACGGAGAGCAAGGCTCTCTTGGCGCTCAAAAGAAATTTCGATTGGAACTTGATAGGTCGCACCGCCGACGCGACGACTCTTTACTTCAAGACGAGGGCGCGCATTCTCGAGTGCGCCAAGCATCAAATCAACTGGGTCGCCCTTTTCGAGCTTCTCAGAAACCTTCTCAAAGGCCCCATAGACGATACGCTGGGCAATATTTTTCTTGCCGCTTTTCATGATGACATTGACGAGGTGCGCGACGAGCGGGCTATTATAGCGCGCATCGGGCTCAACGTGACGTTTCTCTGCTCTGTGACGACGTGACATGGTGCAATTCTCCTCGGATGATTATTTCTTGGCAACCTTCGGACGCTTCACGCCGTATTTGGAACGACTGCGGCGGCGTTTCTCTACGCCCGTGGCGTCAAGGGTGCCACGCACGATGTGATAACGGACACCAGGCAAGTCCTTAACGCGGCCGCCACGCACGAGCACAATTGAATGCTCTTGGAGGTTATGACCTTCGTCAGGAATGTAGGAAATGACTTCGTTGCCGTTCGTAAGACGAACTTTCGCGACTTTCCGGATGGCGGAATTCGGCTTCTTTGGCGTGCGGGTCATGACCTGCACACAAACACCGCGGCGAAACGGATTACCGTCCAAAGCCGGAGACTTTGACTTAATTCGCACCGCGCGGCGGCCTTTGCGCACGAGTTGATTGATGGTCGGCATACGAAAGTTTGAGAGTGGAAATTTGAGAAAAGAGGGAGACGATACCATCAACGAAATCCGCGGCAAGAACTTTCTGGATAAAATTCAAGAAACAGCGTGCCCCGCCTACGGGTCTACGATTTACGAAGGAAACTCCGAATTTTCGGCAGAAATTGGCACAAATTCATATCCTTATAAATGGCTGATCTGCGGTGCCGCAGGGTGCGACCATTAAAAGCGGCCAGCGGCACCACCGTGTCGAGCTGGTGCCCATGGCCCAGCCGACTTACGGTAGCGACTACAACGGTCTAGCTCACCGGCGATATGGAGCCAGCCCTCGTCCGGTTGCGACCTAAGTCAGATCGCTCACCCAAATTTGATCCGGCCCGGTTGGGACAGGCGGCGTGGCCAACCGATTGGATGCATCCGGATGCAGGTGCCTGCTAGCCGTCGTGCGCAACCGATCCGCCGCCGTTGCGTGCCCCGCAGCCCGTCCTGCCTCATCAGGCGGGAGGCCCGATGCCGGCCAACCAGCCTCGCCGTGCGTCCACAGTCCCTGCGTGATCCGCGGCCAGCCATAGATCTCCCGCGATGCGAATGCACCTCGGCAATCAAGACGATTTTCCTGCCGCAGGCGCGGCCACCTGCAACGCTTCCTCGCTGTCGGGCAAGCCCACTTCCTTCACTTGTCGCGGTGTGGAGGTGAAGCCCCGCGCAACGACAATTACCAGCGCCACGTGGGCGACGGTTATTCTCCCCATGAGTTTGGTCTGAAACGCAGAGTAAGATTAAGGGAGCGGAGCATCGCTCCAGCCCCGCCCTACACCGAAGGGTTGTCCCTGATTACGCCGTTGGGTTTGGCGTTGGCGGCGGCGCGGTAACTGTCGCCGTTGAACTCAAAGATAACGGCGTGGTGCACGAGGCGGTCGACGGCGGCCATAGTCATCATGGGGTCTTTGAAGATCTGGTCCGCTGGCTGAAGGCCAAGTTGGAGGTAGTGAGAACGCTCTTCTTTTTCGTAGCGGTCGGCGAGGAGGGTGAGGAGGACCTCCATCTCCTCGCGGGATTGCTGGGTGTCGCCGAGATCGTCGATGGCGATGGCGTCGAACCGGTCGAGTATATCGCCACCAATTTCCTTGGACACGGGACAGTAAACCCGAAAGCCAATGAATCCGATGTCTGAACCGATTGAAATGAAGCGCCCAGCCCAACCCGCCAAGCCCAAGCCCCCCGAGGGGGAGCCCGGCGTTGCCGCCGGCGGTGCCTCCGGGGGCGCGGGCTTGGAAAATCCCCCGCAGCGCTGGGGCGCGAAACGCAAAGCCGAAGTGGTCCTGCGCTCGCTGCGCGGCGAAGCGCTCGCTGCGCTTAGCCGCCACACCGCCGTGCCCGTGCCACGACTGGAGGAATGGCGGGAGCGCGGGCTGCACGGTCTGGAGCAGGCGTTGCAGACCCGCGAGGCCGGCGATCCGGCGCAACTGCGGCTCGACGAGGCCAACCGGCGGATCGGCGAACTGAGCATGGAGGTCGAACTGCTGCGCGCCCGGTGCGAAAAGCAGGGCCCTTTTGCCGGGCGGAGGTCGCGCACATGAGCGCCGCCACCTCCCCGGCCGCAGGCCGCGTCTATGGCGTGCAACGCGTGTGCGCCGCGTGGGGCTTCCCGCGCGCGAGCTACTACGCGACCAATCCCGCGGCGCCCGCGCCCGCCGCCCCCGGCAAACGCGGCCCCAAGACCACGCTCGACGACGCGGCCATGCTCGCGTTGATCCGCGCGGATCTGGCGCAATCGCCCTTCCGCGGCGAAGGCCACCGCAAGGTCTTCGGCCGCCGGCGTTACGTCGGCGGCCACCGCGTGGGCCGCAACCGCATCCTGCGGCTGATGCGCGCGCACCACCTGCTCTCGCCGCACCGCACGGCCCCAGCGCCGGCCAAAGCCCACGACGGGCGCATCGTCACCGCCGCACCCAATGTGCGCTGGGCCACCGATGGCGCGAAAGTGTGGACGGCCGACGATGGCTGGCTGTGGTTGTTCACCACCATCGAGCACTGGAACGCGGAGTGCCTCGGCCACCACGTCTGCAAACGCGGGGACCGTTTCGCCGCCTACGAGCCCGTCGCCCAGGCGCTCGCGCACGTCTTCGGCACCAGTGCCGCTGGCGCCGCTCGCGGCGTCGAATTGCGCCACGATCACGGCAGCCAATACCTCACCGACTACTTCCAGGGCCAGAGTCGCTTCCACGGCTTCACGCCCAGCTTCGCGTTCGTCGGCGAGCCCGAGACCAACGGCGTCGTCGAACGTTTCAACCGCACGCTCAAGGAGCAAATCATCCACGGCCACACCTATCGCAACCGCACCGAACTCGCCGCCGCCGTCGCCACCTTCGTCGCCACCTACAACCGCGAATGGCGCCTCGAGAAACTCCGTTACAAGAGTCCCCTCGAAGCCCGCCGCGATTATCAACCCTCCACTCTTTTAGCCGCCTAATTAACCTTTGTCTTGTGTCCAGGAAACCAGTGCCGATTCAAGAAGCACGTTTTCAATTGCTCAAGTTCACTGTCTCGCCAGCCTCGCGGTCCGCTCGTGTAAGAGCGCCGCGATGTTCCCCACGCGGGCCGCATATTCGTGACTGCACTGCGGTGCGCGGCCTCGCACCGCGGCGCTCAGCCCCGCGTTCCACGCGAGCGCCACATTATAAACGGATGGCTCCAGCCCGTTTTCAGCCAGCCGCTCGCACAGCCAATCGTAGTGTAGCACGGCCACCATGTCGGCCCACCGGCGGTCCAGAGCATCGGCAAACGGGCGGTGCGTGTGCCGCGCCCACGTTACCGCTCGGAATTGATAGGGCCCGAGCTCCCCAAATAGTCCGGGTCGAGTAAGATTGCGGGGATTTTCAATCTGGTGAATCGCCTCAAGGGTGACCCACCGCGAGGCGGCCCGGCTGCCGGGCATTAAAACGCTCAGCGAAATAAATAACGCCCACACGATGAGTGCGCCGCGCAATGATTTTGCAGAGTGACAGTAAGTTTTCACGTCACCATCGACCTATCCCGATTGGACTGGGTTCGCGTAAAATCTTCGCTTTTTGAAAGATGGGCCCGGAACTAATGCGTCGTGCAAAATGCAAGACGCGCGGTCGGTCCTATTTCTGAGGCAAGTGCTCGATGAGCCGCGTCACCAGCGCCGTCCACCCCGTCTGGTGACTCGCCCCGAGCCCCTGCCCCGTATCGCCGTGAAAATATTCGT
>JACMRG010000122.1 GCA_014376585.1 Opitutaceae bacterium | reverse complement strand
GCGTTGCTTTCTACCTCGCCCGGGCCCTGGGGGGTGAAGCGGGCGCCCACAGGGCGGAGCGAGACGAGGGGGGGGAAGGCGCCGGCGAACTTGAGTCCGCCGACGCTGAAGAACGCGAGTTGGTAGAGATCGGTGTTGTCGCCCTGGGCCCAGAGATTGCGGGTGTCGCCAAAGGCCGGACGCTGGGGCCCGGTGAGAATGACGGAATTGGCGCTGATCTGTTTCTTGCTGATGTCGCGGCGGGAGAACGGTTCGGCGGCGAAGTCCTGCAGCTGTTTGGCCCAGCTGTAGCGGACCGAACCGCCGTAGGTGAGGCTCGAAAGGATGCCGGTGAATTTCTGTTCCGCACTGACTTTGTCCTCGATGACAAATTGCTTCATCGCGAAGGCGTAGCCGTAGGAAGAGACCTTCTCGGTGTCGATGTAGTCGATGAGGAACTGGTTCTTGAGCGTGAGGGACGACGAGCGGATGTTTACGAGGTCGGCGAAGTAGAGGAAGTTCTGGGAATTCGCGAAGTCACCTTGGTCCGCGAGCACTTGATTGCCGTCGATCTTCGTCGTGAGGGCCTTGCCGCCCGCATTGAAGAATGCGGAGGTGTAAGCGCCGGTCGTCGGATTGAGCAGCGCCTGCAGCTGCGGCGAAAGCGTCGCGACGTAACTGGCGGGCGGGATGATCGCGCCGCCGCTGTTGTCGAACGAGGAGCCGCCAGTCGTCGGGGCGAACATCGCGATGAACGGAACGGCGCCGGGGAGGACGTAGCCACCGGCCGCTGCGCTGGTGATGTTGGCCACTTCGCCGACGATGTAGTTGCCGTTCTTGATCAGGTCCTGGGTGACGCGGTTCCAGCCGGCGTTCTCGTTGGACTTGTAGTTGTAGTATTCCGAGCCGGTGAAGAGGGACACATCCGGAGCGATCTGGGCCTTGAGAGCACCGTAGATAGAGATGTAGTCGTTCTTGACGTTCTTGTAGTAGGAATCGGCGTTTTGGTTGGTCAGCGAGATGCGGTAAGCCATGGGCTTGCCGAAGGCGAGAACCGGGCCGCCGACGTCGAGCTGCGTATTGAAGTAGTCATACGTGCCGACGGTGGTGCGGAGAGAGCCGCGGAATTTGTCGTAGTAGGGCGACTTCGGGAGGAAGTTGATGTAACCGCCGCCTTGGGTCGGGCCGTAGTTGCCGGGGGCCGGACCGCGCACGATGTCCATGCCGTCGAGCGAGCCGAAGGAGGTGGGCATTTCATTGCGTTGAAAGGCGCGCTGCATGCCGTTGAAGAACGTGCCGGCGAAGTCGCCGCGGATGAACGGGGTGCCGGGCACACCGTAATAATTGGGGCGCTCGCCACCGGGGATGACGCGAGCGACATCGTCAAAACTGCGGACGCCGAGTTTTTGCATGAGCTCGGGCGTCAGGACGGTGACGGACCGCGGGATATCGAGAAGTGATTTGGCCGAACCAAACACGGAGTCACTGCTACGCGAGGTTGGCATTAGACCGCCGGCGGCCGCCGCTGCGGTTTCGGTGACGATGAACCTTTCAAGTTCGGTGACCGGCTCTTTGGTAACGGGAGCGGTCTGGGCGAAGAGCGAGCCGATCGGGGCGCTGACAAGCGCGGCCAGAATGGCAGCGCGAGTAATTGAAGACTGGTATTTTGACATGGGTTTGTTGTTAGTTTGGACACCGGTAGGATAGCACCCGTTATGCCACGGGATGGTGGTCGAGCAGTTGAGGGACGGCCGACCGGGCGATGCCGCCGGGTCTAGGAGCGAGCTGATTTGGAGGTGCGGCGGTTCGGGTATGATTTGTGGTCTGGTGGGCATGGGTGGGCGGTCCGGCTGGTAGTTTAAGCGTTTTCTGGCATTGGCCGGCGGGGGCGTCCGCCGTGGCATCGGACGTGCTGAAAATTTTCCGATGCGATTTCTTCGGTTGGATCAAATGATGGGACTGATCGTGGCGGTTCTGGGCGCGCTCGCGGGCGAGGCCGGCGCGCTGGAGCTGCAGCCCGCGCGGCTGCGGGCAGACGATCTTGCGCTGACCGGATCGTGGGCGGGAGTTCCGGCGGGCGCCGACGCGGAGAAACGGGAGTCGTCCGAAGAATCCGGGGTTCTCCGAGTTCACCATGAAAAAATCGTGGGTGAAGCTGACGATCTCGCCCTCCGGCGGTGCGGTGAACTGCCAGGCATGGACCTGGCCCGGGGCGGCGAAGAAGAGCGTGCGGGGCTTCACGGTGAAGGTGTGCAGATCGCAGCGCACCTGGCCGCGGCCGGCGGGGAGCCAGACGATCTCGAAGAAATCGTGGCAATGCGGGACGAAGCGATTGATGCGCCCGTTCTGGCCCTCCTCGAAACTCAGCAGATGAAAGTGCCCCGGCTTGCGCAGGCCCGAGGTGTAGGCGGACATGGCGTAGAGAGCGACGTCGGTCTGGCCGGATTCACCCCGGCGCGGGGCGGCGGCATGGAGGTTTCCCGTGGGCATACGGACTCGCATTCAGCAGGAGTGGGGCCGGCCCGGGCTCGCGCGGTGCGGGCGCGCGTGTGGTGCAGGAAACCTAGCCGAGGGTGCATGATACCGGCGCTTTCGCGGGCCGGCTGTTTTTCGAAGGCCGTCCGCTTGCGGACGCTCGGAGCGCCTGCAAGCAGGCGGGCCAAGATGAACCAGATGAAAATCTCGCGTCGCCCGGCTTCAGGGCCGGTAGGGGCGCTTCAACGTGGCCTGTAGCGGCCAGGGCGCGGGCTCTTCCGTCGGCGGAGAGAGCGGGAGTTTGCCGGCCATCTGGAGTTCTCCGACGGTGTCGTCGAAATACTCGATCCACCACACCATCTTCTGGTCTTTGATCTGGGCGATGCAGAGCGAGGATTCGACCTGCTTGCGTCCGGTCGCGACGCTCGTGGCGTGGTAGTGCCACTCGACGGCATACCAGTCGCTCTCGGCGAGGTAGCGTTTGTTGAGGATGTCGCCGTCTTTGCTGACCTTGGAAAAATCGAAAAGTTTATCGAGGACCGCGTTGTTGGCGGCGTCGCTGCGGCCGAAAGGGTAGGATTCCTGGATGGCGGGGCTCTTGTGCTTATACCACACGGGCTCGACGGTGTTGATAAACGTGGTGGCGGAATCGGCCGGCGACACCTGGCCCGGGAGCGCGGGGGCGAGGGCGCAGGCGAGAAGAGCGAGGGGGAGAAAACGGGCGAGGCGGCGGACGGTGTTCATGGCGATGGGCGGGGGGCGAAACGGGGCGGAGGGATGGACGGAGCGTGGGTTCAGTTGATGCGCTTGGGGGTCATCATGACCTTGTCGGGGGAGGGCAGATCGGCGTTGCCCTCGTCGAGGGGGAGTTCGCCGCGCATCTGCTCCTCGGGGATGTGGGCGTCCCAGTATTCTTTGAATTTCACGATGCGGCCGTCGCGCAACGTGCCGCGCACGCCGGTGCCCACGGCCTGGCGTTTGCCGGTTTTGCGGTCGGTGCAGGCGAACTGGTAGCGGACGACGAATTCGTTGCCCACGACGATGAAGGGGCCGACGTAGATCTTTACGTCGGTCTTGCGTGCGTGGAGATCGGCGAAGAGTTCGCCGAGGCCGGCCTTGCCGGTGTGGCCGCCGGGGTAGGCGAAGAAAACATCGTCGGCGAACGCGGCGAGAAACGGGGCCGCGTCGGTTTTTTCCCAGGTCTTCAACGTGCGGGTGACGAGCGCGACGAGGGCCTCGCGCGGGGTGAGTTCGGGCGCGGGCTTGTTCTGCGGCGGGGCGGATTGGGCGCGCGTGAGCGGGGCGGTAGCGACGGCAAGAGCGAGCAGGAGGGTGAGGGAGCGGAGGAGCGGCGTCATGGGATTACTGAGAGAATTTCAGCGAACTTCATGCCGCCGCGCGTCGGGGTGGGCGCGAAGTCCGGCACTTTGGGAGGCAGACTGGGACTCGGGCGGAGCGGGGGGGGGGGAGGAGAGCGGATCGGAGGAGGGCGGATCGGAGACCCTGCCCTACGGTCGGAGCGCGGGTCAATCGACTTTAGCGCGCAGCGCGGGCGGGAGGAAATCGAAACTCGCGTATTTCGCCAGCGGGAGTGCGGCGGGGATGATTTTCAGTTCCACGAGGATGTCCACCTGCTCTTGGAGACGCTTGCGGGTGATCAGGCCGGTCTCCTCCCCTTTGGCGGGGTCGCCGCCGACGAGTTTGGCCTCGGTCATGGCGCGGATGCTGTAGTCCATGAAGGCGACGGTCATCTGCTCGTTGAGCGCGGCGATCAATTTTTTGCCGGGGGCGGAGTCGCCGCCGATGAAATCATCCCAGCCGCGGATGGAGGCGGCGACGAAGGCGCGGACGGCGGCGGGGTTTTCGCGGGCGTATTTCTGGGAGCAGAAATAGACGCGGTAGGGTTTGAAGCCGGAATCATCGAGGAGGAGGGTGCGGGGCTTGGCGCCGTTTTGGGCGACGAAGAAGGGTTCGTTGGTGACGAAGCACTGTTGGATAAAGCCCTTGTTGCCCATGAACTGGGCGAGGCCGTAGTTGAGCGGGATGAGGTTGAAATCGATTTTGTAGCGGGCTTTGAGATAGGTGACCCAGGTGCTGCCGGGCACGGCCATGACGGAGCGGCCGTTGAGGTCGGCGAAGGACTTGACGGGGTTCTCATCGTGGAGGAGCAGGGCCTGGGGGTCGTGCTGCATGAGGGCGCCGACGATGATGAAGGGCAGGCCGTCGGAAGCGTTGACGATGATCTCGTCGCTGCGGCCCATCGCGATCTCGGCGAGGCCGGAGAGGATTTTTTGGGGGCCGGCGGAGTTGGGGCCGCCAGGGAGGATTTCAACGTCGATGCCGGCTTCGCGGTAGAAGCCGCGGGCGACGGCCTGGTAGTGGCCGCCATGCTCGGCTTGGGGATACCAGTCGGTCTGGAAGCGCACCTTGGGCAGGGGCGCGCCGGGGGCGGCGGCGCCTGCGGTGGTGGCGGGCGCGGGGGCCTTACCGCAACTGGCGAGGAGGGCGTGGGCGGCGAAGAGGGGGGTGGCGACGAGGGGTAGCGGGTGGCGAGCGAGGGTGGGCATGAGGGGAGGAATCAGTTATCGGCTTTGCTGTAGGAATCGTGCCAGCGGTGGAGGGCCCACCAGCTGGTGGAGATGACGGCGCCGACGAAAATAAAGCCCATCGCGCAACTGGTGACGGCGGTGGCGAATAGGGCGGACATTTTGAACTGGGAGCTGAAGACGATGGTGAGAAACCCGAGGCCGCCGCCGCCGCCGGAGGAATTGCCCGCGTAGAAATCGCCGACGATGGCCCCGATGGGGGCGAGGGTGCCGGCGATGCGCAGGCCGGTGAAAAAATACGGGAGCGCGGCCGGCACGCGCAGCATCAGGATTTCCTGGCGCTTGGTGGCTTTGCACATGCGAAAAAAATCCACGAGATTCCGGTCGGTCGAGATGAGGCCCTGGGTGGTGTTCACGACCATCGGGAAAAAGCAGATGAGAAACGTGATGATGATGACGCTCTTCAAGCCGGGGCCGACCCAGAGGATGAGGATGGGCGCGAGCACGACGATGGGCGTCATCTGGAGCACCATGAGGTAGGGGTAAAAGCCGGTGCGCACGCGGGGCGAGAGGGAGAGCACGAGCGCGAGGATGAAGCTCAGCGCGACCGCGAAGGCGAAGCCGGAGAAGGCGCCGACGGCGGTGTTTTGCACGGCGCGCCAGATCGCGGGGCCGTGGTCGCGGAAGGCGAGGGCGACCTCGTGCGGCGGGGGCAGGAGGAATTTCTGCTCCTCGCCGAGGGCGAGGTGCGCGGCATACCAGGCGCCGATGAGGCTGACGCCAGAAATCACCGGGAGCATACGGTCGAAGGTGGATTTCATGCGGAAGGAGAAGTGGCGGCGGGTGCGGGGGCGGCGGTCTGGTCGCGGAGGCGTTCGACGGAACGGAGGAGTTTGGAGACCTCGGCGACGAGGCGCTGGTATTCGAGGGACTGGCGGGTCTCCTCGGTGCGCGGGTAGGGGAGATCGACGCGGACCTCCTCGTGGAGGCGGCCGGGGTTGGCGGAGAGGACGAAAATGCGGTTGGAAAGAAACACGGCCTCGGCGACCGAGTGGGTCACGAAGAACGCCGTCCACGCCTGCTTTTCACGGATGGCGAGGAGTTCCTCGTTGAGGTGGTCGCGGGTCATCTCGTCGAGCGCGCCGAAGGGCTCGTCGAGGAGAAGGATGCGCGGCGACAGGCTGAGGGCACGGGCGATGGAGACGCGCTTTTTATGCCCGCCGGAAAGCTGGCGCGGGTAGTAGTCGGCGCGCTCGGCGAGGCCGACCATGGCGAGAGATTTGGTGATGATCTCGTCGCGCTTGTTGAGCTGGGTGCCGCGCAGGCGCATCGGCATGGCGACCGTGCGGAAGTCCCCGGCGACCGG
>JACMRG010000121.1 GCA_014376585.1 Opitutaceae bacterium | reverse complement strand
TTTCCAGTCGCCCTGCCGCACCGCGAATTTCCCGTCGATCGAGTGTTGGACGGTTGCGGCCCGTGGGGAGGCGGTGGCGGGTTTGCCGAGCAGGGCGGGCAGGAGGCTGACGCTGTCTTCCGCGCCATCGTCGGGTAACGCGGTGCCGGTGAACTCAGCGGCGGTGGCGACGATATCTCCGAGCGTCATGGTCTGGTCGCTGGTGGAACCGGCGCGGATGCGCGCAGGCCAGCGGGCGACGAACGGCACCCGGTGGCCTCCCTCCCAGATGTCGGCTTTGAAGCCGCGCCACGGGCCCGAGGGGAAGTGCCCTTTGGCGAGCAACTCCTGGGTGTTTGCGGCGGGCGAGCAGCCGTTGTCGCTGGTCACGATCACCAGGGTGTTTTCCGCAAGGCCGTTGCGCTCGAGGGCATCGAGGATTTTTCCAACGGCATCGTCGGTCGCCATCACGAAATCACCGTAGGCCGTGAAATTACTTTTTCCCCGAAACTCAGCGGTTGGCAGAATGGGTGTGTGCGGCGAGGTCAGCGCGAGATAGAGGAGAAACGGCTTGGATTCTTTGGCCCGCTGACCGAGCCAGTCGACGGCGTTCCGGGTTAATGCAGGGAGGACGTCTTCGGCCTCGAAGCCGGCGGTGGCCGGGCCCGTGCGGATCCATTTTTTTTCCACGGTAGGTGCGGGGGCGATGCGATCGTCGCGGATGAAACCGTAGGGCGGCATGTCGAGCGACGCAGCGATGCCGAAAAAAGAATCGAAGCCGAAGGCAAGCGGCCCGTCGGGGATGCGCCGCTGCCAATCCACCTGGCTCATGTGCTCGGCCGCGTCGTTTTCCCGACCCTGAATGCGGTCGGAGAAACGGGCACCGTCACGGGTGGGCCACGTCATGCCGAGGTGCCATTTGCCGACGGCGGTGGTGGCGTAGCCCTGCTGTTGGAGGAGGGAGGCGAGCGTCAGGCGACCCGGCGCTATGAGGGGAGGGGAGAAGCCGCCGAGCACACCGTTCTGAAGGCGGGTGCGCCACGGATAGCGGCCGGTGAGGAGCGCGTAACGCGTGGGGGTGCAGACGGCGGAGGCAGTGTGCGCGTCCGTGAAACGCATCCCTTCACGGGCGAGTCGGTCGATGCGGGGCGTGGCGATTTTTGACGCAGGATTGTAGCAGGAGACGTCGCCGTAGCCGAGGTCGTCGGCGAGGATGACGACGAGATTTGGCCGCGCCGGCGTGGCCCCTTGCGCTGCGCCCAGACCGAGAATCGCGAAGAGAACGAAGTGCACGCACGGGATGAAGTTCATGGCGGGTGGATGGGGTTGGGGGGTCTTCTTTAACCTTTAGAATCTTAACGCCGCCGAAACCTTCAGCGTGGTTGGGGCGCCGCGGGTGATCTGTTTGTCGATGTAGTCCCGGTTGAAAACGTTTTCGACGCCGATACGGCCGTCGAGCCGGAATTTTTCGCCGAGTTTGCGGGTGCCGCCGAGCGCGAAGTCGACGCGGGTGTAGGAGGGGGCGATGAGTTTGTAGCGGCTGGGATCGCTGTCGGGCCGCATGGAGCCGACATAGACGAGGCCGAGGCCGGCCCAGGGTTGGTCGAAACCGAACACCGACCTGGCGGCGGTGTGTTTCACCCAGAGTTTGCCCTGATGACCCGGGGCGTTGGCGAGGGGTGTGCCCTTGCGGTCGGGACGGGTGATCTCGTTGTCGGAAGTGACGACCTCGGTGTCGAGGTAAGCGTAGGAGGCGATGACATCGACGCGCTTCGCGGGGTTGAAATAGAAATCCGCTTCGAGGCCGCGGGACGACTCTTTGCCGCCCACGCCGAAGACCGTGGTGTTGGTGGCGAAGTCGAAGACGTTGGCGGGAATATTTTCCCGCTTGGTATCGAAGAGGGCCAGCGTGCCGCTCACGCGCTCGCCGGCAAATTTCAGACCCAGTTCGTAGGATTTGCCCTGCTCTGGCTGGCCGGGAAAGCGGGAATTAGGGGCGAAGCTTTCGCCATACATGGCGTAGACGCTGGCACCGGCGGCGAGTTTGTAGGAGAGGCCGGCTTGGGGAACGGTTTTGGTGATGTCGGTAAGGGTGTTCGTGACGGCAGCGGGCACGCGGTTGACGAGTCGGTTTTCAGAGCTGATGCGGCCGGCGCCGACGAGGAGGAGCAGGCGTTCGCGAAAGAGTGCGAGCTGGGCCATGCCGTAGAGGCGGGAAGCGTTACCCGTGGAGTCATCGTATTGGGCGAGGACGTAGTCGGAGAGATTGCCGACGGAGTAAACGCGGGCGGGTTTGTCGAAGACGGGGAAGAGCGCGGAGGGCAGGTTGCTGTTGTCACGGCGTTGGAGGCGGCCGCGGTTAGCCTCGTGGATATGGCCGGCCACGAGGGTGAGTGGGCCGAGGCCGGTCATAATTTTACCCGTGAGATCGGTCTGGGAGGCGAAGCCCTGGGTGCGGTCGCTGTGCCAGTTGCCTGAGTTGCGGACGTGAGTAAACGCCGGCGCGACGAGTCCGGCGCCGACGCGGCGAAGGGCGTCGTAGTATTGCTCGCCGTAAGTGGAGCCGTTGCGGAGGGACCAGCGGTCGTTGATGGTCCACAGGGCTTCGGTGTAGCCGTTGTATTCGCGGAAGTTGGCGTAGGTGTTCGGTCCCGAGGTGTTGTAGGAGCGTTCGGGCGAGGCGATGCGGCCGGTGCCGGGATCGATCGGCATCAGGATAAACGTCTCGTTTTCGTCTTGGCGGAGAAAGCGGAATTCGGCGCGCAGGCTGAGCCGCGAATTGCGCCACAGGAGCTGAGTGTTGAGAAAATCGCGCTTGGTAAATTCGAAGTCGCGAAAGCCCTCACTGTCCTGGTGCACCGCGATCACGCGGTAGAGCAACTCGCCGCCGAGGGGCTTGGCCGCGAGTGGACCGGTGAGGTCGATGGCGGCGCGGTAGTGGTCGTAGCTGCCGGTCTCGAGCTCGACGGAGTGGCGGGTGACCGCGAGCGGCTGTTTGGTAACCGTGTTGATGCGGCCGCCGGGGCCGCCGATGCCATAGAGCAGGGAGGACGGGCCTTTGAGGACCTCGATGCGGTCGTATTCGGCGTTTTCGGTGCGGGTGCGGGTGGCGTTTAGCACGGAGAAATAGTTGCGCAGCGGCGCGCCGGTGTTGAAGCCGCGGATGGAGAAGTTCTCCGAATTGTTGGCGCTGGAGCGGACGCTGCTCACGTAGCGCAGGGCCTCGGTCATGTTGCCGGCGCCGACATCGCGGAGGAATTGGTCGGTGACGACCTGCACCGCAAACGGCGCGTCGACGAGAGGCGTGTTGATGCGCGTGCCGGTCATGGCGTTGGCGACGGTGTAGGTGTTCTCGCCAGACTGGACGGTGAACGGCGAAAGCACGACGGGGGTTTCCGCGGTGCCAGTGGAAGTTTGGGCGTCGGCAATGGAGCCGAGGGCGAGCCAGCCGGCGACGGCGGCGAACAAGGTGCGGGGGGATTTCATGGGTGTGGTTCTGAGTTTGGGTTGCGGATCGGAAACGGGTCCCACCTTCCCCTGGCGCTGAGGCGCGTCGCTTGCGGTGCGTTTGCGGCTGACGACGAAGGCGCCGGTCGCGGGATCGCGCGCGGCGCTCAGGCCGGTGCCCGCCAACATGCGGTCCAGCGCGTCGCGCGCGGCGTAGTCGCCGGACACGGCATTGGTCCGCTGGCCACTCACCTTATCCATCATAAAAATGATCTGCTGGCCGGAGGCTCCGGCGAATTGGTTGAGGGTGGCGGCGGCGTCGCCGGAGGGGAGGTTGTAGCTCCGCTTCTGCTCGACGGCCGCCGCGCCCGAGACGACCGACACGGACATCGCACAGCAGAAAGCCGTGGCGACGAGACGGGGCGGGGTAACGAGACGATGCGTCATGAGCGAAAGCCGAGCTACTCCTAGAACGCACCGGCGCACGAAATGGGTTAGTGCGGCGATGAAGCCGACGTGCTGGGCGCAGCGCGCCGCGTGCTCGCTCCGCTTCACGGCGCGCGGCGCAGGACGATCTCGGTGGCGGTGCGACGCTCGACGGTGATCTCGCCGTCTTCCGCGAGCAGGCGCACGAAAGCCTCCACCTGGTCCACGGCGAAGGTGCCGCCGATTTTGCGTCCGGCGAGGGCGGGATCGGCGAGGATGAGCTGGGTCGCGTTGCGGCGATTAAACAGGGTGATGGCGTCGCGCAGCGGGAGATCGGAAAACGTCATGACCGGGCTGTGCCAGCGGACGGCGATTTGCAGGGCATCGGCCGAGACGCGTTCGATCGCGGGGGCGGCGGTGCGGGGGATAAGCGTGCGTTCGCCGGCGACGAGGAGCGGGTGCTCGGCGGGCAACGCGGTCGCCGGGGCGGAATTGGGGTCGTCGCGGGCGACCTCGACCTTGCCTTCGGTGACGAGGACTTCGACGCCTTGGTCGCCCAGGCGCACGCTGAAGGCGGTGCCGACGGCGCGCACCGAGACGCCGCCGGCGGTGACGATGAAGGGGCGGGCGGTGTCGTGTGCGACGGCGAAGTGGGCCTCGCCGGCGGTGAGGGTGACGCGGCGGGCGGCAGGCGTGAGCGCGACTTGGACGTCGGTGCTGACGTTGAGATTTACGATCGAGCCATCCACCAGTGCGATCTGCTGCTGGCGGGTGGCGGCGGTGGTGTAGTGGCGGGTAGCGGCGTCGCGGGACGGGAGGAACCACCCGACCACGGCGGCGAGCGCGAAGGCGGCGGCGAGGCCGGCGGTCCAGACGGGCGGGTGAAAGAACGCGGGGCGGGTAATCTTGGTTTCTACGGCGAGCCGGGCCTGGAGCGGGGCGCGGAGGGCGGGCATTTCGCCGATGAGGTCGAGGGCGCGCTCGGTGCGCAGGGCGGCCTCGTCGTGCTGCGGATCGGCGGCGCGCCAGGCGGCGAATTCCGCGGCGCGGCCGGGGGCAAAGCCTTCCTCGCGTGCGATGAGCCATTCGGCGGCGGCGGTCTCGATCGCGTCGTCGTAGGCGGAAAAATCGGCGGGCGACGGATTCATGAGACGAGGCGCGCCGTGCCCGGACCGGCGTCGAGGAGGCCGCGTTGGTGGAAGAAACGGGTGCAGTCTTTGACGCCCTTGATCATGTGCACTTTCACCGTCTCGGGCGAGATGCCGAGGCGCACGGCGATCTCTTTGTAGGCGAGGCCGTCGAGGTGGCGGAGCATCATCACCTGGCGGCAGCGCTCGGGGAGGGCGAGGATGGCCTCGAGGAGGAGATCGAGGCGTTGTTCGCGCTCCTGCGATTCGGCGAGGCCGGGGTTTTCGTCGATGATCATCAGGGCGGTGGTTTCCGAAATTTCCTCGTGGATCTGGGCGCGGCGGCGGCGAAAGAGGTCGATGGCGGCGTTGCGCGCGGTGGTGAAGAGGAAGGCCCGGGCGTGGGTGACGCGGCCGCCTTCGTAGGCGCGGAGGGTGCGCACGTAGGTTTCTTGGAGGAGGTCGTCGTGGTCGGGCAGCGCGGGAAAGCGTTTTTGCAGATAGGCGCGCAGCGCGGGTTCGCAGGGTTGGACGTGCGCGGAAAACCAGCGGGCCTGATCGGTCGGGGGCATGGGGTAAATCGCGCCGGAGGACGCGGCGTGCGGGGGGAACGATTTGAAGGCGGGCGAGGACTGTCGAGTGCCATCCCGACGGCCAAAACTTTTCGAAAAAAGACTAACCCATCCGCTGAGCGGCCGCGTTTAAAGGGGAGGCGGAAAAGGGTTGGAGCCGGCGCGGGGGTGAACCAGGTTGGGCGCACTCCCTCTCCTGCCGATGAAAATCCTTTGCGCCGTGTTGTTGCTCATCTGGTCCGTCGGTCGTGCAGCGGAGATTCCGGCACCGCGGTTTCGTGCGGTGGATATCGATACCAAGATCGAAATCGGCTATGGCCTCGCGGTCGCCGATGTGGATGGCGACGGAAAGCCGGACGTGCTCCTCGCTGACAAACGCCAGGTCGTCTGGTATCGGAACCCCACGTGGGAAAAGTTCATCATCGCCGAGAATCTCACCGACAAAGACAACGTGTGCATCGCGGCGGCGGATATCGATGGTGACGGACGTTGCGAGGTGGCGGTGGGCGCCGAGTGGAATCCGGGCGACACGGTAAACAGCGGCGCGGTATTTTTTCTCATCGCGCCGAAAGATCGCACGCAACGATGGGAGCCGGTGCGGCTCGCGCATGAGCCGACCGTGCATCGCATGCAGTGGCTGCGGAATCGGGCGGGCGTATTTGAACTGCTGGTGCAGCCGCTGCATGGGCGGGGCAATAAAAACAGCGAAGGCGCTGGTGCGCGGTTGCTGGCCTACACGGTGCCGGCGGATCCGCGGCAACCATGGAAGACCAGCGTGGTGGGCGATTTCATGCACGCCTCGCACAATCTGCAGTCGATCAACTGGGACGGCGATCCCGAGGAAGAACTGATCGCGGCGGGGAAGGAGGGCGTGTGGTTTTTTGGGGCGAGCACGGGCGCATGGCAGCGCCGGCAGTTTACCGACCAGCCGGCGGGTGAAGTCCGCGACGGCCGGTTGCCGGATGGTCGCCGCTTCATTGCGACGATCGAGCCGATGCACGGGGTCGCGGTGGCGGTTTACACGGAACCGGTGGCTGGCGGCGGGCTGTGGTCGCGGCAGGCTCTCGATGAGACGTTGAAGGATGGCCACGCACTGGCGGTCGGGGATCTGCTCGGGACGGGTTCGCCGCAGATCGTCGCGGGCTGGCGCGCGATGAATCCGCGTGGGGCGCCGGGTATCCGGCTCTATGCGCCTGGGGCGACAGCGGGCGCGGCGTGGCAGACGTTTGAAATCAGCGGGCCGGAAATCGCGGTCGAGGATTTGAAACTAGCCGATCTCGACGGTGATGGCCGCCTCGATATCGTCGCCGCCGGTCGGCAGACGAAGAACGTGCGGATCTTTTTTAATCTTGGGCCGAAGGGGAAGTGAGCTGCCGGTGCGGAATTTTTGAGGTGCCGAGTGCCGGAGGGCGGACTGAAGTCCGCCCTACTTTGTAACAGGCGCAGGGGCGGGTGCGGTCCAGACGAGGCGTTGGCGGTCTTGGAGGAGGCGGGCGCGGAGGGTGGGATAGGGGACGGCTTGCACGGAGGTTTTTGCGTCGATGGCAAGGGAGGCGGCAGTGGCGGCGCTCTGGCCGAGAAGCATGAAGACGGGCTCCATGCGGGTGCTGCCGAAAGCGATGTGCGAGGATGAAACTGCGACGGGCACGAGGAGGTTGGTGCACTCGCGGGCGCGGGGGATCATCGCGCGGTAACTCACAGGGAACGGCTGCGGCGTGGATTTCTCGACGTTGCCCTCGGCTTTGACGACGCCGTCGACGACGACGCGTGAAGTGTGGTGCGAATCCATGGTGTAGCTGGCGAGGCCGACGCTGTCTGCGGCGACGACTTTGCCCTTACAGTCGTGTTCCGTCATGACGTAATCGGAAACCAAGCGGCGGCCTTCGCGCACGTAGAGCTCGTGCGGCCAGCCGGCGGTTTCTTCGAACTGATCGCCCGGGAGGCCGAAGGTGTTGACGTGAGCGCGGAGTTTTTCGGGCACGGCGGGATCGTGGGCGAGGAACCACATCATGCCCTGCTGATAAGTGACGTGGGCCTGGAAGATTTTTTCGCGTTCGGCGTAATCGGCCTCGGGCCAGCGGTTGCTGCCGCCGATGAAATCGGTGGAGACGGGGCCGGCGTTGTTGCAGTCGCCGAGGTTCAATTTCACGGGGCCGTTGCGGTAGGTCCAATCCCACACGAAGCCGGCGGGGGCCGAGGTGAGATAGCGTTCGAGGAGCGCGTAGTCGGCGCGATTGTAACCGGCGGGCTGGGGAAACGCGCGGCCGGCGGCGGCGGTGGTGAGCCACATGCGAAAGTTGTAAGCTTGGACCCATTTATCGCCCGAGCCCTCGGTGCGTGGCGGCCCGGCGGAGATGCCGGGGAGAAGTCCGCTCTGCGGATCGCCGGGTGTGCGGTAGGGGTCGACGGGGAAACGGAACTGATGTTTGTCGGCGATGAAATAGCCGTTGAAGGCCTCGCCATAGGCGGCGTTGCCCTCGCGGCCGACGTGGAACGACACGCCGGCGCGAGCGAGGAGATCGCCCTCGTAGGTGGCGTCGATAAACATGGCGGCTTCGATGCGGTCGCCGTTTTCGAAGACGAGGGCGCGGATGCGGTTGTCGGATTTCTCGACGCGGGCGAGGCGGTGTTCGAACCACACGGGCACATCGGCCTCGGTGAGCATCGCGCGCATGGTCTGCTCGGCGTCGGCGGCGCGGAAGCCGCTCCATTTGCCCATGCGGTTGAGAAATTCTTCGGCCATGCCGCCGATGGATTCTTTCTTGCCGAGATCGACCGCGGTGAGCCCCGCCGCGGTGAGGCCGCCGACGTGGCGGCGGAAGACGGCGAGCGCGGAAGTCTTGCCCATGCGGCGCGCCTGCACCGCCGCGCCCACGCCGCCCGGCGTGCCACCGTAGACGCAGATGTCGACGCGCAAGATCTGCGGCGTGGCAGCGGCGGGCAACGGGTAGTGGTAGCGCAGGCCAGGGTTGGGAGTCGTGGGGGCGGAGGCGGGCGCGGCCGCGGCGTCGGCGTCAGCGTGGAGTGGAGCCGTGATCGCGGTGGCGAGTAAGGCGGCGACGCCGAGCGCGAGGGGGAGACGGATTTGGGGGAGCATGGGGCGCGGAGGCGGACGCAAGTTTACCCTACTTTTTTGGAGCGGGAGCGGCGGGCTTTGGCGGCGTTTCTAAAATCTGGCCGTCGGCGATGAGGCGGGCTTGGAGGGCGGCGTAGGGGACGTCCTGCACGGCGATTTTTGCGTCGATCGCCATGACGGCGGCGGTGGCGGCGGACTGGCCGAGGATCATGAAAACGGGTTCCATGCGGATCGAGCCGTAGGCGATGTGCGTGCTCGAAACGCAGACGGGCACGAGGAGGTTTTCGCACTGGGCTTTCTTCGGCGTGAGTGAGCCATACGCGATGGCGTAGGGGCCTTGGGTGGAGACGCCGATGTCGCCTTCGTTCTGCACGTAGCCTTCGGGGGTGATGTAGCGTTGGACGTTGTGGGAATCCATCGCGTAGCTGCCCATGCCAACCGATTCAGGGGTGGGGCGGCGTTTCACGAGTTCGTTTTCCGTCATCACGTAGGAGCCGATCAAGCGGCGGGCTTCGCGGACGTAGATCTGGTGCGGCCAGTTGCCGTTGTCCTTGAACTCGTCTTTGGCGAGGCCCCAGCGGGATATTTTTTCGCGGACCTCGGCGGGGACGCGGGGGTCGTTGGCGATGAAGTAGAGCCAGCCCTGCTGGTAGGTCTCGTGCTCGCGGATAATTTCGCGACGGCGCGCGTAGGAGGCATCGGGATAATCGTAATTCATGCCGATGTTGTCGGTGCTGAAGGGGCCGTGGTTATTGGTGTCGGTCTTGTGGTTCGGGATGGGGTCGAACTTGTTGAACGTCTCGGTCCAGCCGGCGGCGTAGATGCGGAGGAGGAGTTCGTATTGGGCGGAGTCGTAGCCGGCGGGTTTGGCGAAGGGCACGCGGTTCGACGGGTCGTCGGTGAGGCACATGCGGAAGCAGTAGGCTTGGAGTTTTTTATCGGCGGCGCCGAACTCGCCGGGGTGCTCGGGATTGGTGCGGGGGAGAACACCGCTCTTCGGATCGCCGGGGACGACGTAGGGGCTGACCTTTCCCTGCAACACGCCGAAGTGGTGGCGGTGGTGGAGGACACCGGTCTGCACGCCGTTGAGTTCTTCGCCGTATTGGGCGCGAGATTCGCGGCCGACGTGATAGTCGATCCCGGCGGCGGCCATGAGGTCGCCTTCGTAAGTGGCATCGAGAAACATCTTACCGGTGTAGGTTTTGCCACTGAGCGTGGTGATCGCAGTGATGCGTGCGCCGGATTTTTTGACGCCTTTCGCGCGGTCGAGCCACTCGTCGCGGTGAACGGGAATTTTAAATTCGCGGACGTAGTCCTCGAAGACTTTTTCGGCGGCGTGGGGCTCGAAGATCCACATGGTGCGGTTGACGCCGTCGATGGCGGGCGTGCCCTGGCCCTTGTTACCGTATTCGGATTTCTTCTGCTGCCGCCACGCGGCGTCCACGTCGTAGTGCTGCCAGATGCGGTGGTAGAAATCGCGGGCGACGCCGCCGATGACGGATTTGTCGCCGGTGTCGGTGAAGCCGAGTCCGCCGGCGGAGAGGCCGCCGAGGTGTTTATCGGGGCTGACGATGACCGCCGTCTTGCCCATTTTTTTGGCCTGCACGGCGGCCGCGACCGCGCCGGCGGTGCCGCCGTAGATCACGAGGTCGTAGCTATCGGCGGCGGCGGCGCGAACGGTGAGGGGTGTGGCTAAGAGGAGGGTGGCGAGGAGGCGGCGGAGGGGCATGGCGGGTAGGGCTGGGGCGGTGAAGGCGGACTAAAGTCCGCCCTACTTTTAGAAGTTAATAGGTGCCTTTGATGGCGAAGGTCCAGGAGAGGCCGGTGATCTCGCTGCGAGTCCAGACGGGGGCGCTGGGGGCGAAGGCCTGCATGTTGATGTAGGGCGTGTTGAGAAGATTGCGGACGTTGGCGCTGAGGGTGAGATTTTTGGAGAGACGCCAGCCGGCGCCGGCGTCGAGATTGGTGCGGTGGCGGCGATAGGTGAGGCCGGTGTTGCTCAAGGGAAAGTTGTCGGACCATGTGGCGTTCACGTTGGTGCTGAAACGGCCGAGGGAGTAGCTGAGCCCGCCGCTGAGCTGGTGCGGGGCGAGGTTGGCCGTGATAATCTCGGCGTAGTTGCGGGTGTAGGCGGCGCGGACGTTGAGGCGTTTGAAGACGCCGGGAAGAAACGAGAGCGCCTGGCTGTATTCGATTTCCATGCCACGGATCTGGACGCGGTTCACGTTGTTGCCCGTGGTCACGAACAGGTAGCTGGAAAGATCGTCGTCGCCGTTGTAGCCGAACTCCTGCGGCGAGATGGTCTTGGTGACGTGCAGGTCTTTCACCTGATTTTGGAAGAGGCTGACGCTGAGCTGGCCGACGGGCTCGAAATAATAGGCGAAGCGGGCGGCGTAGTTTTGGGAGGTTTCGGGTTTCAGGTTGGGGTTGGGCGCGGTGACGGTTTGGGCGGTGTCGTTGATGGACCAGACGCCGGCGAGGTCACGATAGGTGGGTCGCTTGATGGTGCTGCTGTAGCCGAGGTGGAGGTTAAGATTTTCGGTGATCAGCAGTTTGACGGAGCTGCTGGGGAAAAAATTATGGTATTTGCCGGTGCGATGGATTTTGGGCTGCGAGAAATATTGGTAGTCGAGGCCGGGGATGGTCGTGGCTCGGCCGTTGACGACGGTGTAACCGGCGGTGCGCACCTCGACGGGCGTGCGCACATCGAATTCCGTCGAGTCGGTGTGGGTCTCTTCCCAGCGGAGGCCGGCGCGGAATTTTAAGCGGCCCCAGACGGTGTCGGCCATGGCGTAGCCGGAGCGGATTTCTTCCTCGTAGCGTTTTTTGTTGGCGATGAAGGCGGTGTAGTAATTGCCGGGAGGAAGGTTCTGGCGGAACGCGGTGGGTTGGGCGTCGTAGAGGCGGGCAATGCGCTCCAGGTCGGGCATGAAGATGTTGCGGCCCGAGAGAGAGGAGATGTTGCCGTTGGCGATGCCGAAATCGTAGGGGTAAGCGGAGGCGTAGTTGGCCCAGGCGCCGGGGTTGACGGGGGTGGTGCCGGTGGCACTGCCGAAGTAATCGGCGCGTTTGGACAACTGATCGTCTTCAAATTTGCGGAGTTCGTAGCGGTCCTTGAAGCCGGTTTTCCAAACGATGGGGCGGAGGAAGCGAGTGCGGAGGGTGGCGTTCAATTCGCCGCTGACAAAAACCGAGCGGGAGAAACGGCCGTCGTTAATACTGACGGCGGGGCTGCTGAAGCTGGCACCGTCGGCGAGGTCGGGCCCGGAGATTTGGGTGAATTTCCAATCGGTGTCCTGGGCGGAGGAGCGCGTGGCGCGGTAGTTGACGCCGGTGGCGGTGGGGCTGTTGGCGTCGCGGATGGCGTGGCGGCGGACGAGCGGATCATACCAGCTGGTGGCGTCGGAGTAGGCGACTTTGCCTTCGAGATCGAATTTTGGAGTTTTGTAGTCGAACTTCGGCAGGATAGTAAGGGACTCGCCGAGCTTGGAGACGGCGACGGGATTGGAGACGACGGTGGCTCCGGTGGTGGTGGTGAAATCCGTGTAGAGATCGCCGACGACGGAGGCGCGTCCGCCGGTGTTGAACGTGACGGTGCGCTGGGGAGTCCAGAGGTCGGTGTAATTGTAGATGAGGCCGAGAGAGAGGGCGAGGGACTTGGTGACCTTGAAATCGGTGGTGAGGGTGGTCGCGAAGCGTTTGTTGAAGCGCGGGGCGTGTTGGAAGCTGAGGGCGGTGAGAACCTCGGGACGGGAATCGGTGGGAGTCGTGGTGCGGTTGTAGGTTAACGTGGAGACTAGGGTCTCCTGATAGACGTTGGATTCACTGATGTTGAAAACGACGCCGAGCCGGCGGGTGAGGAAGATATCGGAGTATTCGAAGATGCCGCCCGGGCGGAATTTATGGGAACGGCCGGAATCATCGGGGCCGCGGCTTTTATTGAGGTTAAATTCTTCGGAGTGAGCGACCACGTTGGCCTGCCAGGTGACGCGGCGGCCGGCGCGGTCGAAGGCGCGCTTGGTCTTAAGGTTGATGGTGCCCGCGGGGGAATTGGCGTCGACGTCGGCGCTGACGGTCTTGGAAACTTCGATGGCCTCGACGCTGTTGAGGGAGGCGCTTTCGAAAGTGAACGCGCGGGCGTTGCCGGCGGCGCCGGCGTTGGCGTCGGCGCTGGCGAGGGAGACGCCATCGACGGTGACGGAGGTGTATTCGGAGCTGAGGCCGCGGAGGCGCACGTTGCGAACCTCGCCGTAGGCAATGTCGAGTTCGACGCCCGGCATGTTGCGGAGGAATTCGCCGATGTTGCCCTCGGCATTGTCGCCGAAGGCGTCGGAGGCGACGGTGTTGGTGACGTTCATGGACCGGCGCTGATCCATGATGGCTTTGGCGCTGCCCTCGCGCTCGCTGTTCACGGTGAAGGCTTCGAGTTTCACGGTGCCGTCCGCGGCGGCAGTGGCGGTGGGCTGGAGCGTGCTGATGAGGTCAAAATTTTTCGTCGCGGCGCTGCCGGCGGCGACGTCGACCGTGGAGGTGACGGAGCGGTAGCCGGTGTAGGTGACGACGAGGGTGACGCGGCCGGCGGGGACTGAAGAAAAGCGGAACGCACCTTCGTTTTCGGAGATGGCGGTGACGCCGGTCTCGACGATGCGGATCTGGGCGTTGCGGATATATTCACCGGTGGCGGGGTTGAAGACGCGGCCGGTGATGGCACCGGTGGAGTCGCTGCGAATGGCGACAGAATCGACTTGGGATGCGGGTGCGACCGGGGCCGGGTTGGTTTGCGCGAGGAGGGTTGAGGCGGCGAGAAGGCCAAGCGAGGCGGCTAGGCAGGCGGGCGGAAGTTTTAACATGGTGGTGGGGTGATGCGCGCTAGGTTGGTGTAAATCGGGGTAAAGATGGAACGAACGCGTGATGCCGACAGCACTGCGCTCACGGGAAGGCATCCGCCCGCTTCCGCAGGATTAAGCGTTCGTAATTGGTCGCGACCCAAAAATAAAATCCTGTTTTTTCCGTGGCTGGTGCCGTGAAGCTTTTGTGGCTACAACATCTAACCGCGAACGAAGGGCTCGCGCGTTGCGCTACGACAAGATGCGATTTTCAGGCGCGTCTTTGGACCCGTGGTCGCTTTTCACGTGGCGGCGGCCGGGCATAAAAAAGGATGCCGCGGGTGCGGCATCCCCAGAGAACATTCCGCAGCCAAGTAGCGCGGATCAGAAACTCGTGCTGAGGGTGAAGCGAAACGAGATGGGATCGAAATATCGCACGACGCGTTCGGGCACCGTAATTTTCTGCGCGCCCGCCGTGGTGGAGGGAACAAGACTTCCCGCGAGGATATTGGTCCCGGCGATATCTGCCGGTGAAACATACAACGAGCTGGACCCCGTCGCCATTTTCTTCTGCTCGTTAAGCACGTTGTTCACGTTGAGCCGGAAGTTCCAATTACGGCGTATCAGCTGAGTGCGGTAGCCGAGGCCGAGGTTGATTTTGTAGTCGGCTTTAAATTGCGGTTTATAGCGGATGTTTTCCACGCCGGCGGTGGTGCGGGCACCGTTGTTGAGGAGTGCTTCGCTCTGGCGTGGGCCGTTAAAATTAACGCCGAGACCGACATCCAGGCCTTTTAATGCGCCATCCGTAAAGTCGTATTTGTTCCAAATCGAGAGCTGATTGCGGGGGTTGTCGAGGGTGCGACGGCCGACCGTCTGGCCCGAGAAATCATAGGTGGATTCATCGAGATTCTTCCCGCGATCAGCGAGGGGAATGCCCATGTAGTTCCACCATGAGTCATACTCGGTGCTCTTCACCTGATCGACGACTTTAAAGCCGCCCGTCACGCCTTGGTAAAGATGGGTGTAGGTGAACACGGTGGTGAGATGGTCGGTGAGGTTGAGATAGATCTGCATGTCCACGCCCTTCGTCTGGTCGTTGTAGGAGGTGTCAGAATTGCGGTTGAGCGCGTAGCCGTTGTTGGCGTTGAGATTGCCGGCGCCGTTGCCGGTTGTGGCGTTCTGGAGTGCGGTGAGGTTATTGGCGTCATTGGCGGCCGCATCGAGTGCGCGACGGAGTGGGTCGGTCGCGGCGGAGCCCAGTGAGGCGTAGTCGACGAGGATGAGGTTATTTGCCTGTGGCGCACCCGTCACTCGCGGGCTGGCAAGATCAACGGCAGCCACGTAGGTCACGGGCACGAGGTAGGTGACGGGATTGGCGGTTTGGAAGGTGGTGAAGGCAGAGTTTGTCACGGTGTAAGCGTTAAGCCCGGTGCCGGAGACAGGGGCATTCGCCGTGAAACCAGCGCGGAGTGTCGCTTGGTTGTTACTGCGCGGCTGGGGCGCCCAGAAAAGATTGTAGATGGCATTTTCACGATCGATCTGAAAGCCGGCGACGGTGGCCGAGATGCGGTCGCGACCGCGTTTGTCCTTCCAAACATCAAACTTCACGCCGACTTCCTTGCTCTTGGTTTTCTCGGCTTGGAATGGACTGGCCGCGCCGTCGCGCTGTCCGGTGTTGGGATATATTCCTCCGGCGGTTACAGCGTAGAGAGAAACCGCTTTGGTGAGCGCGAAGCTTACGCCAGCGGTGGGGCTGGTGTCTTTCTGCGGGATGTTGGCAAACCGGTAGCCGTTGATGACCGGAGTCTGGCCGGCGGCGCTCGTGAGACTGCCTGGATCGGGAGCGGCGGGCTTGACCCAATTAGCCACGTTGGAATCGGGCTGGGTGGCGTCCGCTTTCACAAAGGTATTGTCGTAGGTGCGGACCATGTAGCGGTTCCAACGCAGGCCTCCGATGATCGTGATCTTGTTCTCCCACCACTTGCCCTGATAGGTGGCGTATTCGCCCGTGTTCCACTCCCAAAACGGCGTCTCGCGAAAGATGCGGGTCTGTTCGCCGCGGTCGGCGATGTAGCTGAGATCGTCGAATGCTTTATACGAGCGGTTGGAGCCACCCGTGATGTTGCTCGTGACCTGAGCGGTGCTTCGGTTGATCTGCGCGACCGTCTGCTCCTGACGTCCGAGGAGGATAACCTGTTTGTTGCCCCAGAGGTTTAATTCATAGGTGAGCTCGGCGCGGAATTGTTTGATGAGCTTGTGCGTCCGCGCGTCGTTCCACTGGTAGTTTACCGTTTTCCAGTAGTTTTGAGCGGCATTGGTCGGGTTGGCTCCAACGTTGGTCCAGATACCCAAGCCGGTGGGAACGATGGCAGAACTAGCGGTGTTGGCGGTCGCGATGCCCTGCGAATCGAGGCCACGATTGGTCACGAGGGAATCGCTGTAATTACCCCCCACGATCGCCGTGAGGCCGTCGAAAATCTTTTGGGTGACCTCGACGGTGCCGCTGAAATATTCATTTTTTTGAAACGTGTCGCCGCCGCTCCAGCGGAAGAAACGGCCTTTGCCGAAACGGTCGCGGGCGACGGTCTTGGTCTCGTTGTAAACGCTGATGTCCTCCCGGGTGCGCAGGCCGAAGGGGTTGATGATGTTCCCGGCGTTGGCGTCGTTGATATCTTTGAAGCCGTTGCCCTCGGTGCGGAACTGGCCGTATTCGACGTCGACAAAAATATTGGTGTTTTTGAACGGCCGGAAGTCGAGGGACGGAGTCATGAGGATGCGGCGCCGGTCGTCGAAGTCGTCGGCGGAACTCTGGTTCTGGTAGACGAAGCCGATGCCGTAATTCAGTGAGCGGTCGCCATTGGGGCGGGATTTGAGGATGGGGCCGGTGTTGTAGAGTTCGGCACGGTAGAAATCCTCGCTGCCGATGGCGAAGCGCCCCGTGGTGCGCTGGGTGTTACGCGGGTATTTGGGCGTGATGTTCACGATGCCGCCAAGCGCAGCCACGCCGTAAAGGAGCGCCTGCGGACCGCGGGCGATTTCCTGACGGTCGATGTTTACGACGTCGGTGACCGTGTCCTGCCGAAAGCCGTTGCGAAGAAAAGAGCGGGTGTTGAAGCCGCGAATGTTGATCTGCACGCTGTCCCGATTGATTGAGTTGGCATTGCCCGAACCGGAGGGGCTGAACGTAAAGCTGTTCGAGGTAGTCACCGTGTCCTGCACGATGCCGGCGCTGTAGCGGAGGGATTCCTTGATATCGACGGCGCCGATATCGTCGATGAACTCGCGGGTGATCACTTCGATGGGGAGAGGGATCTCCTTGATCGACATGTTGAGCCGCGTGCCGGTGGTGGCATTGGTGGCGAGGTAGCCGCGGTCTTTGGAAGTATCGACGCGGAATTCGGAGAGCCGAATCGCGTCGCCGGGTTTGGCGGCGTCAGTCGGGGCGGAGGTGGCAGGCTCTGGCTGGGCGGTGAGGACGGAGGCAGTAACGGCGGCAAGGACGGCAGCGAGCCGGGTAGTCAGGGATTTTTTCATGGGCGGGGGTGGCGTTGGGTTCGGGTTCTTGGGAAGCTCCGCCGACGCCGGCCGCGAACGGCTGCGCTGGATGACGAAGGCCTGAGTTTTCCCATCCACGACCACCCTCAACGCGGTGTTGCCGATCAACCGGTCGAGCGCTGTGCGAATCGCAAAAACGCCTTGGACGGGGTTGGTCTTCTCACCGCGCATATCGCCGAGCAGATAGACGATTTGCACGCCGGCCTGATCAGAAAATGCCTCCAGCGTCGCCTCAGCATCTCCTGCCGGAATGGCGAAGGAGCGACGGACCGGTTCAGCTCCAGAGAGACAAAAACACGGCCCGCCCATGCAGAGGATCAGCAGAAGCGCCGGCCTCAGGCCGAGCGGCCTGAAACACTGGCGTAAAAGGGTAAACATGGATGGGGTTTTCCACGGACCGTGAGGTCGGCGGCGCGGGGAAGACGCACCATGCGCCGGGATCCGCTATCGTGAATCCGGCTTTTTTTTCCGCAGCACAATCGTGCCGTCGGCGGCGTGCTCCACGTCGAGATCCAGAGTCGTCCCGAGCAGATGGGTAAAGCCCTCGATGTCGTCCGCGCGGAAACGCCCGCCGAAGCGGAGTTCCGCGAGGGCGGGATCGGCGAGCACGAGGCGGCGGCCCGTGCCGCGTTCAAACTGGGCGGCGAGCTCGGCGAGGCTGGCGCCACCGAGGCGGAGGAGGGGCTCGCGCCAAGAAAGGGTGCGGGTGATCTCCGTCGTATCCGCGTGCGACACGATCAACGCCTGGGCGAGGTCGCGGGGCTGTTCGGGTTCCCCGCGGAAGACGGCGCGGTCGCCGGCGGAGAGCGAAGGCAGGGCGGCGGCGGGTGCGGACGAGGAGCCCGGGGCGGGAGCCCGGCTGTCGATGAGCTGGACGCGGCCTTCGGTCACCAGCACGTCAACGCCCAAGGGCGCGCGGTTGACGTTGAAGGCCGTGCCGATGGCGCGGACGAGAAGAGTGCCGGTTTGAACGACAAAGGGCCGGGCCGGATTTTTGGTGACACTAAAATGCGCTTCGCCGCGGACCAGCATGACCCGGCGCTCCGCGGCGGTGAATTGTTCGAGGATTTCACCGCCGGTGTTGAGCTGGACCAGCGAACCGTCGGTCAGAGTAACCGTGCGCGGGCCGGCGGGGGTTGGGTCCTGCAAGGGCGTGTCGGGGGCGGAGGGCGCAAGCGGGCTGCGCCAGACCATGAGGCCGAAAAAGAGCACGGCGGCCGCGGCCAAGCCGCCGAACACGCGCGTCTGGCGCCAAAATGAGCGGCGGCGCGTGACGGCGGCGAGAACGGGGGCGGCGGTCGGCGCGGGGATGCCGTCGAGCAACGACCAGACGCGGGTGGAGCGATTCAGGGCGGCGGCATGGCGTTCGTCGGCGGCGAGCCAGAGTTCGTATTCGATCGATTCCGCCGACGAAAGGCCGCGGTCGCGCCGGATCAACCAGAGCGCGGTGGCGGCGCGGATGGCGTCGGGTGAAGGATCGGGTGTCATTGGCGGGGAAGGCGGCAGATTAGGAGTTACGGCAGGCCGTGGCGGCCGAAGAAATCTTCGCAGCGATGGAGGGCCTTGGTGAGCTGGGCCTCGACGGTGTGCTCAGAGATGCCGAGTTTCTGGGCGATCTCGCGGTGGGAAAGGTTTTCAAATTTGCGGAGGACGAGGATTTCACGGCAGCGCGGGGGCAGTTCGGCGATCGCGAGGGCGAGCAGGTCGGTCTCCTGCCGGCGGCTGGCAGTCTCGGCTGCGTTGGGCGCATCATCGAAGACGCGGGTCTCGTCGATTTCCGCTATCGGAAACGTGTTGGCGGTGGTGCGACGGCGAAAGAGGTCGCGGGTGATGTTGCGAGCCGTGGCAAAAAGCAGGCCGCGAGGTGAGGAGATCGGGCCGCGCTCGTGGGCGCGGAGGATGCGGGCGTAAGTTTCCTGCACGATGTCGTCGATATCGGGGGGCGAGGCGAGTCCGTGCAGGTAGGCGCGCAGGGCGGACTCGTGGGGGGCGAGCTCGGAGGTGAACCAGCGGGTCGGATCTGAATTCGGCATGGCGGGGTGAAAGCCTGGAGTCGCGCGGGGCGGATGGTTCGGTGCAGCGCGGCGGACGTGAAGTCGAGGGATTTCAGGGAGGGGAGCCGCCCGGCGTGGGCCCGCGCGCCGGATTATTATCCGGCAATGCCCGGCCGGGTGCGGAGGCGTTGCCAATAAAAAGCCCCTCGCCTCCGATTGAGAGCAAGGGGCGTAGGCGCGCACACCGCGCCACGGTCTGTCCGTTTACCTCAGAATGAATACGTAACTTGGGCGCGGTAGTTCGTGTTGCCCCCGAGGACCAACTCTTGGCGGTTGAGCGCGGACTCGATATACTTCTTGTTTAGAACATTGTTCACGATCAGGCGGGTGTTCCAATGGGAGTTAAAGCGATAGGACAAGATCACGTCCGCCACGGTCCGTGCCGGAATCCAATACGTGGGCTGGTTGTAAATCTGATTGGTGGCGGTGCTGGCGCTCGTGAAACCGGCGCGCGGCGCGTCACCGGGGCGGCGGTCGAGATGGTTGATTCCGACGCCGACACCCAAGCCTTTGAGGTCGCCGGCTTTGAATTCATACTTGGCCCAGAAGGCGCCCGACTTCTCGGCGGTGCCGCGGAACACGACATCGTTCTTGTCGCGATTTTTGAAAAACGTGTAGTTGGCCACCACCGAGAGCTCCTTCGTGATCGAAGCGTTGGCTTCGAATTCCCAGCCCTTGGCCGTGCGGTCCGAGAACAGGCCGGGCAGAGGAGGCAAACCGATGCGCGACGGATCCAGATTCAGGGGATTCGGCACGCTGTAGTTATTTTGCGTCGTGTTGAAATAGGCGACCGAGGCCAGCACTTTGCCCTCGAAAAATTTCTGGCGAACGCCGACTTCGTCCGATTTCGAGTCCTGCGTCTGTGGCGCGGGCGGCAGACCGGCGGAGGAGAAGTTGGTGACTTCCGAGTGGCCGTAGTAGAGCGCGGTCGTCGCCATGGGTTCAAACACGGCGCCGTAGGTTTTCTGCAGCTTACCCTTGACGCTCGTGTCGTAGGTCCGGGCCGGCGTCACGTTGTCGATCAGGTGATATTTGAACCACGACTGCGAAAGTCCGCCGTTTAAAATCAGGCGATCTTTGAAGAGCTTCACGACTTCGTTGGCATAAAGCTGCTTGGTCGTGGTGCTGCTGCTCGCGTTGTTGCGATAGCCGCGACCGGCGATCGTGCCGGAGATCGGTGCGCGGTAAGGACCGAAGATGTCGAAGGTGTCGACGCCGTTCAAGGGATTGGCGGTGGAGCGGATCAGAAACAGGCTCAGGTCGTGGGGTGAGTGCGAAGCGTTGAAAGCGTAGCCAGCGGAAGTCTGGGTGGAGACGGCGGTGTTTTTATAGTCGTAGACCCAGTCGTTCTGAAAGGCGTTGCGGTAGACGTGGCCGAAACCCTGCTGCGGACCAGAGGTGCCGCGCTGGTAGGTGGAGGTGGGCGTGGCGGCCGGGCCGGTGATGTTATAGGGCGCGCTCTTGTTGAAAATCACGCCATACACCCAGGCGCCCGTGAGCGGGTTGTAGTCACCTTGGGCGGGGCCGGTGAGCTGGGTGTCGAACTGGTTGAAATAGCTGTTCTCGTAATTGTATTGGGCGGCGATGCGGGTCGAGAGGCCTTCCAACACCTTTTGGGTGTAGAGACCTTCGATGGTGTTGAGGCGGGAAAAACGGAGGTCATCCGAGTTGAAGATGTTGGCGTCGCGTTTTAGGCCCGGGTAGATTTGGGGATTGGAGGTGCTCGTGTCAGCGGTCGGATTAATGGGCAGGCCGACGAAATTTTGGACGTTGGTGCGCGAGTAAATGTATTTCACCGTCAGGTTGGAGCTGCTGCCAAAACGCCAGGTGAGGCCGCCAAGGAGTGCCAGGTTGTGCTCGTAGTTGTGGTAGTAGCCGTCGTCGTATTGCCCTGCGACGACGAGGCGCACGGCGAGGTCTTTGGTGAGGACGCGGTTGGCGTCCAAGAAACCGCGATTGGAATCGTAGAGGCCGATCTCCGCCTCGGCGGTGGTGGAGTTTTTTCCAAGGAGGGGACTCTTGCTCACGAGGTTGACGGTGCCGCCCGGCGCGCCGGCCGGCGAGATGATGGCGTTCGGCCCTTTGACCACTTCGAAGCGATCAAAGATCGCGGCGTCCTGGTGGTTGTTACCGCCGGTCGCGAAGCCATCGATCAGGTTGGTATTGGAAATCTGGAAGCCGCGAATCGTCATGCGGTCTGCGCCGACGGATTGGGTGGATTGAGTCACGCCAGAGACGTATTTCAGCGCGTCGAGGATTTGGCCGGTGCCGACGTCGTTGATGAAAGCGCGGCTGACCACGTTCACGGGTTGAGTCGTTTCGAAGGTTGAGACGCGCACGCGTCCACCAGCGGTGGATTCGCTCATCTGGTAACCGACATTGCTGCTCTCCCTCACGGTGAATGGATTCAACTCGATTGTTTCTTCCGCAGGCGTCTGGCCGGGCCTGGTGTCGGCGGCGTGGGCCGGCGCCAGCGCGAGGGCGATGAGGCTGCCGATGAGGGTGGTTGCTTGGGTTCGTTTCATTTCTACGGGGTTTGTTGGTTTCTTTTCTAAGCGGGATGGGTTGAGTGGGTCGGCGGGCGTGCCTGCGCCGACCATGATCGCGCCGGAGTAGGGGTCTTCGACGATGAGGAGCCCGGTGCGGGCCACCATCCGGTCGAGAGCCTCGCGCGGAGCGAAGGTGCCTTTAACCGGATTCGTCGTCACACCCGCGACGGGTTCGGCGGGAAACATAATTTCCCGGTTCGCCTGCGCGGCGAAGCGTTTGAGCGTTTCCGCCGCCGCGCCGCGAGGCAGGTCGAATTGCCGTGGACTCGGGTCGGGCGCGGAAAAAATCTGGGGCGCGGAGAGCAGCAAAATGACCAGCAGTATGAAGGGGCCGAGCGCTTTTCCCGTCGCACATAAAGCGGAGGGTGGAGTCATGGGGTTGGTGAGTCATGGCGAGGGGTGTCGCCCGTTGAGATGTCGTGGACCGTGCTTTCCGCTAAAGCTATTTTCGGAGTGATAAGGTTTTTTTTGAAGGAGGGACAGACTGGGGCGGGGCGCTCGCCCGGCGCAAAGCTTTGCGATGATTCGTATGACCCGTGCCTTCTGGGATAATTCCACGCGGTGCCCGGTGATGTAACCACCGCAGCGGATCCCACCCGCAGGCGCGGGTTAGGACTCGTCACGCCGCCACGATTCAGCAATGGCTGTGCCCCGGTCGCCCCGCCCCATGCCTCCCCAAGACGCCGAACAAGCCCGCTGGTTTGCCGAGAAACTGCAGCCGCACGAATCCATGCTCCGCGCTTGGCTGGCGGGCCAGTTTACGACCTGTCTCGATCTTGATGATGTCGTGCAGGAATCTTACCTCCGCGTGCTGCAAGCCCATCGGCGGGGCGTCGTTGATTCCCCAAAAGCCTTCCTCTTCGCCACCGCGCGCAACGTCGTGCTGATGCAAATCCGCCATCGCCGCGTGGCCCGCACAGATT
This sequence comes from Opitutaceae bacterium, assembly GCA_014376585.1. GTDB lineage: Bacteria > Verrucomicrobiota > Verrucomicrobiia > Opitutales > Opitutaceae > Tous-C4FEB. The sequence goes on along the minus strand of JACMRG010000121.1, from coordinate 13,208 downwards.
CTTTAGCGGAAATGGACGCCGTCGGCATCATGGATGATGGCACGGATATTCCCAGCGCGTTGGCCCGCAGTCAGGAGCTTGAATTGCTGACCACGGCCATTCAATCGCTGCCCAGCCGCTGCCGCCAAATCATCACCTTGCGAAAAATCTACGGAATTTCTCAGAAAGAAGTCGCCGCCCAACTCGGGCTCGCGGAGCACACCATCGAGGCGCAAGGGACGATCGGGCTGCGCAAGATCGCGGCGTTTTTGGAAAAACATGATCCGCGGCAAGGACGCCCCTCATGAGCGATCGTGGGGGGAAAATCTTTCCGGAGTCACGGGATCCGGGCATTGAGCAACAGGCCGCGGCTTGGGTGTTGCGACGTGATCGCGGGCTTTCCGCCGTCGAGCAGGACGAGCTCTCGCATTGGCTCGCAGTAGATTCCCGGCATGGTGCGGCGCTCCGGCGGCACGGCGCGCATTGGAACCGGTTGGACAGCCTTGGCCAATGGCGGCCCGAGCACAGCGTGCGGCCAAACGCAGACCTGCTCGCACCGCCCTTGCAGATCAAGATCGTGCGCTTCCTGCCCGCCGCGCTCATGGTGACCGCCGCCGCTGCGGCCGTTGTGTTGGGTCTTTATCTTCGGACGCCGCGGGCCTTTTCCGGCGTCGCGCCACTGGTGGCCGGAAACTTTGCGCCAGAGGAAGAATCGCGCCGCGTTTTTGAAGACGGATCGGTCGTGGAATTAAACCGGGGTGCGGTCGTCAGCGCGCGCTACACAGCGGGCGAGCGTCGGGTGCGTCTGGAGCGCGGTGAGGCGCACTTCACCGTGACGAAAAATCCCACCCGCCCCTTTATCGTGAGCGCGAATGGCGTGGATGTGTTCGCCGTCGGCACGGCCTTCAATGTGAAAATCGATGTCACCGCGGTGGAAGTCCTCGTCACTGAGGGCCGCGTGCAAGTCACGGCGCCTGCGCCCGGGGCCGCGAGCCGGGCGGTCGCGGGTGGCGCGCCGCTGGCCGGCGCCAGGATGGTTTCGGCCCTGGACCTCCGGCAACGGGCAGTTGTCTCGCTGGAGCATATTTCCCCGCCGCAAATAGAGGCGCTCACGCCCGCGCAGATCGACCGCGTGCTCGCCTGGCAGCGCCGAATCCTTGATTTCGACAAGGCGCCACTCGCCGAAATCGTCGCCGAATTTAACCGCCATAACGAAGTGCAGATGCTGCTCGTCGATCAGGAGCTGGCGCAGGTTCTCATCAGTGCCTCTTTCCGTTCGAACAACGTCGATGGTTTCGTGCGTCTGATCGAATCCGGATTCGGCGTTCAGGCTGAACGCGCGGGAGATAAAAAAATTCTCCTCCGCAAAGGTCGCTAAGTCGCCGGGGTGGGGAGGGGCCGGTGGGACTCGTTTTAACGGCCCTGCGGCGCGATCGTGCACGCCGTCGCACCGCGGCAGTCGGCGGTTTGTTTTCTTGGACTCGGCCTGCGCGGGTCTTTTCTTTGGGCGATGAACCCTCTCCCAAACTTGGCGCGGCGTGCTCATGGTTTGGCGCTGGGTGCCGTGCTCGCGTTCGGTTGGGCATGGCCGGCGATGGCGGCGAATGGGTTGGAGGATGCGGCAGCACGGGCGGCGTTGCCGGAATTTCAAACGATCCCGGCCGCGCCCGCCGGCGAACTCGCCCCCGCTGCGCCGCTTGCGCCGGGCGGTTTCGCGTCGTGGACGCGTTCACAGGGCGACAACGGCTCACGGCGTTACTCTGCGCTGACCCAGATAACCCGGGAGAATGTCCGCAACCTCGAGGTGGCGTGGATGTTTCGCGCCGGCGACGGCGCGGCCAATGTGCAGTGCACGCCGGTCATCGTCGACGGCGTGCTCTACGCGCCGACACCGGGCCGCGCGCTCGTCGCGTTGGACGCCGCGACCGGGCGGGAAATTTGGCGCCGGCAGTTGATTGAGGGCAGCGGACGGAACCGGCTGCAAGACGTGCCGGCGCGGCGCGGGCTGGTTTACTGGCCAGGCGGGGACGGCCACGAGGCGCGGCTTTTAGTCGGAGCGGGCGACTGGCTCTACGCGCTAAACCCGAAGACGGGCGAGCCCCTGGTGGGCTTCGGGCAGGCGGGGCGGACGCCGGTGCCCACCGGTGCGACCGCCACGGCCGCAGTGTATCGAAAGATGCTGGTGATCTCCGGGCTCAACGGTGACATCTTCGGTTTCGATGTGCGCACGGGCGTGGAAGTGTGGCGGTTTCGCACGGTGGCGCGCGGCGGGGATGTGGGCGCGGATACTTGGGACGGACCGCAAGCCGGGGCGAACGGCTGGAGCGGGCTCTCCATCGACGACCAGCGCGGGATTGCGTTCATCGCGCTCGGCGCGCCGCGGCCGGACATGGTGGGCGTCGGTCGGTTGGGCGATAATTTGTTTAGCAACTGCGTGGTCGCGCTGAATGTGCTCACGGGAAAGCGGCTGTGGCATTTCCAAGATGTGCGGCACGATATTTGGGATCTCGACGTCTGTGCCCCGCCGAATCTCGTCACGGTCGTGCGCGAGGGCCGCCGCGTCGATGCCGTCACGAGCATGTCAAAGGCCGGGCATTTGTTTGTGTTGGACCGCGTGAGTGGCCGGCCGATTTTTCCGGTGCGGATGCGGCGCGCACCGGTTTCCACCCTGCCCGGTGAGCGCACTGCGGCGTATCAACCGGACCCGGAATTACCGGAGCCGATCTCGTCGATGGCGTTTGATCCCGCGGACATCACGGACCGTTCGCCCGCAGCGCGGGAATTTGTCCAACAACAGGTGGCGCACGCCACGTATGGGTTTTTCCAGCCCTTCGTTGAGGGAAAACCCAATCTCTTCATTGGCTCGCGCGGTGGCGCGGAGTGGTCGGGTGCGGCGGTGGATGTGCCCACGGGCCGACTTTATGTGACGTCAAACCGGCTCGTTTCAAAAGTGACGGTGATCGCCAACGACGAGCGCGAGCGGGACCCGAAGCTTCCGCCCTCGGCGGGCGAGACGGTTTATGCGCAACGCTGTGCGGCCTGCCATGGGCCAAACCGGCTGGGTCTCGGAATGGTGCCGCCACTGATCGCTTTGAAAACGCGCATGGACGACGGCGCGGTGCTTGAGCTGTTGGCGAAGGGCAAGGGGGTGATGCCGCCGAATCTCGTGACTGATGCGAAAGAGAAAAGGGAACTGCTGGATTTTCTTTTCCGCCGCAATCAACCGGCCGCGAGGGCCGGCGGTGGCGGGGGCGGCGCAAGTGAAACCCCGCGCTACGTCTTCGATGGATTTGGTTTTTTGAACGACCACGAAGGCCACCCCGGCATCAAGCCACCGTGGGGCTTGCTCAACTGCTACGATTTAAACTCCGGCAGGATATTATGGCGGGTGCCACTGGGCGAAATTGCCGCGCTGGCGAAATCGGGTGGGGCGAAAACGGGCGCGCAAAATCTCGGTGGTGCGACGGTGACGGCGGGCGGATTGGTATTTGTCGCCGGGACAGCCGACGAGAAACTCCGAGCGTTTGATGCGGATACGGGCACAGAACTTTGGGAGGCAAAGCTGCCCTTCGGCGGCACCGCCGCGCCGGCGGTTTATGAAGTGGCGGGCCGGCAGTTTGTCGTGATCACGTCGACCGGCGGAGGGAAAGTCGGCGGGCCGGTGGGCGATGCTTACGTGGCATTCGCGCTGCCGGCGGCCCGGTGAAGTATGCGGGGCAGCACTACTAAATAATACCGACGGCCAATGAATTTTAGATTTTTCCGGGCAGTGGCGGGACCTCCGGACCCGCCGGGTTCTACGAGAGACCGGAAACTTTACTGAAGCGCGCCCAGCGGTCGTGCCCCACCTTTTTAGACTCCCTCTAAGTTAGGCCCGAAGGGCTCGGCTCCACCATAATTCACTCAGAGCCTGAAAGGTCAGGTGGCGCTGGTATAAAATGGTGCGGCTTTCTATGTGGGACGGCTTTAAACCGTGGAAGATCGTGACGAGCGGACATTCGTATTTTCCCGTCAGCCAAACGCAGTGCGGGTGAAGCGAAGACGCTGCTCGGCCGCCGCCGCGAACGTGCAATCGTGGGACGGCGTCGTGGGACGGCGGCTCAGAAATAGCCGCCTTTTTCCGTGAGCTCCGAGACGGTTTTTCCTTCGGCGACCCAGCCGAAGATTTTTTTTCGTCGGCCTTGATCTCCTCGGCGCGGAGCAGGACCCCGTGGGCGATGTCAGCGGCCGGATACGTGGCCGAGGGCAATTTCAAACTAACCCACTACCGGAAATCAGGAATGGAAGGAGCCGGAGAAGAAGCGGTCTCCCGATTTCAGGTTCCGCCGTTTCCGGTCCCGATTCCCTGAGTTCCAGATTCAATTTTTGAATTCCGGCTTCCGAATAACTTGTGGTCAAAAACCCGTTGCCAACGCGGGATGGGCGGCGGACGGTGCGGGCATGGCGGAACCATGCAAGACCACTTTACCGGCCAGCTCACCCGCATCCAAGGCCGCCTCCTCCCGGGCGAGCAAGACCGTCGCGATCTTCAATACGATCACGAGCGAAGACTGGCGGCGCTCCATCGCCTCGGCGCGGCGGCAGCCGAATGCGGTGTCCGCGCAGATTCGGACCGCGATCTCGTCCTCCTCGCCGAAGACGAAGTAAGTTTATTGGAAGGCGCGGGCGGGGCTTGGGCGGTATTTGGCGCGGCGATCCGCGAGCTGCGGGCGCTGCTGCCGTTGCGGCCGCTGGAAGATTTTGGGTTTCCGGCGGCGCCGCTGGTGCCGGTCGAGGGGGAAGCGGAAGGCGCAGGCGCGGTCGAAATTGAGGCGTCGAATCCGCTCGAGGAATCAAATGCACGGCTGCGGCGGATCGGCGGCGGCGTGGAGGCGTGGGCGTTTGCGGCGGAGGCGGACCACTCGGTGTATAAATTTTATCTGCCCCGCGAGGAGAGCCGCATCGGGAGCGAGTTTGTATTCCGCGCGGGTGAAGAGACGACGTTGCGCGCCGAAGCGGGGCTGGGGAGTTATCGCGGGCTGTTGGAGAAGCTACTCCTCGTGCATGCGCTGGGCGGGATGGCGACGGAAGTGGTGGCGGTGACGCCGGAGGGGATTTTGGTGGCGAAGCAGGCGCTCGGCGAACCGCTGGCGCAGGGCGACGACATGTCGCTGACGCTGCCAGCGGGGCTGATCGAAATCCCGTCGCGGTTTCTCCGGGCGAACCGCGATCACCCGAGATTATTTTTTCTCAAGGCGAGCGGGGGAGGGGAGCCGCGGGCGTTTCTCGTGGCGGATATGCACGCGCGGAATTTTGTGCGTTGCGTGGATGGCGGGCTGCGGGTGATCGATCTCGTGGCGGCGCCGTGGCCGGCGGCGATCACGGCGCGGGAGACCTTGATCGCGGACTGGTTGGGACGCGTGCGCAGCGACCCGGATGCGACGGCGCTGCCGGGGGCGAGCGATGATGAGTTGTAGGGCTGGCCGGAAGTGAAGATCTACGCTCGGCAACGCCTTGGCGGGCTTTCGCGGTCGAATTCTTGACCACGTCATCCTTTCCGCCAATTTCCGACCGATGAAAGCCCCTCGGAAAGTTCCAGCGGTAAGACGGAAGCAAGCGAGGAAGTCCGGCAACTTGGCGCGCACTGTGAAGAAACTGCAGGGCGGGAGCGGATTCGCGCCAGAGCTTTGTGACGTCATGAGCGGTCCAAGAGACCTTTCCGTGCGCGAAGGTTTTATGCGTGGCTGGTCGCCGCTACATCCTCGATGCCGGCCCGTTGGTCGCCAACGCCGCCGACGAGTATCATCTTTGGGCTCAACACGTCTTGAATGCGTTCGGTGAGGCACCCGTCACCTGCGAAATCGTGTTGGCTGAGGCGTGTTATCTCCTCGCCCCCTCCCAACGTGCCGTCGATCTCGTGCTCGTTTTGCCGGGACAGAGTCGGGTGAGGGTCGAACCGGTGCTTGCGGCCGAGGCCAATTCGGTCCGCACCGCGCTGGCGAAATACGGGCCCGAGATGAATGTGGCCGACGGCTGCGTGCTTCGGCTGACCGAGCGATTTCCGCAGGCCAAAATCATCACGACTTCTCGGTTTATCGTCGCAATCGCAACGAGCGCCTGCAGCCCATTCATCCGTGATGTGAGCGCGGGGGCGATCCGCGCTTGATCGTGGCGTTGCGGGCGATGACAACGCGCGGATGAAACTCGGACCAGTGAAGTCTTCTGCGGGTTGAATGCCCACGTTTCGGAAGCTCGAAATCCTCACCTCTTTTTTCGCTCAAACAATGAAACCAATCATATTCTTTTTGGGAGTCCTTTTGTTGACCGCCGCCCGTGGTGCGGAGGAATCGCCGCTATTGGCCGGCATCGTGACCAAGTATGGGGCCGTCTCGCTGACCAATCCGGCCGATCCGGACATCGCCGTGCGGTGGACGACAAACAACGCCATCGGCGCCCAGGTAAACCGGACTTTCGCTCCGTCGCGATCAGCGCAACGGCTCAAGTCCGAGACTGCGGCCCTCGCGGCCAACCCCAAAAACGCCCGCGCCTTTGCCGGGCGGGCGCAGGCGTGGGACGGGATCACGGAAGTGTTTCTCGAAGATAACAAGACGGGCCGCCGTGATGAAGCGCTGCAATACGGCCACCTGTTCAACGTCTCGCGGCGCGATCCGTGGGCGATGCAGGACGGACCGCGGCGCGTGACCGGGCTGTATGACCCTTTCGAAGTGGAGCGGGACCGCGATGTGCGCGCGGCTTTCGCGCTCGCGCCGGACGACGAGGCCACGCTGGCGGCAATTTTGCAGGTGCAAAGTTTCTCCGATTACGGCCCGACCTGGCGCGGCACCCCGGCGCGGCGGATCGAGACGGCCCGCGAGCTGTTGGGCGCTTTGCAAAAAGCCGGGCATCCGGAGGCGGCGCTGGAACAGGCGTTGTTGGCGGCGAAAGTGGCGATGGTCTACCTGCTGCAAGGCGGGCCGGCGATGGCGGAGAAATACCAAGCCTTCGAGGCATTGGCGCAGCCGCTGTTGACGGCGCCCGGCCAGCGGCCGCTGGAGGGGGAGCCGACGTCGTTAACGAAGCTGGCGATCTGGTTTTTCGCCGTGCGGGATTGCGCGGGCGCGGCCGCCCCGGACGATGAGGGCAACCGCAAGGCGCGGGCGGGTGTTGACGCTTCGATCGCACGGGCGGCGGCGGGCTTCCCCAATCTCATGAGCGAGGTGGCGCTCCAAGTCTCGCGCGCGCTCCGCTGGCGCAACGCGGCGCTGTGCAAGAAGTGGCTCGACCTCGCGGTCAAGACGGCGGGCACGCGCCCGCACGAGCGGCTGCGGGTCGCGCAGGCGCTCGTGCTGCCGGCGGGAAGCGACGCGCGTCACGCGGTGCTGGCGGTGGATGCGTTTGAACTCACCGAGGGCGAATATAACCGGGCCAATTATTTGGTGGAGGTGGCGATGGGGGCGCAGAAACGGAAGCAGCCCGAGCTGGCCCGCCGCGCTTGGGCGGAGGCGCTTTACCACGGGGCGGAGTTTCAGAACTGGGCCGACTTGGCGCGGCTCGACTTTGCGGCAGGCGATTTCGAACGGGCCTATCGCTCGAACCAAGTGGCGATGCAGACCCGCAAACCGCCGACCCTCTTTTACGATATCGATCTCGACCGCTCGCCGGCCGCAGAGCTGGGGCGATGGCTAACCTGGCGCAACGCGGTGCTGCTGGCGCTGCTGGAGAAGGGGCCGTTGCTCCCGGTCCAGCCCGATCCTGAACCGGCGAAAACGGGCGGGACGGTGAAGACGGTCGTCTCGCGCAGTATGCCGCAGAGCCAGGCGCTTTATGGGGCGTTGACGGGCTTCGATTTCGGCCCGCCCGGGAAACCTGATCCGGTGTTGCTGGTGGCGTTGGCCGAGACGGAGAAACTTCAGCAGGCGCACCCGGCCAACGAACGGCTCAAGATTGATCGCGATCGGCTGAAGTGGGCGGTGGCAAACCAACGGTAGGTGGGAGGGGCAGGCAGGGCCTTGCGTCGGCATTGCGGCGCGCGCTCTTGCCGGGGCCGCGAGCAGACGGAGTGGGTGCGGTGTTGCCGGAGGTAGCAGGTTGGTGTCTGGCTAGGGGCGATGTCGCGGCGGCGTTATTCCATTTTTTTACTCCCGGTTATTTATCTGGGATTTGTGAGTCTGGGGTTGCCGGACGGCACGCTGGGCGTCGCGTGGCCGCAGATGTATCCGGAGCTGCGGTTGCCGATCGGCTATGCGGGCGGGCTGATGGTCGTGATCACGGCATTGGCGGCGACGGCAGCGTTTTCGAGTGGGTGGGTGGTGGGGCGCTTTGGCACCGGGCCGGTGGTGCTCGTGAGCGGAGCGGCGACGGGGTCGGCGTTGCTGGCATTGTCGCAGGTGGGTGGGCTCCCGGGGTTGGTGCTGGCGGTGCTTCCATTGGGATTGGGCGCGGGGGCGGTCGATGCGGCGCTCAACGGGTTTGTGGCGCGGCACTACAGCGGGCGGCAGATGAATTGGCTGCACGCGTGCTGGGGCATCGGGGCGACGAGCGGGCCGCTGGTGATCGGTTTTGCGCTGGGTCATGGCTCGGGCTGGCGCGGGGGCTACCTCGCGTTGGGAAGCGCGCAGCTCGCGTTAGCGGGACTATTTTTGGTGACGCTGGGGCTTTGGGCGCGGGCGCCAGAGCGGGCGCCGGACGTGGCGGCGGATGGGAACGAGCAGGTGGAGCCGACGCTCGGGGCGAGGTCGCTCGCGGGATGGTTGTCGCCCGGGATTCTGGCAATTTACGTGGCGGCGGAGCTGACGACGGGGTTGTGGGCCGGCTCGATTTTGATCGTGGCGCGGGGTTTCGAGCCGGCGACGGCGGCAATGGCAACGGCGGCGTATTACGGGTCGATCACGGTCGGAAGGATCGCGATCGGGTTTGTGGTGGATCGGTGGGGTAACCGGCGGATGGTCGGGCTCGGCGTGGCCGTGGGGTTGGGCGGGGCCCTGTTGTTTACCGCAGCGGCGTCGGTGCCGGCGGCGGTGGTGGCGCTGGTGTTGATGGGCTTGGGTTTTGCGCCGGTGTATCCGGGGATGATGCACGAGGTGCCGCGGCGGTTCGCGCCGGGAGCGGTGCAGACGATCATCGGGCGGCAGGCGGGGGCGGCGGGCGTGGGAGCGGCGATCATGCCGGCGGCGGCGGGCGCATTCGCGGGGAGCGCGCTGGAGACGATCCCGTGGCTGATCGTCGGGTGTGTGGCCGCGCTGCTCGGGGTGATATGGAAGCTGGATCGGATTTCGTAGGGCGGCGATTGGGTGGATTTCGATCTCACGGTGTTTTGCCGCAAAAAGGCGCAAAATTTTTCTGGCTTCGTTCCGTGTCGCCCGCGCGCCTATAGGCGCAATGGAGATTCTGTCGCAGGGTGAAAGCCCCTTGTGCTTTTTGTGGCCAAAACTCTGATTCCGAAATCTCGCGCTACCCCTATTCAGCCGGAACGATGCAGTCGGAAACCACGGATGAACACGGATGGACACGGATTCGGAGTGAACGGTCCGACAATGTCGGAGCCGCCGTGACGCACCTTTTTGTGAACCCGGCCCGAAGTCGCGTCCTTCGACTCGCGCCTCGGGGAATCCGTGTTTATCCGCGTCCATCCGTGGTTCATATGAATGGTTCCGGTTTAGGGCCTATCATACACTTTGTGGGCCATGCTCGTGGTGGCGCGGAGCTTTAGCCCGCGTCCGAAACGGAAGAGCACGGGCTGAAGCTCGGTGCTACGCTCAGGTGTGCTTCGAAAAAGTGTATTGCAGGCTCCGGGCAACGTAGCCGGCTTGGTGCCAATAAAGAACCACAAGGCTCGGGTTGTCAGAGGGAGGCGGAGAGGTAGGATTGGGTGACTTGCTTCGCTTGAACCCCAATGCGTTTTATTTTCCCCGGCTCGGTTGCGTCGCGTTGCTGGCGCTCGGTGGCGGCGTGCGCGCGGCAACGACTCATTTACCCATGCCGTCGTCATCCCCTTGGAAACAACTGGCTCCGTTGCCGGATCATGAAGGGTTCGCGTCGCCGTTTGTCGGTGTGGCGGGCGGCGCACTGATTGTCGCGGGCGGGGCTAATTTTCCGGAGAAGCGACCGTGGGAGGGCGGCGCGAAGATTTGGTATGACTACGTGTTCGCGCTGGCGGAGCCGAGCGGGGCGTGGGTCGAGGCAGGGCGGTTGCCTCGGGCGAATGCCTATGGCGTGGCGGTGTCGGCGCCGGCAGGGATGATCTGCGCGGGCGGCGGCGATGCGAAGACGCATTTCGCGGAGGTTTTTTTGCTCACATGGGAAGGGCGAGTATTGAAGACGAGCGCGCTGCGGCCGTTGCCGCGGGCGTGTGCGTTTGGCAGCGGGGCGTTGGTCGGTGGGATTTTTTATCTGGCGGGCGGGATTGAGATGCCAGATGCGACGTCGGCGCTGGCGACATTGTGGGCGCTGGATATGGCGCAACCGGAAGCGGGTTGGAAGGAGTTGCCGGCGTGTCCGGGACCGGCGCGGATGCTCGCGGTGGCGGGTGCGACGGCGGACACGTTTTATCTTTTTGGCGGGGTGGCGCTGAGTGCAGGGGCGGATGGCAGGGCGCAGCGCACGCCGCTGCGCGATGCGTATGCGTATTCGGCGGCGGGCGGTTGGAGAAAACTCGCGGATCTACCGCGCGCGGCGACGGCGGCGCCTTCGCCCGCGCCGCTCACGCGCGAGGGCAAGCTGCTCGTGATTTCGGGCGATGATGGGCTGCGGGCGCATCTCAACGGGCCGGATCATCCCGGGTTTACGACGGATATTTTGGCCTACGATCCGTCGGCGGATCGCTGGAGCGAGGTGGGCGGCGGGCCGGTTTCGCGCGCGACGGCGGCGACCGTGGCGTGGCGCGGCGGCTGGGTGGTGGCGAGCGGCGAGCGGAAGCCTGGCTATCGCTCGCCCGAAGCGTGGTGGCTCGATGGCGACGCAAAATTCACACCGGACAAACGTTAAAGCGGGGTTGCCTTGCGGTGGGACGCCGGCGTGTGCTGTGCGCTGTTTCCCCATGACGCTGATACCCCACAGAACGGTCGCGAGTCAGGTGGCGATGCTGCTGCGGGCGGAGATCGCGAAGGGCACGTGGCGCGGCTGGCTGCCGGGTGAGCGGACGTTGTGCGAGACGGTGCAGGCGAGCCGTAATACGCTGCGCGCGGCGCTGGTGCAGTTGCGCGCAGAAGGCGTGGTTGAGCCGTTGGTCGGGCTGGGCACGCGAGTCATCTCGGCGGCGCCACGGATCGGCAAAGCGGGCGACACAAAGACGGTGGGCGTGCTCATTCCCGAGCCCATTGGCAGTCTGCGGCCATTGATCGCGTTGTGGATCGACGAGCTAAAAGATTTGTTGCTCGCGGAGGGTTGCCGGCTGCGCGTGCACGAGGGGAAGCAATATTATCAGAGCAATCCGTCGCGCGCCTTGGAGCGGCTCGTGGGGCAACACACGCACGACGCGTGGGTGCTCACGCTGTCGTCGGAAGTGATGCAGCGCTGGTTCGCGCGGAGGAAGCTGCCGTGTCTGGTCGCGGGCTCGACGTATGCGGACGTGGCGCTCCCGCACTACGATTTGGATTATCGCGCCATCTGCCGGCACGCGGCGGGCGTGTTACTGGGGCTGGGCCACCGACGGATTGCGCTGCTGAATCGCGAGTCGCGGCGCGCGGGGGATGTGGACAGCGAGGCGGGATTTTTAGAAGGCGTGCGAACGTCGTCGGTCACGGACGCGGTGGCAGACGTCGCCTATCACCGTGACGACGTCGATTCCGTCGGTCAGGCGTTGACGCGATTATTGGGACGGAAAAATCCGCCGACGGCGCTCGTGGTGAGCAACTCTTACGCTTATCTGGCGACAACGAGTTTACTCGCGCAGCGCGGGCTGCGCATCCCGCAGGATATTTCGCTCATCTCGCGCGACGACGATCCGTTTTTGGGATCCCTCGCCCCGGCGCCGGCGCGCTACATCGTGAGTCCGCACGCGTTTGCGAAGAAGATGATCGGACCGCTTCTGCAACTCGTAGCACGCGAACCGGTGGTGCGGACGCGGGGCGCGCTGCAGCCGAAATTTATGGCGGGCGGTTCGATGGCTTGGGTGGGATCGTGAAAATGGAACCGCGAAATTCCCACTAGGGTTGCGACAGCCGGCAGGCGAAATCGAAGAAGCCGAGGTCGGTGAGCTTTGCGCGCAGCGTGGTGAGCTGCGTGGCGTCGGGCTGAATCAGCGGGAGACGGACGGGGCCGCAGTCGATGCCGAGCATCGCCATGACGGACTTCGACGCGGCGAGGTGGGTGACGCCCATGCCGTTGCAGATGGCGATCATCTTAATGGCGGTGTCTTGAAGTGTGCGTGCCTCGGCATCGCGCCCGGCGGTGCGGGCGTCGAGGAGGCGGAGATAAATCGGGGCGGCATAATTGTAGGTGCTGCCGACGGCGCCGAGCGCTCCGGCGGCGGTGCCTTCGAGGAGAAGTTCATCGCGGCCAAAGAGGATATCGTGACGACCGCCATCGAAAGCCACACACGCGCGGTAATCAGGCAGGTCTTCGTGGGTGTATTTCACGCCGGCGAGCGTGGGGATGCGGCCCGCGGCTCGGGCCAGAAAATCAGCGACGGGAAACGAGACGCCCGTCATCGAAGGGATGTTGTAATAATAAAACGGCAGCGACGGCGCGGCGGAGGCGACGGCGGCGCACCACTCGACGAGCTCGGCGTTGCTGCGGGGTTTGAAGAACATCGGCGCCAGCGCGGAGACGGCGGCGGCGCCGATTTTCGCCGCGTGCGCGGTGAGCGTGCGTGCGTCTTCAAGGCACGTGTGGCCGACGTGGACGATGACGCGCAGACGCTCGTCGGCGCAGGCGGCCCAGCGCTCGGCGACGCGCAGGCGTTCGTCGAGGGTGAGGGAAAGTCCCTCGCCGGTGGTGCCGCAGACGAAGGCAGCGCCGACGCCGTTATCGCGCAGGAAACGCGCGTAAGCGGGGATGACGTCGAGGTTCAAAGAACGATCGGCGTTGAAGGGAGTGAAGGGAGCGGCGACGAGGCCGCGGAAGCGGGAGTGCATAGTGGAAACGAGGAGGAGCAGGGAGGCGGTCAGGGCGCGGCGGCGACCGGGAAGCGGGCGAAGGTGATGCGCTCGTAAGGTTTCTTTTCGCCGTTTTCGTAGAAGCAACCGGCGGTGGTGGCATTGAGCGAAACGAGGCTCGAAAAGGGGGCAGGGCCGGCGGGGAGCACGGCGGCA
>JACMRG010000120.1 GCA_014376585.1 Opitutaceae bacterium | reverse complement strand
CGAGCGCGGCGCGCTCGGCGGCCGCGTGATGGAAGCCGGCAAGGACTACTTCACAGACAAGACGCCCTTCACCTCGCTCGACCAGCTCGACGCCGCCAAAGCCATCGTCGCGCGCACCGGCAAGAAATACGCCGTCTATTTCAGCGAGCGCCTGCACGTGGAGTCCGCGATGTTCGCCACCGAACTCGTAGCCGGCGGCGCCATCGGCAAAGTCGTTCAAGTGCTCGGCCTCGGGCCCCATCGCATCGGGAATCCCGCCGCGCGCCCCGCGTGGTTTTTCGAAAAGGCCAAATACGGCGGCATCCTCTGCGACATCGGCAGCCACCAGTTCGAGCAGTTCCTCACGTTCACCGGCGCGACCGATGCCACCGTCACCCAGGCCGCCGTGGGCAATTTCAACAACCCCGCCACGCCCGAACTCGAAGACTTCGGCGAAGCCTCGCTCCTCGGCAACAACGGCACGTCAAACTACATTCGCATCGACTGGCTTAACCCCGCCGGCCTCAGCACCTGGGGCGACGGCCGCATGGTCATCCTCGGCACCAAAGGCTACATCGAACTCCGCAAATACGTGGACGTCGGCCGCGACAAAACCGGCGACCACGTTTACATCGTGGACGACAAGGGCGAGCAACACCTCGAAGTCGCGGGCAAAGTCGGTTTCAAGTTCTTCGGCCAGCTCATTCTCGACTGTCTCAACCGCACCGAGAACGCCATGACCCAAGCCCACGCCTTCAAGGCCGCCGAACTCTGCCTCCGCGCGCAACTCGCCGCGCGGCGCATCACCCCGTAAGCCGATGTCACGATCCATCGCCACGCGCACCGGCGACGACGGCTCGACGAGCCTCCTCTACGGCCAGCGCGTGCCGAAGGACCATCCGCAGATCGAGGCCATCGGCGCCTTCGACGAACTCAACGTCGCCCTCGGCGCGATCAAGCCACTCCTCACCGACGAGGCCGTCCGCGCCCTGCTCACCGGCCTGCAACAAAATCTCGTCGCGCTCATGGGCGAGCTCGCCTGCGCCGAGACCGACATCGCGCGCTACACCGATTCCAAATTCGCCAAGATCACCGGCGCCGAGGTCACCAAGCTCGACGAAGCTGTCGCCGCCGTTGAAATCCTCGGCCTGAAATTCGACGGCTGGGCCACCCCCGGCGCGACGGCCGTCGGGGCCGCCTTCGATACCGCGCGCGTAACCGCCCGCCGCGCCGAACGCCGGCTCTGCGCCCTCCCCGCGCACGGCCGCAGCGTGCGCACCGATTTGCGCCAATTCACCAATCGCCTCGCCGACCTGCTCTGGCTGCTCGCCCGTCAGGCCGAGCAGTAGGCGGCGCCTCGCCCGCCGCCACACGCTCGCAAAAACTGCTGTTCATTCAGCGCTTTCCGGGTAAATCCCTCCGCATGCCGCTCGCCCTTCTCCTTCTCGTGCTCACCGCCGGCTGGCGCATCGTCGCCCTCTATGAGCCCGCCCTCAGCAATTTCTCGCCCCTCATGGCGCTCGCATTTTGCGGCGGCGTCTATTTTCGCAACCGCTGGCAATGGCTGGTGCCCTTCGCCGCGCTCACCCTCACCGATCTCTACATCGACCACTACTACGCGGTGGAATACCACTACCAGTGGACGCTCGGCGGCGCCGCGATCCGCACGCTCTGCTTCGCCGCCGCCCTCGGCTTTGGCCTCCTCGTGGCCCACCGCCGCAGTTGGTTGAATCTCTTCAGCGGCGCACTCGGCGGCTCGATCCTGTTCTACCTCGTGACCAATACCTCTTCGTGGATCGGCGACGCCGGTTACGCGCACAACGCCGCCGGTTGGTGGCAGGCCATGACCGTCGGCCATCCCGAATTCCCGCCCACCGTGGCCTTCTTCCGCAACACGCTCGTGAGCGACCTGCTCTTCACGGGATTGTTTGCCGGTGCGATGGAAGTCGCCGCCCAACGTCGCGGTGAGGCCAGCCTGTTGGGTTCACGCGCCTCGGCCTGAAGTGGCCCTCGCAATCGGCTTTGATCCCGGGGAAACGCTCCTCACCTACGCCGATACGCCCCCCAGTTGGGCGACGCTCCACGCTCCCGTGCTCGCCCGCGTCGCCGCCGTCTGCTCCGCGCCGCCCGATGCCGCCGCCTACGCTCGGGCCGATGCCATTCTCGCGCGCCACAACGCCCGGCTGCATCCGCGCGCGGTCGAAATCGCCGCCGGGCGGATTTTTATGGAGATTCTAACAACGTGGGCTGCTCCCTCGGTGGAACGGCGATCGCCCGCCGCCCTCGCGGCCTTCTCCACCTTTTTCCAACAACGGTTCACCGTCTATCCGGAATCTGCCGCGGCCTTGACCGCGCTGCGGGCGCGGGGCCTCCAGCTCGGCGCGCTCATCGATGTGCCCTACGGCAGGCCACGCGCCTTTGTGGAAACCGACCTGCGCCTGAGCGGACTTGCGCCGCTCCTCGACGCGGTGCTGACGTCGGTCGAGGTGGATGAGCGCAAGCCCCCGCCGACCGGATTTCACGCGCGCGCTCACGCTCTCCATACGCCGGCCGCTGCGTTGTGGTATATCCGGCAACGGGTAAAAAGATATCGTTGGCACCCGTGCCGCCGGCGCCACGGGCGTAGTGATCGACCGCGAAAATCATCACTCCCGCTGGGGCCAAGCGCACCCCCTTTGAGATCTGCGCGAGCTGTCCGCGCTTGTGCCGATGTAGAAAGGTGCCGACGGGGGTAGACTGCAGCGCCACGAGTTACCCGGGCCCCGCAGCCCTTGGGTTGGTTTTTACAACAAGTCCGCCGCGAGTTCCGCGAGCTTCGAGCGTTCGCCCTTGGTGAGCTTCACGTGTGCGGCGAGCGCCTGACCCTTCATGCGGTTGTGGCAATAGACGAGGCCGTTACTGCGCGCGTCCACATAGGGATTATCGATCTGCGCGGGATCGCCGATGAGCACGATCTTCGAACCTTCGGAGATACGCGTGATCACCGTCTTCACTTCATGCGGCGTGAGTTGCTGCGCCTCATCCAAAATGAAGAAACGCCGGGCGATCGAGCGCCCGCGGATGAACGCCAGCGCCTCGATCTCGACGAGACCGCTCTTGAGCAGCCGCTCGTAGGGCTTGACGACCGGGCCGTGGCCGCCGCCGTGGTGGCTGCTGATGTGCGCGGGCTGCGGCGCATTCATCTGCGCAGAAAAATGGTCGTCGTGCTTTTTGTGCTTCTTCTTGGAAACCTTTTTAGCGGCGAACTGGGGCTCTTTCTGCGGCTTCGAGGGGATGAGCACCTCCAGCGCATCGTGATAAGCCTGCAGCCAGGGTTTCATCTTCTCCTCCAGTGTGCCGGGCAGGAAACCGATGTCCTTGCCGAGCGCAATCACCGGGCGGGAAATGGAAACACCGTCGTAGCGCGAGTGGTCGTCCTGCGTCTGGTGGAGCGCGCACGCGGTCGAGAGCAGGGTCTTGCCCGTGCCGGCTTTGCCATAGCACGTGAGCATGTGGATGCTCTCGTCGAGCAGCGCATCCATGAAGAACTGCTGCTCGAGATTGCGCGGCCGAATCGGAATGCCACCGGGCGCCTTCACAAAATCCGGAATCTTCAGGCGGCGCACCTGGCCCTCGCCGTAATAGCGCGCGGGCATCGTCTTCCCCTCGTCGGACCGCAGCAGCACGTATTCGTTGAGATAGAGCGGTTGACCGCCAACGGAGCCGAGATCAAAAAAACCTTCGGAGCAAAACCGCTGTAGATCGTAGAGATTGAGCGGGATTTCGCGGTAGCTGAGTTCGTCGTCGGTCTCAGGCACCTTGTCGTTAAGGTAATCTTCAGACTCGAGTCCGACCGCGCGGGCCTTGAGCTGCACGTTCACATCCTTTGTGACGAGAATCGTGGGCGGATCGTTTTGCTCCTGCACGAAGAGCGCCGCGGCGATGATACGGTTGTCCTTTTTCGAGAGATCGGGCAAAATCGCGCGCAGGCGGTTCATCGCGTCTGAGTGCCGCGAGGGATCGGCGAGGTAGGGATTGATGATGATCGAGAGCGTGCCGCCGTTGGCGAGTTTCACGCCCTCAAGCATCGCGTGGGAGTCGGGCAGCAACTCCTGCAGGATGCGGTGGACGCGCCGGGCATTGCGCCCGCGCTCGGTGGACTGCTCGCCCTTGATGCCGTCGAGCTCTTCGAGGACCTCGACGGGGATCGCGAGATTATTGTCCTGAAACTTATAAATCGACTGGGGGTCGTGGAGGAGGACATTCGTGTCGAGCACGAAGGTCTTCACTTTTACCGAACCCCTGTTCCGCAGACTGGGGGCGATCGCCCCTTTGAGGTTTTCCATCGGGTGGGAATATCTTGTGAGCAACTGAGCAAGTGGTCTGCCATTTGTCCACGACAGACTGAGATAGACTGAGATAGACTGAAGTTGTTCGCGAATTTGTAACCTGAGGCCACCTTCGCCGAAGGATTCTGACTAGTTTTTTCCCAGTTCAACGAAGCCTACAGGAATAACTCGCGCTTCCATTTTTTGGAAACGGCTACACCTGCTTGCTACGCCTTGGCCGGAATTATATCGCCCAAAATTTCCTTGGACACGGGACAATAAACCTGAACCCGAAAACCAATGAATCCGATGTCTGAACCGAGTGAACTGAAGCCACCGCCCAACCCGTCAGGCCCGCGCCGCCGGAGGTGGAGCCGGGCGTTGCGCCCGATGGAGCCTCCGGCGGCGCGGGCCTGGAAAATCCCCCGCAGCGCTGGGGCGCGAAACGCAAAGCCGAAGTCGTCCTGCGTTCGTTGCGCGGCGAAACCGCTCGATGCGCGCAACCGGCACACCGCGGCGCCCGTTTCTCCGCTCGACCGCGATGCCGGCGGCGCGGTCGAATTCGCATTCTATAAAATGGCCGAGAACGCCGGCATCCGCGCCCCGCATGCGTGCCTGGTCCACGACGGCGAGCGGCGTCACTTTGCCAGCGCGCGTTTTGATCGCTACCGGCGGCCCGACGGCACCTGGGCCCGGCACCACGTGCATACCTTGAGCAGATTCCTCCCCAACGGGCCTCGGACGGCCAAATTGACTACGAGGAATTCATCCGATCTGCTCGGACGCTCGGCGGCGCGGAAAAGGCGCGTGAATCCTTTCGGCGCGCGATCTTCAATCTGCACACCACCAATCGCTACAATCACGGACGCAACCACGCCTTCCTCTATAACGCCGCCGACCCGCGTGGACGCTCTCGGCCCGCCTACGACCTCAACCCGAATGCCGCCAATGGCCTGATTGCCCTCACTGGCTAGGGAGCCCCGAGATCCCCACCCGTTTAGAGCAACTGACTCGGCTGGCGGAAATCGGCGGCGTCCCGGCCAGGGCCGCGAAAACCATTTATGAGGAAGTCGAGGCGGCGACACATGGCGGTTGGCGCGTCGCCGCCGCTTATGCCGGCGTCCCGGAAAACATCACCGGTATCTGCGAGAAAGAAATGATCCAACAAACCCGACGCCTGCGGGAAAACGCCCGACGCCCCGCGGCCACCGCGAAGTTGGGTTCCGCACTGCCGAAGCGAAGTAAGAACAACTAGGCTGCCCACCCCTCGTGGGCTCGCACCCTGACGAAGTAGGCAGAAGGCCATTTATCGAATCGCAGAATCCGACGCTTGAAAGTCGTTCGGAACAGCTGCAATTCCCGGAGTTGAGGTGGTGCAGCGAGAACCGCGCAGCTCGAAGACGATTGGTCGGGTGCAGCGTGCGGGGGCGTCCAAATTCGTTAAACACTTTGTGGAATCAAAATCTACAAATGCGGCGAGTGCGTTTGGGATCAGTTGTTAAAAACCGACCGATTAGATCTGAAAACTTAGATCACGTTCTCCAATCGATGCGGAAAACATCCCGCGAATAACGCGAACAGACGTAAATTTCAGAGGTGAAACCAACTCCCTTCGCCATCCGTAGGGTCCACTGTTCGGCGAGAGTTCGTTGCTCTCTGTTTTCATTGGCGGCCATTGGCGTTATTCGCGGAAAACTGAATTTTTCCGACTGAGAGCGAGTTTGTCAGGATCGACCGCAACTGCTCGGCGCCAAGTTCTCCTTCCGGGCCGCCGACTGCTCACGATCCGCTCGGCCGCCAGTCAGATAAGACCCCATAGTCCAACGTTAACCGTGAGTGTAGGATTGCCTCGATCTATAGAACGGTAGGAAACCCAGCCAAGAGGAGCCAATATGAAACCACTGTCACCCAAAACCAAACTGCGCCCAACCCGCCGGCGGCGAGAAACAGGTTCGAGAACCCCGAATAGTCCTTTAAATAAATGCCCCACTGGAATCAAAGGCTTCGACCAGATTACTGAAGGAGGGCTTCCGAAAAATAGAACCACTTTGATTTGCGGGGGTGCCGGCGCCGGCAAAACCCTTCTGGGGATCGATTTTCTCGTCAAAGGCGCCAGCCTTTACGGTGAACCGGGCGTTCTACTATCGTTTGAAGAGACCGAGGGTGAATTATACAAAGATGTGGCCTCGCTCAACCTCGATCTACGCGGGCTCGTTGCGCAAAAAAAGATTGTTCTGGATCACGTTATATTGGAGCGCAAAGACATTCAAGAACTCGGCTTCAATCTTGAAGGGATACTCATTCGTTTGGAGCACGCCATCGATTCCATCGGCGCCAAGCGCGTCGTTATAGATTCCATCGAATCGATCTTTGCCGGCGTTACGGACCCGGGAACTCTTCGTCTAGAAATAAAAAGACTGTTTCGATGGCTTAAGAACAAACAAGTGACCTCCGTCGTAACCGGGGAACCGGGGCAGAAATCCTATACCCGGCACGGTCTTGAAGAGTATATTTCCGATTGCATAATTCTTCTAGATAATCGGGTGAGCGAACAAATGTCGGTCCGTAGAGTTCGCGTGATAAAGTATCGCGGTTCCAACCATGGCATAAACGAATACCCCTTTGTAATCGATAAAGACGGTCTTTCCGTAATACCGATCACTTCGGCTGGGCTCGATCAACCGGGCACAGGGAAGCGAGTTTCGACCGGAATTCCGTCGTTAGATAAAATGTTTAAAGGCGGTGGGTTTACGAGAGGCAGCACCATCCTTGCATCAGGAACTGCCGGCACGGGGAAAACGAGCCTCGCATCCGCCTTCGCTATCGAACAATGCAAGCGGGGCGAACGGTGCCTTTTTCTGTCTTATGAAGAGTCTTCGGGGCAACTCACTCAAAACATGCGCTCGATTGGTCTCCACTTTGAACCCATGGTCAAAAAAGGGCTTTTAAAAATTGTATCTACCAGACCCTCCTTCTTCGGGCTGGAGATGCATCTCCTCGACCTTTACAAGACCATTGAGGAATTTAAACCGAAAGCAGTGGTCATAGATCCCCTCACAAGTCTCATCAGCGAGGGCAACCAACGCGAAATACAGTCCATGGTCACCCGCATGATCGATCTTTTAAAATCAAAGGGTATCACTGGATTTTTCACCAGTCTCGTTTCTTCTACCGCTCAAAATTTCACGAGCGGCGAGGTGGGCGTTTCCTCTTTGATCGATACTTGGCTCGTCGTTAGAGAAATAGAGGAAGATGCTGGAAAAAAACGTGTTCGCGGTCTTTATATCGTTAAATCTCGTGGCACAGCTCACTCCAGCGACGTCCATAAATTGGTTTTGAGCGATAATGGAATTACCCTGTTGCCAGTCGATCCTGTCGTGAGTCCCAATCCGCCGGTGGCCACCAACCAAAATAATCCTGAGAAGCAAAAAATGACGAAAAGTTCGGGTGGAAAGCTTGGGGTCTGACTGCTCATGAAAAAATCAACTCCTACCTTTGTTGTCGGAGTTGGTGGTTCAGCCGGCGGCCTTGTTGCGTATAAGACGCTTTTGGACGCTTTACCGCCCGACACCGGTATGGCCTTCGTGATTATCTCTCATATGACCCCGTCGGCCAGTTCTCAGTTAGCGCAAATTTTGGCACGTCATACGAAAATGGCCGTGGTGGTGGCCTCCACCGCGATGCCAATCCGCGCAAATCATGTTTACGTGATCCCCCCCGACGCAGACCTGTCAGTCGAGGGCTATAGGTTTAAAATCATCTCTCCGCGTTCAAAAAGGAATGTGCAGATAGATATATTTTTAACCTCCTTGGCGAAGGCTATGGGCGTGCGCGCCGTGGGCATTATCCTATCTGGGTTTGATGGCGACGGGGCCGAAGGATGCCGGCAGATCAAGGCCTATGGGGGGATAACTTTTGCCCAAGACGCGTCGGCCGAAGTCGAGGAAATGCCTCTCAGTGCTCAAGCATCAGGCTGCGTTGATTTCGTTCTACCGCCCGAGGAGATTCCACGTAAGTTGCAAAAGCTGGCGGATAGATTGATCCGCCTCTCCGCAAACTCACCATAAAAAATCTGAGTCGGGAGTTGATGATCGTGATCGATATAGTCCGATGATATATCTGGGGAAACCGACTGGGCGATCGCTTCCCATTAGTCGTTCACCCGAGTCCCGTGGCCCCTGAGTCGACTTTTACAACAAGTCCGCGGCGAGTTCCGCGAGCTTTGAGCGTTTTGCGATGCGTCGGTGCCCGACCACCCGAGCGCGCGAAGTTGTAGTCTGAGCCGCCTTGGGACGACAGACGATCACCGGGCCTGAGCAGGCAGCGACCAGACTGTCACACTTTCGCGCCGTGCCCCCAATGACATGCAATCGCACCGCCCGCGGCAGCGCCCCGCGCTCATTTCGGTCGAGACGAGCGATCAGGAAATCCACCACCGCCGCACCCAGCACCTTCGAGTGCAAGCGGCGTCAGCATGGAACCCGGCGAACTCTCCGCATGCTCCACCAGAAATCCGGCCGGCCATAGCTGCTCGACCCGGTCCATGGTGGAGCGCTGCACCGCCAGACCGATGCGGCGATACCGGCGCGCCCTGCATTGCGCGATGGCGAGCCGGATCGACTGACCGTGATCATTTCCGACCCGCGGAATTTCCGGCCGCCGCAGCGGGAAGGCGATGGCCACCGCGGCGAAGTGCTCCCACTGGACCGGCAGCGTGTCGTTTTCGTTGCGAAGCGGCGCGAGGATGAGGCCGAGGATGCCGCGGTTACGGAGCATCTGATTGAAACGTGCCGGTCATACCCGGCCAATTGGGCGGAAACTCTTCGATGTGATAGCCCAATAACTGCGCCCGCTCCTGCGCACCGGCAAGTTGGTCGCGCAGCGTGCGCGACTCGCGCCACGCATTCGCGGGCCGCGACGACGTCACAAAAGCCAGTGTCGTATGCCGGGGAATCTCCCGCGCCGAGCGGCGAAACGACATGAGCGCCGAAACCAGCGGATCGGGTTGATAACCTGCTTTCTCCGCCGCGCGCCGCACGAGGGCCCGAGTCGCCTCGGGAATGCTCGGGTGGTTGCGCGGCGCGAGAGAGACCGTCGAGCTATGCACTCCCGCAAGATGCGCAACATCGACCATCCGGCGCTTGGCGCGAGGTTTCATGCAACGATGAGAATCACAGGCAGATTGCGCCCACAAGTCGTCTCGCCGCCAATGGCCCGCATCGAAATCGGGCGCCCATACCCCCGTCTTGCCGGCCGCCGCCAAACGCTACCCGCCCGCCCCCTGCCCATGAAAATAGCCTGCTTTCTCCCGGCTGCCCGCGCCTCGCCCTGCTCGCGCTCCTCGCTCCGCTCACCGCGGTCACCGCCGCCGTGCACCTCGCTCCCGGCGTGCCAATTTTGGTGCCGGCCGGAACGCCGCCATCAGTCCGGACGGCGGTGGCGGACCTGCAGCGGGACTTGGAAAAAGTTCCCGGCCAGCCTTCACCGGTCATCGCTGACCCCACGGAATTGCGGGGAAGCCCGGTGATCATCGTCCTGCTCTACAGTTCGACGCGCCCCGCGTGGCACGAGCCGGCGGTCGCCGACCGCGAAGCCCGCGGAATTCATGTGCGCGAAATCGACGGTCAGACTTGCATCGTGCTCGAAGGAACCGATCCGCGCGGCGCGATCTACGCCATCTATTCGTTTTCGGACGAGTTTCTCGACGTGCCGCCACTCTGGTATCGGGCTGACTGAGTCCCGCCCCGGCGCGAAGCGATCGACATTCCCGCGAACACAAAACGGATTTTTCCGCCCGCCTACGTGCGGTGGCGCGCGTGGCTCAACAATGACACCTCTTCCTTTCGCCGTGGCAAAAGCGCCCACCGGACAACGATCACGCGATGCTCGAGACCGTGCTCCGGCTGAAATACGATACGTTCGAACTCGGCAGCGTCGCCGACCTGCGGCCGGACGCCCCGCGGTATGCGGTGCAGCCCGAGGCGGCCAAGGCCCACGCCCGCGGTCTGGTCATCACGCACCACCACAGATCGCCGCTGGGCTCGAATCTTTCGAGCTGGGGGGCTTTTTGGCGGCGTGAGGGCAAGGAAGTGCCGCCGCTCTCCGTCCGCGATCCTGAGAAATTGAAGACGTTCTGGCGTTATCATGTCGAAACGGCGCAACGGGCCGGTTTTGAGATGGTCTGCACGCTCGTCTTCCGAGGTTCCCGCGACATCCCGTTTTGGGAAACCTTCAAAGATGCTCCCACCGAGGCGGCGGATCGGGCGCGCGTGATCAACGAAATGTTGCAGGCGCAGGTCGACGTGGTGAGGGAGGTCACAGGCGACCCGGCGCCCAACCTGCGCACGACCTTTTCTGTTTCATCGCTGTTTTCAGTGGGTAGAGGGCAGTTCGAGGTGCCCGGCGGTGAAGTAAAGCACGGTGCTGAGGTTCTCGGTCGAGCGGAAGCCGCGGGCCTTGCGCTTGACGGCGGAGAAGACGCTGTTGAGCCCCTGCCGGAAGGCATTGGTCGTGCGGCGGAGCCAGTGCGCCATGACGCCCTCAAGGTGTCGCTCGATCATCTTGGCGGTTTTCACCACCGCCGCGAACAACGCGGGCGCGTGCTGGCCCGCGGTCCAGCGGCACCAGGCGCGCAGTTTGCGCCGGGCCGGGGTGGCGTCCGGAATCGCGTAGATGGCCTGCAGGATCAGCCGCATCGGGT
>JACMRG010000119.1 GCA_014376585.1 Opitutaceae bacterium | reverse complement strand
TCATAGGGGGCGTTGACGGTGCAGTTGCTGATGCGGACGTTGCGGCAGCAGTCGATGTCGAAGCCGTCGCGGTTGGTGTCTACTTTGACGTTGTCGAGGGTGAGGTGGTCGACGCCGGTGGCGAGGAGGGCGAAGTGACCGCCGAGAAGAATGGAGATATCGCGGATCGTGACGTTGCGGCAGTTTTTAAGGGCGATGGCTTTGTTGCCGACGACGGGGTCCGTGGGCGGGACGGGCGGAGTGAGAGGGGTGGGATCGGATGGCGGGGCGGTGGGAGTGGGCGGGGTCGAGGGAGGGGGAGCCGGCAGGATGCCGGCGCTACTACGGGCACCGCGGCCGCTGCCGCCACCAGTGTTGCGGACGAGGCCTTTGGAGCCGTCGATGCGGCCGGGGCCGGTGATCGAAACGTTTTCGAGATTCTCGCCCCAGATGAGGCTGTTGTGCCAGTGGCTGTGGCCGAAGTCCTGATACTGGAGTTCGTCACCCCACTCGTTGGGCTCGGGGGTATCGTAGCCGCCCAGTTCGGCCGATGGAGTCGCGGCGAGGAGGGTGGCGCCGGCGTCGAAGTGGAGCGTGATGTTGCTCTGGAGCCGGAGAGAGAAACTCAGATATGTGCCGGCGGGGAAGCGCACGGTGCCGCCGCCGGCGGTGGACGCGGCGGCGATGGCCTGGTTGATCGCGTCGGTGTCGAGCGTGGTGCCGTCGCCCTTGGCGCCGTGGGCGCGGACATTGAAGTCGGTGGCGAGGGCGCGGGGGGCCGGCAGGAGGAGCACCAGGACGAGGAGGTGAGTGAAGAGACGCGCGGCCTGTCCGGGGGCGGGTAAAATCATGGAGGAGCGTCACGACGGGGATATGGTGTCGCAACGGGCGCCGGGTTGGACGGTCCGATGGAGGGAGGACGACGAGGCAGAGGCGAAAACGCTGGTGGGCGAGAGGTGGCGGCGTAGGGTCGTGGCCATGAACCTACCCCGCGGGCTTGTGGCTCTGCTCATCGCGTCGTTGTGCTCAATAGCGAGTCGCGCGGCGGCGCCGGGGCTGCCGCGGAGTGCGCCGGAGGCGCAGGGGGTGTCGGCGGCGGCGTTGTTGGAATTCGTCGAGGAGGCGGAGGCGAAGATCAACGCGCTGCATAGCGTCGTGATCGTGCGGCACGGGCAGGTAATCGCGGAGGGCTGGTGGTCGCCCTACGCGGCGGAGGAGCCGCACGTGATGTTTTCGCTGAGCAAGAGTTTCACGTCCACGGCGGTGGGACTCGCCATCGCCGACGGGAAAATGAGCGTGGACGATTTGGTCTCGAAGTTTTTTCCGGAAGAAATGCCGGAGAAGCCGAGCACAAATCTAAAGGCGATGCGGGTGCGCGATCTGCTCACGATGTCCACGGGGCATCATAACGAGGACATCGCGACGTTTCCGTTCATGGCGGAGGAAAGTCTGGTCAAAAAATTTCTCGCGCTGCCGGTGACGCACAAACCGGGCACGTCATTTGTCTATAATACGCCGGCGACCTACATGCTCTCGGCAATCGTGCAGAAGGTGACGGGGCAGACGGTGCTGGAATATCTGAAGCCGCGGTTGTTTGACCCGCTCGGGATCGCGCACGCGACGTGGGAGGCGAGCAAGCAGGGGATTTCGTTGGGCGGGTTTGGACTGAGCATCAGGACGGAAGACATCGCGAAATTCGGTCAGCTCTATCTGCAGCGCGGGATGTGGCAGGGAAAACAACTCGTGCCGGCGGCGTGGACGGAGACGGCGACCGCGCGGTGGATGTCGAATGGCAGCTCGCCGACGAGCGACTGGGATCAGGGCTATGGCTTTCAGTTTTGGCGCTGTCGCAACGGGGCGTTTCGCGGCGATGGCGCGCATGGGCAGTTCTGCGTGGTGCTGCCGGAGCAGGATGCGGTGGTCGCCATCACGGCGGGCACGCGGGATCTGCAGGGCGTGCTGAATGTGGTGTGGGCGAAGATTCTGCCGGCGTTGCAGGCGGAGGTGAAAGGAGCGTTGCCGGCTGATGCGGCGGCGGACGAAAAGTTGAAACGGAAACTGGCGAGCCTCACCTTAAAGAAAGCGGTGGGGATCGCGACGCCGGCGCTGGCGAAGGAGATTGCGAGCCGGCGCTATGTGTTTCCGAAAAACCCGCAGGCGATTGAAGCGATCACGCTCGCGCCGGCGGATGATGACGTGAAGGCGACGGTGATGACCGTGGTGATCAATGGCGCGGAAGATAAGGTGAAGATATCTGGCGAAGGCTGGACGCGTGGTGAGCTGCAGAACGGACCGTCGGCGGGGCGAGTGGCGTTGAGCGGGGCGTGGACGGCGGCGGACACCTTTACGCTCGATGTCGTGCGCTACCAGACGCCGTTCACGGCGCGCTACCGGATGAAATTTACGGGCGATGGGGAGACGGTGACTTTGGAGACGGCGCCGAACGTGGGCGCGACGCCGGCGGCGGTGGTGGGTCGGCGCGAGTAGAGGGAACCGGCGCGCGGTCAGCGCAGGGCGGCGTCCCAGATCTTCGCGCGGGGGGAGGTGCCGGTGGGGCCGGTCACGTAAACACCGCCGGAAAGACGGGAGAAAAAGCGGATCATACAAGGAGCCAGAGGTGGGGCGGGCGCGAAAAACCGGGCTAAGGCGGAAGGGCGATTTCGAAATCGGGGCGAGACCAGAGAAGTTGTTCCCAGCCGAGATTTTTTTGCTTAGGGCCGTCGGTGACCTCAAACAATCCGCCGTAGCCGTCGCCGAGTCTGGCGAGATAGGTGGCGGAAAACGCGAGCGCACCCGGGCCGGGGCGGGGATAGGTCACCCGGAAGACGACGTCGTTTTCATCGGTGAGTTCCACGGCGGTGGATTGGGCCGGGAGAGGCCGGCCGGTGGAGGTGAGGCGAAAGAGGACGGCGGCTTCGCGGAGGAGAGCGGAGCGGTGGGTATGAAAATTTTCGGGCGTGAGTCGCGGGATGCGTGCCGCGGGATCGATGAGCCGAAGAGCCGTCGTCGGGGACATCGTGATGATCATTTCCAATCGGTCGCGGGAAAGGGCGGCGGAGTGGAAAGCTTCGTAGGGGTCGTGCGCGCGGGCCGGGGAGGTGAGGGCGGTAAGGGTGACGAGAGTAAAGAAGGGCACCGCAAGGCGCGCGAAACGCGCCCGGGTAGAGCGGGTGGTTTGCCGCGTCGCTGTCGGTTCGCGGACTCGCACGACGATTATCTTTTTGCGCCTACAAGCGTGATGTTGGGGCGCGGGGCGGGCTTCATGCCGGCGCCGAGGAAGAAGCCGGGATGGGGCGGCTGGTTGTAGGCGACGTTTTGCCAGGCGATCGCGAGGCGATATTGCGGGTCGTGCATCAGTGTGTAGAGGCGGTGCTCGGTGGGAATCGTCGTCGAAAAGATGCGCAGCTCTTGGTTGTCGGTGGTGCGGAGAATGACCTCTTCGCGCCAGTCGCCGAGAATGTCGGCGCTGAGGGCGGGGGTGGATTTGGTGCTGTTGTTGGAGATGCAGTCGGTGGCGACGAACAGCGGGTTGGTCGTCTCGGTGAGCCAGTCCCATTTGGAAACGGTATTGCCGTTGAGGAGTTCGCGGAGGAGGTCGCCGTCCCACCAGACGGCGAAATTGCAGGATGAAGGATTTTTGTCGGAAATTTTCCGGCCCTTTACGTCGTAGAGGCCGCGGATGAGCGGGCCGCCGGCGCCCCACATTTCGCAGCCGGGGTGGCGGGGGTCGAGGTCGATGGCGAGGCCGCGGCCGATGTCGGGGGAGTTTTCGGTGCCACCGGGTTTGCTCCAGATCATCGCACCGGTGTTGGCATCGCGAAATTCGATGCCGTGGGGGTGCTTGGGGTTTTCATGGATGTCGAAGACCTCGAGGCCGGGGCGGGCGGGGTCGAGATCGGAGACGTGGAGGGCGTCGCCGTGGCCGAGCTGGGTTGAGTAGCGGGGCGTCCCATCGGAGTTGATACACATGGCGCCATAGATGATCTCGTCGCGGCCGTCGCCATCGACGTCGGCGACACTGAGGTTGTGGTTGCCCTGACCGCGGTAGGGATTCGTGCGGTCGGCGGGGCCGTATTTATCGCTGTCGAAGAACCAGCGCTGCGTGAGTTTGCCGTCGCGCCAGTCCCAGGCGACGAGGGTGGTGCGGGTGTAGTAACCGCGGCACATGACGACACTCGGGTGGACGCCGTCGAGGTAGGCGACGCAGGCGAGGAAGCGGTCGACGCGGTTGCCGTAGGCGTCGCCCCAGTCGTTGATGTCGCCGCGGGCGGGAAGGTAGTTGGTCGTCGCGAGGGCGCGTCCGGTGAGGCCGTCGAAGACGGTGAGGAATTCGGGACCGTCGAGGACATAGCCGGCACGCGAGGCGACCCTCTTGCCGTCGGGCGTGGTGCGGCTGCCGGTTTTATCGCGGGAGGGGACCAGAGCGTCGCCTTTGGTGCGGTAGTCGGCGGCGGCGTCTCCGATGACTTTGCCGAGGCCGTCGATGGTGCCGTCGGCGGTTTTGCACACGACTTCGGCGCGGTCATCGCCGTCGAGGTCGTAAACGATGAACTGGGTGTAGTGCGCGCCATCGCGGATGTTTTTGCCGAGGTTGATCGTCCAGAGGAGGCGCGCGCCGCCGGCAGTGTCGCCCGTGGCAGAAGTAAGTTTGTAGGCTTGGAGGATGGGTTCGTCGGTGACGCCGGCTTGGGAGTTGTCGCGGGCGCGGCCGGTCTGGTGGACGATGATTTCGTATTCGCCGTCGCCATCGAGGTCGCCGACGGAGACGTCGTTGGGCGAGTAGCCGGTGGGCGTTTGGAGGGGAATGGAGAGGTAGGGGCGGATGGGGGCGTTGGCGGCGACGGTGAAACGCGCGCCGGGAGGCTGCTCGGCGGCGGCGAGGATGGGACGGACGAAGTAGGTGTGGGCGACGGCGGGGTCGAAGTTGGTGTCGATGAAGTGGGTCGCGCCGCTGATGGGGGCGGCGTTGAGTTTCTCGGGGGCGGCGGCGCCGGAGATGCGGTAGAGATTGAAGGCGAGGGCGTCGGGGTCGGTGCCGAGGAAGCGCCAGCTGATGAAGATTTTTTTCTGCTCGGATTTTAGGGCGACGACGCCGCGGCCGAGGTTCTCCATTTGTCGCGGCGCGGGGGTGGCGGCGCGGGCGAGCGGGGCGACGAAAGGGGCGACGAGGGTGAACAGAAGCAGCAGAACGCGACTAGGGGTGGTCATGGGAGTGAAGTTGCCCAGCCAAACGCGGCGCGACGGGTTTGGTTGCGGGTCCGTGACGGCGGACAGTTCGAGCGGGAAGTTGCGGTGGGCTACGTAGCTACTCGGCGGTGAATCGGTAGCCGATGCCGGACTCGGTTTTAAGGAAGGCGGGGGCGTTGGCGGCGGCTTCGATCTTTTTGCGAAGGTTGGCCATGTGAACGCGGAGGTAGTGGGTGTCTTCTTCGTGACCGGGGCCCCAGACGTCGCGGAGAAGCTGGCGGTGGGTGACAACTTTGCCGCGGTGCTGGAGCAAGAGGCGGAGCAGGGCGTATTCCTTGACGGTCAGGTGGAGGTCGGTGCCGGCGCGGGTGACGGTGCGTTTGGTGAAATCGACTTCGATGTCGCCGAAGCGGGTGATGGAGGGCTCGGCGGCGGGTTGGGCGCGGCGGAGAAGGACGCGGACGCGGGCAAGAAGTTCGCCGCCGCCGAAGGGTTTCGTGAGGTAGTCGTCGGCGCCGGCGTCGAGGGCGGCGATTTTTTCGGTCTCGCCGTCGCGGACCGAGAGGATGAGCACGGGAAGCTGGCTCCACTCGCGCAGGCGGCGGAGGACGTCGAGGCCGCTCATGTCGGGGAGACTGAGATCGAGGATGACGGCGTCGGGGCGGAGGACGGCGGCTTCATTAAGGCCGAGGGCGCCGGTTTCGGCTTCGCGCACGTGGTGGCCGGCGGCTTCGAGGGTGAGGCGGAGAAGCCGGCGGATTTGGATCTCGTCGTCGATGACGAGGATGTCGGGCTTGGCGGCGACGGCGGTCACGGGGCAAACGAAAATTTTGGCCCGCGAATCATGCGAATGGACGCGAATAAAGACGGGGAATGGATCGGAGATTTGCGAAGATTGGCGTGATTTGCGAGCGGGTTCATTCGGTGGGGACGTTACCGTGCGGGGCGTAGGGGAGGTAAACGGTGAAGACGGCGCCGCCGCCGGGGTTTTCGCCGGCGACGATTTCGCCGCCCTGAGCCATGACGAAACCGCGGATGATGGAGAGGCCGAGGCCGAGGCCGCCGGCGCGGGCCTCGTCACCACGTTGGAATTTTTGGAAGAGGCGGTCGCGCATTGCGGGTGGGAGGCCGGGGCCGCGGTCGGCGACGGTGAAAAACACGCGGGCGCGCGCGTGGTCCACGCCGGCGGCGAGGAAGATGGGCGTGGCGGCGGGGGTGTGGTGAGCGGCGTTGAGGAGGAGGTTCGCGATGACTTGCTCCATGAGCGCGGTGTCGGCGCGGAAGAGCGGGAGGTCGTCGGGGATGGAGATTTCGAGCGGGTGATCGGCGAGGGAATCGTGCGGGGGCGGTGCAGATGATTCCGGATCTACGCCCAAGATGACCGTGCCCGGCGGGGTGCCTGAATCGCGGATGCCGTCGAGGGCGGCATTGACGAAGTCGTGGGCGTCGCACCAGTCGAGCTTGGGCTTGAGCGCGCCGGATTCCAGGCGGGTTTGGTCGAGGAGATTGTTGACGAGACGATTCAGACGGCGGGTGGCGGTGCGGATCTCGGTGGCGAGGGCGGCGCGCGTGGGGGCGTCGGCGGTGGCGAGATTCTCGGCGGCGGCGCCGAGCACGGCGAGGGGGGTTTTGAGTTCGTGCGAGACGCCGTCAAGGAGGGCGCGGTGCAGTTTGTCGGATTCGGCGAGGAGTTTTTCGCGGTCGCCGGCGGCACGGAGTTGTTCGCGCTCGATGACGAGGGCGAGCTGGGTGGCGAAACTCTCGGCGAGGTCGCGTTGGGCGAGGGTGAGCGTGGCCTCGGGGGCGACCCGGACGACGAAGACGCCGACCGCCTGATCCTCGCGGAGGAGCGGAAGATAAAAACCTTCGGAGGACGGAAGCGTGTCGGTGAAACGGCCGGCTTTTTTGCGGTTGCGCCAGGCCCAGTCGGCGACGCCGGATTCTTTTTCGGTGAGCGTGAAGGAGCCGGCGAAGTGCGCGGTGAGGGTGTTGCCGCCCTCGTGGTCGAGGAGGAGCGCGGTTTTTGCGGCGAAGAGCGGGTCGGCCTGGCGGAGGGCGGCGAAGACGGCGTCGTCGAGGGTGCGGGCGGCGCTGAGGGCCTGGGTGAGATGAAAAAGGGCGGTGGCGCGTTCCTCACGGAGACGCTCGTGGCGCTCGGAGGCGCGGATGCGGGCGGTGAGCTGACCGGCGATGAGGGCGACGGCGAAGTAGGTGGCAAACATCAGGCCGTCCTCGAACTTCTCGATGACGAAGGTGAAGAGCGGCGGGATGAAGAGGAAATTCCAGGTGAGGGCGCTGACAATGCCGGCGACGAGGACGGGCCAGCGGCCAACGCGCAGGCTGAGGGCGATGACCGCGAGGAGATACAGCAGGCCGATGGAAATGTAGCCGGCGTGCGGCACGACGAACCAACCGGCGAGCGTGAGCAGGGCGAGCGTGACGGCGACCTCGGCGTATTCGTGGGCGGGGGAGTTGGCGGCGGGGCGAAGATCGAGCCAAGTGCGGGCGGCTTCGGCGGCGCGCTCCGAGGGGACAACGTAGATGTCGATCGGGCCGCTGCGGCGCAGGAGGCGTTGCACGAGGCTGCCGCCGCGAAAAAAGTCGAGCCACCGGGGTGAGCGGGACTGGCCGACGACGATCTGGGTGGCGTGGTTCTGCAGGGCGACGCGGATCAGCGCGGAGGCGATGTTGTCGGCGTGGGTGACGACAATCTCGGCGCCGAGCTCGCGGGCGAGGGCGAGATTTTGTTCGAGGCGGCGCCGGCCCTCGGCGTCGAGCGGGCGCGAGGATTCGACGCTGACGGCGATCCACGCGGCGCCCTGCGCGGCAGCCATGCGGCGGGTCCAGCGGACGAGTTGGGTCGAGGACGGACTTGGGCCGACGGCGACGAGAAGACGTTCACCGGAGCGCCAGACGGTCTGCACGGGGCCGGCGGCGCGGAGTTCGCGGAGGCGTTTATCGACGCGTTCGGCGACGAAGCGAAGGGAGAGTTCGCGGAGGGCGGTGAGATGGGCGTCTTTGAAAAAACCCTCGGCGGCGGCGGTGGCGCGGTCGCCGAGATAAACTTTTCCCTCGCGGAGGCGCTCGAGGAGCGTTTCGGGCGGCAGGTCGATGAGCTCGATCTGGTCGGCGAGTTCGAAGACGGAATCGGGGACGGTTTCGTGGACGGTGGCGCCGGTGATCTGGCGGACGGCGTCGGCGCGGGACTCGATGTGCTGGACGTTGAGGGTCGTAAAAACGTCGAGCCCGGCGTCGAGGAGTTCGATGACGTCCTGGTAGCGTTTGGGGTGACGGGAGCCGGGGGCGTTGGTGTGGGCGAACTCGTCGACGAGGACGAGTTTGGGGCGCGGCTGGCGTGCGAGGAGGGCTTCGAGGTCGAGCTCGTGAAGCACGGTCCCTCGGTGGGTGACAGGCTTGCGCGGTAGAATCGGGAGGCCGGCAAGGAGAGCTTCGGTGTCGGCGCGGCCGTGGGTCTCGACGAGGCCGACGACGAGATCGGTGCCGTCGCGCAGCTCCTGCTGAGCGGCGCGGAGCATAGCGTAGGTCTTGCCGACGCCGGGGCACATGCCGAAGAAAACCTTCAGCTGGCCGCGGCGCGCACGGGCCTCGTCGCGGCGGAGGGCGGCGAGGAGGGCGTCGGGCGAAGGGCGGTTAGCTGAGGCGTCGTAAGGAGCCGGGTCGGACACGGGATGGGTTAGCCACGGATTTTACGGATGGGCACGGATGAAGACGGATGCGAGCAAGCGACGTGGAAAAGACGGGGCAGATTTTTTTACCACAGAGACACAGAGACACAGAGCTGAGAGAATACAGAGGAGAGAATGAAGCTGGGCTGGGGAATTATTTTTTCGTTCTCTGTGCCTCGGTGTCCCTGTGGTGAAAAAAATGATTTTTAATGCAGCTGGTCGAGGGCGAGGTTGAGTTGGAGGACATTGACGGTGGGTTCGCCGAAGATGCCGAGGTCGCGGGTGTGCGTGTCGGCGGCGAGGGCGGCGGTGATTTGAGGGAGGGGGAGATTGCGGGCTGCGGCGATGCGGGGCGCCTGGAGCTGGGCGTTGGCGAGGCTGATGTGGGGATCGAGGCCGCTGGCGGAGGCGGTGACGGCATCGGCGGGGACGGGCGTAGTGGGGGAAAGGGCGTTGGTGGTGCGGTAGGCGGCGACGCGGGCTTTGATGGCATCGGCGAGTTTCTGGCTGGTGGGGCCGAGGTTGGTGCCGGAGGAAGCGGTGGCATCGTAGCCGGTGCCGGCGGCGGAGGGGCGCGGATGGAAGTAGCGCGGCGACGTGAAGGACTGCGCGAGGAGAGCGGAGCCGCGGACGGTGCCGGCGGCGTCGGTGATGAGGCTGCCGTTGGCTTGGGCGGGGAAGAGGGTTTGGGCTCCGGCCCACACGGCGAGCGGGTAGACGCCGCAGAGGAGGACGGCGAAGATGAGCGTGAGGAAAAGGGAGGTGCGGAGATCGGCGAGGAGAGTTTTCATGGGAGCGGTGGATTCGGATTTATGAGTTAAACACAGAGGCACAGAGACACAGGGGAATGAGCGGGAGCAGAGGCTTTCGCTTGCTTCTTTCTCTTTAATTTTTCGGCAGGGCAGCTTGGGACGGCGCGGGGAGCGGAAGGGAGGCGGAGAGAGCGAAAGAGGAAGATTGAGCGGAAAGTGAAAGAGGGGTCAGACGAGGTGCGCGGCGTTGATGAGGACGTCGATGAGCTTGATGCCGACGAAGGGGATGATGATGCCGCCGAGGCCGTAGATGAGGAGGTTGCGGCGGAGCATGGCGGCGGCGCCCATTGGTCGATACGCGACGCCGCGGAGGGCGAGCGGGATGAGGGCGATGATGACGAGGGCGTTGAAGATGACGGCGCTGAGGATCGCGCTCGTCGGCGAGGCGAGGTGCATGACGTTGAGCGGGGCGATAGCGGGGAAGGCGCCGACGAGCATCGCGGGGATGATCGCGAAATATTTCGCGATGTCGTTGGCGATGCTGAAGGTCGTGAGTGAGCCGCGGGTGATGAGCATCTGTTTCCCGATCTCGACGATTTCGAGGAGCTTCGTGGGGTTGGAATCGAGATCGACCATGTTGCCGGCTTCCTTGGCAGCTTGGGTGCCGGTATTCATGGCGACGCCGACGTCGGCTTGGGCGAGGGCGGGGGCGTCGTTGGTGCCGTCGCCGGTCATGGCGACGAGGTGACCCTTCGCCTGTTCTTCGCGGATGCGGGCGAGCTTCATCTCGGGCGTGGCTTGAGCGAGGAAATCGTCCACGCCGGCCTCGGCGGCGATGGCGGCGGCGGTGAGCGGATTGTCGCCGGTGATCATCACGGTGCGGATGCCCATGGCGCGGAGTTGGGCGAAGCGCTCCTTGATGCCGCCCTTGACGACGTCTTTGAGGTGGATGACGCCGAGGACGGTCGCGGCGGCGGGGTTGGAGGTGGCTTCGGCGACGACGAGGGGCGTGCCGCCGGCGCGGGCGATGGCGTCAACGGCCTCGGTGACGGCGGCGGGGTAGGTGCCGCCCTGGGACTCGACCCAGGATTTGACGGAGGCGGCGGCGCCTTTGCGGATTTGGCGAGGGTGCCGGCTGGAAGCCGGCGCTATGACGGAGACGGAGGCAGGCAAGATGCCCGCGCTACTTTCGGGGAGAACGACGCCGCTCATGCGGGTTTGGGCGGTGAAGGGGACGAAGGTGGCCTGCGGGATGGAGATGTCGCGGGCGCGGAGGTTGAACTTT
>JACMRG010000118.1 GCA_014376585.1 Opitutaceae bacterium | reverse complement strand
CGGCGGCGATACCGGCGTGCGCGGTCGCGAGGTGGACGGCGCTGAGTTGGGCGAGGAAGAGTGACTGGGTTTCGAGGGCGAGGCGGTTGGCGTCGGGGTCGAGGCCGGGGATGATGCGGTTGGCGGTGTCGGCCCCGAGACAGGCGATGGCGGCGGAATTGCGGGCGGCGATGCGGGAGACGTTTTTCTTGAGCGGGTTCTTTTTATCGCCGACAGGGAAGACGCCGATGAGGGTGCCGTCGGCGCGAAGATCGATGATGGCGTGGATGGTCTGTTCGGTGAAATCGAGGTCGTCGAGCAGGCCGCGAGTGACGGCGAAGCGGTGGAGAGCGGGGAAGATCATGGCTCAGGCGCGGCGGTAGAGGTTGCGACGCATGGCGGTGACATCGAGGACGCCGCGCTCGAGTTTGGCGGGGGCGAAAAGCGCGCACTCGGGCGGGCGGGCGCCGACCGGGCCGTCGGTGGGGAAATCGAGATCGTAGAGCATGACGCCGAGGTCGCGGGTTTCGTCGGCGGGGGTCTCGGTGCCATCGGGCGGGGCGAAGTAGGCGGCGAATTCGCGGATGCCCATGCACGGTTGGCGGACGCATTGGCCGTTGGTCACACGACGGGAGAACATCTCGCGGTATTTGGCGGGCGGGTCGGTGGGGGTGGGATTTTTGACGATGAGGCGACCTTCGAGCAGGTAGGCGACGTCGCGGAGGAGGACGCTGTTGCGTTGGGTGCGGTTCTCGCCCTGCACGTCGTCGCGGCCGGCGGAGTCCACGAGGTAAGGCTCGTAGCCGGAGGGATCGCGCATCCAGGCGTTGACGCCAGCGGCACCTTTGACGGTGACGGTGCCTTGAATCTCGTTGCGGCGGACCGAGGTGAAGCGGATCGGCTTGAGGACGGTGATGCGGTCGAGTTCGTAGCGGATAGCGGGTTTCCAGAAGATCGCTTCAAGGATGCCGCGTGCGGCGGACGGGGTGATGACGGGATACGAGAGGCGCTCTACATGGGCCTCGGGGGTGGTGAAACAGGCAAGGTCGCCCCAGATTTTAAGGGAGATTGGGATGGTGGCGGACATAGTGGATGGAGTTGGAGGCGTTTATAGAATCGTGTGGGCACTGGATAGCACGCCGGCGGGGTTGTAGCCGAATTGAGGGTCGTAGCTGTGCTGCGTGACGTAGAGGCCGCAGTGGAGTTGGCGGAGGAGGCTGGTGTCGGCGCCGCGCTTCACGTCGGAGGCGCGGAGGTTGAGCGAGAGGCGGGCGATGGCGCGTCGTTGCTGACGGGTGGGCGGAGCGTAGTCCTGCGCGGTGAGGGCGGCGATCCACGCGCGGCTGGCGTCGTTATACTCGGTGAGCACGGTTTCGGTGGGCTCGTCTTCGTCGATCCAGCGGTATTTTTGGCCAAGGGTGCGGTGAAGGCGTTGCTCGCGGAAGTAGGCGATGGATTTTTGGTCGCGATTGGTGCCGTGGTAGAGTTCGCGGAAGTATTGGTGGATTTGGTCGGGCGTGATGTCGCCGCCGTCGCCGGTAGGGATAAATTTGGCGGCGAGGGCGGTCGCCTGTTTGTAGATGCCCAGTGGCAGGGTGGCGTCGGCGAGGTTGATGACGTCGACCTCGCCGAGAATGCGTTGGCCGTCGGCGTCGGCGAGGTGGCCTTCGCGGTTGCAGCGACCGGCGGCTTGGAGAATGGAATCGAGCGGGCCGAGGACGCGGAAAACTTTAGGGAAATCGAGATCAACTCCGGCTTCGATGAGTTGAGTAGAGATGACGAGGCAGGGGCATTTCGGCGCGGCGAGGCGGATGCGGATGGCGTCGAACACGGCTTGGCGGTGCGCCGGGCACATGAAGGTGGAGAGGTGGTAAACATGGGTGCCGGCGGGGCTGAGGGCTTGCACGGCGTCGAAGAGTTCGCGGGCGCTGCGGCGAGTGTTGACGATGGCGAGGGCGCGGTCGCAGGCGGCGATGCGGGCGGCGAAGGTTTCAAGGGCGACGGGCGCGGGGTCGTGGTGGATGCGGGTGCGGCGAAACTCGGGCTTGGTGTGGAGCTGCCAGGATTCGTCGAGCGGGATGATTTCGGTGAGTGCGGGAAACCCGGCGGGGAAAAATTCGCGGCGCTGGAAGGCGGGTTGCGTGGCGGTGCAGAAGACGAAGGAGGTTTTGCCGTAAGCTTGAAGGGCTTGCAGCGTGGCGAGTGAAGGATCGAGCAGCTCGGGCGGGAAAATCTGGCACTCGTCGAAGAGGACGACGGAGCCGAGTAGGCGGTGAAGTTTGCGAACGGCGGAGGGGCGGTGGCTGTGCAGGCTCTCGAAGAACTGGACGTTGGTGGTGACGATGAAGGGTGCGTCCCAGTTTTCGGCGGCGAGTTTAGCGCGGGCGGCGAGGCTGTTGGGATCTTCGTCTGTTTCGGAGTCGGCCTGCCAATCGGCGAGGCTGTGGTGTTCGAGGACGTTTTCAGCTCCGAAGATGGAGGCGAAGACGCGGGCGTTTTGCTCGATGATCGAGGTGTAGGGGATGACGTAGATGACGCGTTGGAAGCCGTGAGCGGCGGCGTGGTGGAGCGCGAAGGCGGCGGAGGCGAGGGTCTTGCCGCCGCCGGTGGGCACGGTGAGGGAGAACGCTCCGGGTGGGGCGGATTGGCCAGTAGCGGCGCAGTGGGCGGCGATGCGCGAGCGGAGTTGGTCGAGCGAGGAGGGATTTGCGCGCTGGGCGAAGCGCTGGAGCTGGGCGTCGAGTTTGGCGAGGAGGGCGGGAATCGAAGCGTGGGTGGCGGCGGGACGAGTTTTTCTGGCGGCGTGCAGGAAGTGCTCTTCGGTGTCGAGGTAGTCGGCGTCGGCAAGGGCGGAAAGAAGGAGGCGCAGGCGGAGATCTTCGGCGGTATCGCCGAGGGTGGGGGGTTGGGGAATGGGGAGTTTGGGCGGGGTGGGCAGACCGTCGGCGGTATAGGCGGCGAGGAGGGGAGCGAGGTGGGTTTGGAGAGCGGACGGAGTCGTCAGTTTCCGAAGGGAGTCGAGGTGGGCGTCGCCTTCGTCGTGCAGGCCGGAGTGGTGGCCGGCGATGACGTTGGCCAAATTGCGATAGCCGTGGCGGCTGAGCGCGGCAGCGCCGTGGATGGCGTGGGGAGTGCGGGGCTTTTGGTGGGCGAGGTAGTGCTGGAAATCAGGCTGATATTTCCCCAGATCGTGCAGCAACCCGGCGAGGCGGGCTTCGGGGCTGGCGTTGAAGGGCGCGGCGAAGGTGGCGGCGAGATTGGCGACGTTTTCGAGGTGCGTGCGGAGCCGTTGCCATTGGCCGGAGGATTCGGGCAGGCGTTTGCCCTCGGGGTCTTCGGCGGTATGGGCGTAATAAATCATGCGCTTAGGGGCGGGTTCTTGCGCATGATTTTAGCGGAGGGGGTGGGACAATGGCGGGGCCAGGGGGAATTTATTTTTGCGGTGGCAACGGGGATGCGCTGGCGCGGGGATGGGCGGGGACGCGAGCGGATGCGGCCAGGGTTGGTCGCGCTTACGGGGGTGGTGGGTGACGGTGGGGACGTCATACGCTGCGGACATTGTGGCTGAACGCTTTGGGCGCTAGCTTTTAGCATCGGGAAAAATTCCCGATGAGTTTTCCGATTTTCCCGATGGGGGCGGGTGGCGGTCGGAACTGCGGCAAGATGCCGCAGCCACGACTGCGCGGGGCCGGCAGGATGCCGGCGCTACTTTTTGGGCGGGATGGGGGCGGCGAGGCGTCCGCAAGACGGACACCCTGCGGCGGACGAGCAGGCGTCCACTCGCTGGCGCTCGCGGCTACCGGGGGCGGGAAATCGAGATGAGGCGTTCACACGTCCACTCGCTCACGCTCGCGGCTACGGGGAATCTCAAGGCGGGCGGGCCGGTGTGGCGCGCCACCGTTTACGTGGGTTGAGAAGCTTCGCCGGAGCTGGCGCGCGATCCGCAATCTAGGCCGGCCCGGAGACCCGGCCCCACCCCACACCTACGACTCAGCGTTTCACTTGCTCGATGGCGTCCACTTTGCCGGCTTGGAAGGCGATGCGGATGCGTTCTTCGATGCGGTCTTGGTAGATCTGCGTGTAAACGGGTTCGTAGAAGACCACCGGTTGTTTCGTGCGAGGGTCGATCACCACGTAGCGGCGGTAGCCCGTGTGTGCGCTGCCGAGGTAGTCCTGATGGTAGCTGTTGTAGATCCAGGTCTCGTCGGTGCCGGTGGCGGACGTTCTGGTGGTGCGTTCGTCGGGGCCGCCGAGGGCGATGTAAACGAGGTCGGTGGTGAAGCCGACTTCGACGCGGCCGAGGCGGATTTTGTCCTGCGTGGGTGCGTCGAGCGCGGCGAAGGCGGCGGATTTTTCACGGATGCGGCTGTCAATGGTGCTGCAGCCGGCGAAGAGGACCGTGAGCGCGATGAGGGCGAGGGGGCGGAGTGCGCGGAGCGGAAGCGGGTGGGTGAAGAGGGAGCGCATGGCGGAGATTTTGACCGT
>JACMRG010000117.1 GCA_014376585.1 Opitutaceae bacterium | reverse complement strand
GTTACCCACGGCTTCGGTTCGGTGCCGGAATCCATCTGGTGGATGCGTCCGTGGTCCACGAGCGCCAAGTATCTCATCGACGCCGCGCGCTACGGCCTCGGCGCCGGTGCCGTGTTCCTCTGGCTCTGGCCCTGACCTCCCACAGCGCGCATTGCTGAATCTCTCGTCACAGTGCGCACAGAGTTCTCAACTCGAGGCCACCGGGTAAAACACGCGTTCGTCTCCGTGAATTCCGCGTCAGCGCTCCGTGCTTTCTGTGACAATCCGCTCCTACCATTCCCTGATCTTTGCCCACGCATCCGCCGTAAATTTTGTCACACAGCGCACCGACTGTCCAAACCGAGGCCACCGTGTGAAACACTCGGTCAGTCTCCGTGAACTCTGTGTCCGCGCTCCGTGTCCTCTGTGACTCTCCCCTCTTGCAAACCCCCCACCCATTAAAGCCGCCAAAAAAGACAGTAAACTTTCCGCCGACCAACGCAAAGCCCGCTCGGCACGCTCAAAGCTCGCTTCGATAAAAACCCGAAGCGTCACGCCGATCTCGAGTGGGCCAAGGTTACGGCCAGGCTCGCGGCGAGTCCCGAAAAACTCTGGTCGCTCGCTGAGATGGAAAAAACCGCCGGGGAGCCCGATGTCGTGGGCTTCGACAAAAAGACGGACAATTATCTTTTCTACGACTGCTCACCGCAGAGCCCCGAGGGCCGCGCGCGTGTGTTACGACCGCGAGGGCTTGAAGTCCCGCAAGGAGCACCGGCCCGAGACAAGCGCGCTGGACATGGCCGCGGCCATGGGCCTCGAGTTGCTCACGGAGGGGCAATGCCGCGAGCTGCAGCAACTCGGCGAATTCGACACTAAGTCCTCAAGCTGGGTCGTGGCGCCGGCCGACAGCCGCAAACTCGGCGACGGTCTTTTCGGCAACCGCCGCTACGGCCGCGTCTTCATCTAACGCAACGACGCGCAATCCTACTACGCCGGCCGTGGTTTCCGTGGTTCGCTCGGGGTTTAATTTTCCTGCATTTCGTGGGGGTCCACTAAAAATCTGGGACTCAAAGGGCATTGAAGGTAGGGCGCGAGCGGTGGGCGCGCCTCAGTAAAGTTTCCGGTTTCTAGTAAAAGCCGGCGGGCCCAGCGGTCCCGCTCCACCTTCCCGAGCCTTTTTAGACGCCCTCTCAGGTAATCAGAAAGCGGAAGGCCGGATTTTTTTCTGATTTCCTGAGTTCCAGATTCCTTCATCCGTTTCTCTGGCGAGACGAGACGCTTTTTCGCTCGCGGGTGCGGGTTTCACCCCACCTCCTCTTCCGCTCTCCTCCATGCTCGCCACTCTCAATCTGCATTGGCTCCACTCCATTCCCCAATGGGAATTCTGCCTGATCGTCATCGCCACCTTCGTCGCCGTCGCAGTCGGCGGACAGATGGCGATGCGCCCCTTTTTGCGCCGCTGGTTTGGCGACAAAGACCACAACGACCTCGTGGGTCTCTACCTCTCCGCGTTCGGCGTCCTCTACGGCATCACCCTCGGCCTCATTTCCGTGGGCGCTTGGGAAAACTACGGAGATGTGGAGAGCAAGGTGAGCGCCGAGGCCGCGGCCGTCGCCTCGCTTTATCGTAACGCCGACACCTATCCGGAACCCAAGCGCACCGCGCTCACCGGCCTGCTGCGCACCTACACGCGGCAACTCATCGACGTCGCCTGGCCCGAAATGCAGCGCGGCGTCGTGCCGCGGGGCGGCCATCCGCTCATCCTGGGGTTTCAAAAGGCGCTGGTCTCGTTTGAGCCAAAGACCGAGGGCCAGAAAGCGCTGCACTCGGAATCGCTTTACCGGTTCAACCAAGTCGTCGAAGCCCGGCGCCTGCGCGTGGACTGCGTCGAGGGCCGCCTGCCCACGATTCTGTGGGTCGTCGTGCTCGCGGGCTCGTTCATGAGCTTCGTGCTCACGTGGCTGCTCGTCGTCGAGAATCGACTCCTGCACGATGTGCTCACCGCGATCATGGCCGTGCTGCTAGCCCTGTTGATTTTCTTCCTCGTGACGCTCGACCTGCCCTTCCAAGGCCAGCACAGCGTCGGGCCCGACTCGTTTGAGCTCATCTACAACCAGGTAATGGTGTCGCACCCATGATCGCGACGCTCCATCTGCACGCGTTCCGCGAGTTGCCCCAATGGCAATTCTGCCTGTTCGTGATCGTCGTGTTTATGGTCGTCGCCGTCGGCGGCCAGATCGCGACCCGACCGCTGTTGCGCCGCTGGTTCGGCGACCGCGACCACAACGAGACTGTCGCCCACTATATTTCCGCGTTTGGCGTGCTCTACGGCATCACGCTCGGCCTCATCTCGGTGGCTGCGTGGGAAAATTTCGGCGACGTCGAGGGCAAGGTCAGCACCGAGGCCGCATCCCTGGCCTCGCTTTATCGCAACGTGGACTGCTATCCCGAGCCCAAGCGCACCGAGCTGACCGGCATGCTGCGCGATTACACCCGCCACGTCATCGACGTGTCGTGGCCGGAAATGCAGCGCGGCGTCGCCCCGACCGGCAGCCACGCGTTCGTCCGGAAGTTTCAATGGGCGCTCGTCGCCTTCGAGCCGGCCACCGAGGCCCAGATCGCCCTCCACCGCGAGTCACTCTACCGCTTCACCGGCATGGTCGAAGCCCGGCGTCTCCGCCTCGACTGCGTGGCGTGGCAACTGCCGACGATCCTGTGGGTCGTCGTTCTCGCCGGCTCCTTCATGAGCTTCGTGCTCACGTGGCTGATCGTCCCCGAAAGCCGCCTGCTGCACGACATCCTCACGGGCATCATGGCGATCCTGCTCGGCCTGCTGATCTTCTTTCTCGCGACGCTGGACCTGCCCTTTGAGGGTTCAAACAGCGTCGGGCCGGATTCACTCGAACTCGTTTACGAACAGGTGATGGCGCCGCACTGATCTGCCCCTCCAAGTGCATCGCCGGAATTTTCGACGCATGATCCCCCTGCTCCGTCCGCACCGTTCCGTCGCCCGGCCGCTCCTCGTCCTCTGCGGCCTACTGGCGGTCGGCGCTCATGGCTCCGCCGCTGAGAATAAATCACCGCCCGCCGAGGTCCGCGTGGGCGCTTACGTCAACGCGCTGTCCGACCTGAACAGCACCAACAACACCTTCATCGCCGATTTCTGGATCTGGGCGGTGCACCCTCGCACGGCCGATCTCCGGCCGCTCAAGACCGCGGAATTTGAAAACGCCCGGGACTATCGCCTCAGTCTGGAAACCACGGAGGACTACGGCACCGAGCGCTACCACGCGGCCAAGATTCGCGGCGTCTTCAACCATGCGTGGGATGTGCGCAATTTCCCCTACGACCGGCACCAGCTTACCATCGCTCTCAGCGAGGCGCAGCTTGAGGACGACCGCGTCCGCTATGTCGTGGATGCCGCCAACACCACGTTTGACCCCGCCCTCGTCATCGAAGGGTGGAGGATCGAAAAGGTCGGCATCACCACAGGAACCAATGCCTATCAGTCAAACTTCGGCGTGCCGGGTAAAGTCGGCGGTTCCCGCTATGCGACCACCACGCTCTCGATCTTCATTCGCCGCGAGGCCGGCGGACTTTTCCTGAAGCTGCATGCGGCCGTTTACATTATCTTTATCGTGAGCCTTGTGACGTTTTTGATGGATAGCTCCAAAGACGGATTCTTCTCCGCGCGCATCGGCCTGATCAGCGGCATGATCCTCGCCACCGTCGTCAACTCCCACCGGGTGGCCGCGACGCTCGGCGGCAACAACCGCCTCACTCTTCCCGATA
This sequence comes from Opitutaceae bacterium, assembly GCA_014376585.1. Taxonomy (GTDB): domain Bacteria; phylum Verrucomicrobiota; class Verrucomicrobiia; order Opitutales; family Opitutaceae; genus Tous-C4FEB. The sequence goes on along the minus strand of JACMRG010000117.1, from coordinate 5,144 downwards.
AAATCCATATCGTCACTCTTCTCGTGCTGCTCATCGCCCTGCTCGTCTCACTCGCGACCCGCCGCCTGCACGCCCTCGGCAAATCGCCCCAGGCGCAGCTCCTCGACCGCGTCGCCGCGCCGGTGTGTCTGGTGGCCTATGTCGCGATCAATCTCGCGCTCGTTCAGATCGCCCGGGCTTCTTGAGGAAAAATTGTTCGCGCCGGTTGTCCGCCCGCGTGGCCGTCATTCGTTGGAGGCGTGTCGGCATCACCGCCGTCCTCCCCATTCATCAATCCTCAAACCTCATCCCCCCGTGGCCCGCGTCACCACCTATCTTAATTTTCCCCGCAGCACCGGAGAGGCGTTCCTCGTCTACAAGTCCGTCTTCAAAACCGAATTCGTCACACCCATCCTGCGTCTCGGCGCCGGCCCGCCCTGCCCCGGCCGGCCACCGACGGCCGCCGCCGATACTCAACTCGTCATGCACGTCGCGCACCCTACGCTGAGCGGTCACGTGCTCACGGGTTCGGACGCGCCCGAATCGATGGGCCATCAGGTGGACGTGGGAGACAATATCTAAATCAATCTTGAGCCCGACACGCGCGCCGAAACCGATCACCTTTTCGCCGCATTCGGCGCGGGCGGCAAAATGGAGATGGCACTCCAAGACATGTTCCGGGGTTTCGACTGGGGCTGTCTCACGGAGCTTTTCGGCATCCGCTGGATGTTCAACTGCATGACGAAATAATTGCCGTGAGCACCTCCACGCTTCCGCCCGCCCCATCGCCCCGTGGCCTCGGCCGTAGGATAGCGGCGGTGTTTTTGGGCCTCCTCGCCGTGGTGGTGCTTTCACTCGGCACCGACCAGATTCCGCACGTCGCCGATTTCTACCCGCCTCGGGGCGAGCCGATGCCGGATCCGTTCCAGAACCTTGTCGCGCTTGCCTCCCACTGCGTTTACACGGTGATCGGCGGCCACCTTGCCGCGAAGATCGCCCCGCACGCACCGATGCGCGAAGTGTGGATCCCCGGCATGATTGGAACTGTCCTGGGCACGCTTGGCGTCATCGGCACATGGAACCTGAACCTCGGCCTACACGGGTATCCCATCGCAATCGCCGCCATCGGCCTTCCGCTCACGCTGCTCGGCGGGAAGTTGCACGAAAACCAGTCCGCGTCGGCCTGAGGCAGACCTTACAGTCAGACGTAGCGTTACCCGCAAACGGAGTGGCTTTGCTCCGCTTCGCCACGCAACGTCGCGGTATGTCGCCTTCACGTCGGTGCTTCCTTGCCGGGCTCGCGCTGGCGGCGGGTTCCTGCGCCGCCGCCGCAGAATCCTCGCCGTTGCTAGCCTCGCCGGTGACGCCGTTGCGCTGGGAAACTGAAGTCACGAGCGGTGTTCTCTGGAAGGTCGGCGGTGGTGCCACCCCGCTGCCCTACGTGCTGTTGCCGCAGATTATCTCGATTAAAATTCCAGCGATCAGCGAGCGCCCGTGGGCCGGCGGCACGTTGGTCCTTCGCTCGCGCTTCAGCCTCTTGCTCGAGCCCATCGTGCGCGGCCCAGAGCATTCCTACCTCGGCATGGCGGCGGCCGGCGAAATAGAATGGCGCAGCGCTCACGAGCGGTTCACGGGCTTCTCCTCCGCCGGCGGCGGGTTCGGCTGGGTGGACAGCAAGGGCTACGAGGTGCCCGGCGGCCAGGGGCAGGATTTCAATTTAAACTGGTTGATTCACGGCGGTGTCCGTCTCCGCGTCGCGCACTCTTGGCGGCTTTCTGTCGGTCTTTATTTTCAACATATCTCGAATCGCGGCTTGGATAAAATAAATCCCGGCCTCAACGCCCTCGGCCCCACGCTGGGACTTTCGCGAAAATTCTAAGACGGGCGACTCGAGGGCGTCACCTTTTCCGGTGCCTTTTTGGGCGCCGCCAACGACGAAAAGTCCCACCCCTTCCGGACCCGCGGCGGGTCCGCGATACCGCAACCTGACCAAGCTGGTTTGGCGCCGGACACTGCTTCAGTTCGCCACCGCTACCGGAAAAATCCTGCGACGTTTCGGACTATCCGGCGCGGTGCCGCCGGAAACATCCGAAGTAGCCCGCCGAGCGCGGTGGCGATCACCGTGGAGTGCGTTTTCGGCGGCGCGGCGGATTTGGAAATTCTGCATACGTTGAAACAGGCTGAGCAATTGCTCCGGTTGCGTGTAGGCATCCAAGCCGGAGCGATCCAAGGCGAGAAGCAACTCGTGGGTGGCCTCAAGCGTCGAGAGGCAGCCGGGCTCTGGCTGTTGCTTGATGATGTAGCGACTCGGTGCCGCGTTGGAAAACATGACACGCGGCAGGCGCTGCAACGTGGGGCTCGTGCGCAACATCGGCCGCACCTTGCGCCAGGTTGCATCGAGCAAAAACACCACGAGCCGCCGTCCGCCGAGATCGTCGGCGTGGAGTTCACCCTTGGAAAGATCGCGGGACTCGCGTCCCGGATACAGCAGCACGGCATGATTCGCCGGATCGTTGATCAACGCCTGCACGGCCTCGTGCTCGTCGAAGCTGATGCCAAGGTGCAGCTCACTGTCGCTCAGGCAAAGGTGCGTGAGCCGGCCTGTGTTGGCGCGCACCCGCTTGTGTTCGTCCGGGTGCATGAGGATGACGAACTTCGTGCGCGTCGGCATGGGCGTGATCGACCCGCACCAGCAATTGCTGGCCGGCAGGTAACACCGATAACACATCACGCGACTCATGGAGCGCGCACGATTGCGCGCCATACGCCGCGTGACCAGAGACAAAACCGGAGCGACAGCCGCTGCGTCCGGTCACGGATGCCGGGGCATTGACCCGGCCGGCCCGCATCTCCCCGGGTGATACGCCCCTTCAAACCTGCCCGCTGATGTCCCTGCAACTCCGCGTCACTTTCAGATGCTTGCCGCTGCGGTCGATCAGGCCCGATGGACACGCCTCCAAGGCTTCACCCGGCTGGATCATCCGCAGGCTAGGCGCCGCCCGTGGCCGACTCCGACTCGCGACCGTGGGGAACGTTCCGGCCGACGGCGTCGGGTTGCAACGCACGGCGGCCCACCGCGCGAAGTGAAACGGCTCTACGTCCGCCCCCACTTCACCTTCGCCGAATCGATCGCTAAGCGACGGAGCAGGTGATCGCCGACGCACGAGCGCCCGGTTATTTCACACTCGTGCTCAATACCTGCCCTGCATGCGCAATGCCTTGGGTCTCTCCGAAGCGCTCGGTCTTCTCCGGCGCCCTCCCGACATGTATCCCCCCCTAAAGAAACAATTTTCATGGAGCTCCAGCTCCACCCCGCATAACTCCACCGACCCCTACACCCGTGCCCCACGTTCCCGGACTGCGCAGCGTTTACCACAAAGTCGGTCGCCTGATCTGTTTTGGCCGCATGCTCGACAAAATCCGCCTGCACGCCGCCGGCGCGCTCACGGCCGACTACGTCGGCAATCTCGGCGACGCCGAGTTCTACATCCTCGACGGTCGCTGCTGCCGCTTTCTCGGTGTGCCCCATGCCTATATCCGCACACGCACGCTCGCCGGTGGGACCGACGAAGAAATCCTTGCTTGGGTCCACGCCCGAGGCGCGGCGCGCACGGCTGAGGAATGCCACACCTGGAATCGTTTCATCCTCAAACTCGGCTGGCGCGACGAGCGCTCCGCCATCCTCGCCCAACGTATCCGTGACGGCGGCGGATATTCTGGGAAGATCATCGAGACCATTATCGACCACATCGAAGTCGACGAAGGCCGCGATCCCGCCGCCACGCGCTCGTGGGAAAATATCTGAAACGCGCAAGCTCGCCGCGGGCTTCCGTATCGGCTAGTTCGAACCGCTCCGGCTGGCGCCCGTGAAGTCGAAGATACGCGAGCTTCGGATTCGTCACTTCGTCCCAGGGCGGCATGACCACCGAGTCCGCGATGCGCGGCATATCGACCGCGCTCCGGACGAGATTGTGCTTCCCATAAAACTCCAGCGTCCACTCGCGTTGCTCCCCCTCGACCCGCCCCTTATGCCGCTGCTCGACCGCCAGCGTGTGCGGTCAACTCGCATTCCCAAGTTAAGGGCGCCGCTATGCCGGATCGTTCGGGGTCTATTTTTCATCGCGCCCTTGCCTCGCAAAAAACCGCCCCGCTTGCTCGTTTCTTCACGCGCTCACTCCTCGTCTGTGCTCTGGCTTTGGCGCTTTCCTTCGCTCGCTCGCCGGCGCACGCCGCCACCCAAAAAAACGTTTCTATCCTGTGGGAAACACCGGGCGCTGAGGGCAAAGTCTCCGTTGACCGCGGCCGACTCGATACCTTCGCGCGCCCGCTGCGGTGATCCCCGACGACGGAGCCTTCGCTTTTCCCACCGCAACGCCCTCTGCGCCCGCCCGTCTCGATCTCACGATCTCACCAAGGCTCGATCCCGCCGGTCTGCCCACGCTCGTTACCATCGCCGCCACGCTGCAGGACTTCACCTTCCGCCCCGACGATGACTCCGCCGACTATCCGATCTATCTGCCCGAGGATCGCGTGATCATCACTACGTCGGCCGATACCCGCGCGTTCGCCGACATTGTCGCCACCATCCGCTTCCACGGCGGCCGGATGAAATTCCAGCCTAACACCGCCGCATCCGAGGCCAGCTTTCGCACCTCCGCCGCCACCAACCGCGAAGTAAAAGTGCACACGTGGCTCGGCCTCAGCCGCGACATCCGTCGCTTTCGCGTCGATGAAAACCTTGAGACGTTTCAGCCGAAATTTGCCGGCGGTGATGTTCCGCTTCCGGAGACGCCGAAGCAGCCCGCGACCTACGTTTTTCAATTCGGCCGCGGCTGAGGTCCGCGCGAGTCCGTCAAACGCCATCTCGACGAGCAAATCCTGCCGATTCTCCGCGACGAAATCGACGATGAGGCGATTCACTACGACGTTACGATGTTCGCCTCGCTTGAGCGCTCGCCACTCACCGCCGAAAATCTCCGCGGCACCGATTACCTCGTCGCCGACGCCCTCGGTCACGGCCATATGTTCACGCCCGCGCAGGCCGGGGCGGGGGAAACTTCACGACGCCGAACTCAACATTTCTGACTTTGAAGAGGTCGTCCTCTACGTCCGCGCCGTCGCGACCAACCGTGGCACCGCGCCCGCCTACGCGCTGCTCAAACCCG
>JACMRG010000116.1 GCA_014376585.1 Opitutaceae bacterium | reverse complement strand
CGCTGAAGCGTCCGCTTTGGGCGAGGATGACGAACCGGTTGATCTCTTCCATGGGCGTTAGGTTTTGCCAGGGCATAGCGCCCAAGACTGTTACCTATCACCCCGGATTAAGTGTCACCTATCTCCCCGGATCATACCAGCAAAGCCCCCGCTTACTACACCCTCGACGGCACGCTCGGCTACCCGGTCAGAGTTTACGGTCGCACCGTCCGCCTCCAGCTCAACGTCCGCAACCTCCTCGACTACGACAAACCCTACTACACCACCATCCGCACCCTCGCCGGCAGAAATTACCGCGACGGCTTTTATTACATCGAGCCCCGCAAATTTCTTCTTACCGCCACGATCGATCTCTAAAACCGAATCGCGTCCGTCCACCTCCGGCGCCATCGCCGGTTCTCCGCCCCTGGTCCGTCCGCTCACCCGGACGGACTTTTTTTGTCCACGCGCCCGCCCATCATTCGTCGCCGCTCAAGATCCCCCGGCAAAGAACGCTCCTCAAAACGCGTCCAGACGGTCCTCCTAGCCCCCGCCTCCACGCAATCCCCCCCGGTCGGTCGCGACCACCCATCGCCCGCAAAGCGCCGCCCGATGGCTCTCGCACACGCCTTCGAATAAATTTAATTTCATACCACGTCCTCCCCCGTTTTCCCGCAAAGGCTCCCCGCTCGCTTACGTCGTCCCTGTCCTTACCCCATGTCACGTCTCTCCCTCTTTCACCGCCCGCTGATCTTTGCAACGCTCCTCGCCGCTTCCGCCCTCGCCCTCGCCGCCGCCGACACCGTCCCAGCCGATCTCGAACTCATCCGCTTCTCCGGCCCTGACCTCACCCCCTGCGTCGCCTGCCTCTGCGTCTCCGCGCAGGGCGAGGTCTACGCCGGCGTCGATCTCAACGGCTCCCTGGGCAAGGGCCCCGGCAAGGGCCGCATCGTGAAACTCCTCGATCGCGACCACGATGGCGTCGCCGATGCCCACACCGTCTTCGCCGCCATCGACAACCCCCGCGGCCTCCTCGCCGTCGGCACCCGCCTCTACGTTCTCCACACTGACCACGGCCCCGACGGCCTCGCCACCGGCATGAACCTCGTCGTCCTCGACGACGCCGACCACGACGGCGTCGCCGATGGTCCCGCCAAAATTCTGGTCCGCGGCATCTGCGTCGCCAAAGCCATCAACGACCGCGGCACCGACCACTCCACCAACGGTATCCGCATGGGCATCGACGGCTGGATCTACATCGCCGTCGGCGATTTCGGTTTTCACGACGCCACCGGCACCGACGGCACGAAGCTCACCCTCCAGGGTGGCGGCGTCGCCCGCGTCCGCCCCGACGGCACCGAGCTCGAGCTCTACGCCACCGGCACGCGCAACGACTACGACGTCGCGATCGACCCGTTCATGAATCTCTTCTCGCGCGGCAACACCAACGACGGCGGCGGCTGGAACATCCGCTTTCTCCACCTCATCCAGTCCGCCGAATATGGCTACCCGCGCCTCTTCAAAAATTTCTCCACCGAGATCCTCCCCGCCCTCGAAGATCTTGGCGGCGGCTCCGGCGTCGGCGCCCTGTTTCTCTCCGAGCCCACCTGGCCCGATCGTTACAACAACCAGCCGCTGATGGCCGACTGGGGCCGCAAAGCCATCTACCTTCACCGCCTCACCCCCGACGGCCCCACATTCACCCAAAAGGTCGAAGAGTTCGCGCAGATTTCCCAAATCACCGATCTCGATGTCGATCCCTCCGGCCAGATGTTCGTCGGCGCATGGGATGGCGCCGGCTTCAAAGGCGACCCCGGTAAAGGCTACGTCTCCCGCATCACGCCGAAAGGCTGGACGCACCGTGCGTTTCCCGATCTTGGCACGGCGAAACTCTCCGACCTCGTCGCCCTCATCGCCTCGCCGAGCGCGACCACGCGTTTCTACGCGCAACAGGAAATCCTCGCCCGTCCCGCCGAATCCACTGCCGCCAAAACCGCCCTCGCGGCCCTCGCGCACGAGTCCGCCCTCGCCCTGGCCTCCCGCGTCGCCGCCCTCTTCACCCTCGCCCAGCTCGAGCCGGATCCGCGCGTCATGCTCCCCTTCGCCACGGACAACGCCCTCCGCGAATTCGCCTTACGCGCCGCCACCGACCGCCTTCCTCGCCTCGCTGCGGCCCGCCTCCCGCTGGCGCCTTTCATCGCCGCCCTGCAAACCGGCACGCCCCGCCAACGCGCCGCCGCCGCCATCGCCCTCGGGCGCCTCGGCGATCCCGCCGCCGCCTCCGCCCTGCTCGCCGAGCCGTTCACCAAACCCGCAGATTCCGCCGACGGCGATTTCACGCAAAAGGACACGTTAAAAGGCCAGCGCGAGAGCAACATTCTTCTCACGGCCAAACCCGGTCACGAACTGCGGCTCCACTTGGTCTCGACCGACCACCCCGGCCAGCCCGCCCGCCTCGCGATGACCGAGGCCGGCTTCACCCTTGCGGATGGCGGACGCATCCCGCTCGCCACGCTCACGCCCGAATCTGGCCGCGCCACCGTCCAGCCTGCCGCTCCCCCCGCCCCCGACGCCGCAACCGCCGATGCCGCCAAGAAGAAAAAACGCGCCGCCGCCGGCCCCGCCGTGCTGATCGAGGGCACGTCGTTCGTCGCTTACACCGTGCCGCCCGGCGCGGTGTCGTTTGGCGCCCGCGCCCGCACTCCGGCCGGCAGCGGCGCCGACGTCTCCGTTGAATTTTTCGCCTCAACCGGTCCCGCCGGCCAGCCCGCCGAGGCGTCCTACGCTCCCCGCCACGCGACGCCCAACGCCGCCATCGTCCTGCCCCACCTCGCCGCCCACGCCCTCATGCGTCTCCGCGCCGTCGACGCCACGCTCGGCGCCGTCGGCTCGAAAAATGAAGACCTCGCCCTCTGGACGTTATCCTATCTCCACGAACCCGCCGTCGTGGACGGCCTGCTCGCCCGGCTCACGCCCGAACTCTCTGCCACGCTGCGGCCCAAAATCCTCACCGCCCTCGCCCGTCTCTACCAACAGGAGACACCCTTCGACGGCACCACGTGGTGGACCACCCGCCCCGATACCCGCGGGCCCTACTACAAACCCGTCACTTGGTCCGCTTCCCCCCGCATCGCCACCGCCCTCACCGCGGAATCAGCTAATGCCACGCCCGCCCATCGCGAATTCCTCGCCCGCCTCAACGATTCCCACCGCCTCGGCCTCGCCGCCCTTGGCACCCGCGAGGTCGCGCCCGTCGCCACCGTCGCCGCTCCGTCGGTCGATCTCGCCAAAATTTCCGCGCAAAAAGGCGCCGTCGCCACCACGGCCCTCGAGGATCTCATCCTCGCCGTTGAAAAACTTCCCGCCAACCCCGCCCTCGGTGAAAAACTCTTCACTCAACAGGGCTGCGTCGCTTGCCACGCCCTTCAACCCGGCGGCGCCTCCCTCGGGCCTTACATGGGCCAGATCGGATCCATCATGAACCCCGCCCAGATCGCCACCGCCATCCTCCGCCCCGACGACACGATCTCCCAAGGGTTCCAGACGGTCCTGCTCACGATGAAAGACGGCTCCGCCCGCACCGGCTTTGCCAGCGAAACCACCGCCGATAAAATCGTCCTCCGCGACATGGCCGGCGCCGTCTCCACCGTGCTCACCGCCGACGTGAAAGCAGAAAAACACCTTCCCAATTCGATGATGCCCGCCGGTCTCGCCAACGCTCTCTCCCTCGACGAATTCGCCGCCCTCGTGCACTTCCTCGCCGCCAAAAAATAGCCCCGCCCGTCCCCTCCCACCCATGTCCTTCCTCCGCCTCATCGCGTCGATTGCTCTCCCGCTCGTCGTCCCCTGCGCGCTCCTCGCCGCGACGCCGCCGTCCACGCCCCCGCGCCCCAACGTCCTCTTCATCGCCATCGACGATCTCCGCGACTGGGTCGGCTTTCTCCATAAAAATCCCCAAGCGCGCACGCCCAACATGGATCGCCTCGCCAAGCTCGGCACCATCTTCAGCCGAGCCTACTGCGCCGCCCCCGTCTGCAACCCCTCCCGCGCCGCGCTCATGAGCGGTCTCCGTCCCTTCACCACGGGCGTCTACGAAAACAACAACGATTGGCGCACCGTCATCCCCGTCGATCTCCCCCTGACCACCACCTTCCGCCGCGCCGGCTACCGCGTCGCCGGCGCCGGCAAAATTTACCACGAGG
>JACMRG010000115.1 GCA_014376585.1 Opitutaceae bacterium | reverse complement strand
GTCGTAACAACGGACTGCCTCGCCGGCCGCGCTGCTCCCGCAGGTCCACAGCTCGGGCGTCTCTTCGATCCACAGCCGCACCACGCCGTCCAGCTCGCCGCGCGGTGCCGTCTTTCGGCGCATACTCGCAGCGCGTCACCCCCCACTGCCGGCCCAGCCCTAAAAGTTCATGAAATAATTGCTCCGGACTCACTCCCCCCCCCGCCTACCACGCTTCCTGCTTCCACCCACTGCAAACTGCGAAGAAATATTTTCCTTGGTTCGGATTGGCCGCTCCGCTCGGCAAAAAAGCGTTGGGATCGATCATTATGGTGGTGAAGCCACCGCTCGACCGGGGGCGCCACTTGTGACCAACAAACTCGTTGTAAGCCGCTTCGACGTAAAAGTCCTGCCCGAACCTTTGCGTGAGGGAAAGCGTGCGGTAGCGCGCGTTGTTGTCCTGCCGGGCGGCGTTGGGGCCGTAGAGATTCGCGTGAAGGGCAAATGCGCTGGTATCGAGCCGCGGGAGGTTGGCGGCCGCCGTGCTCCTGCCCAGATTCGGAACTAAAAGAGTCGCGCTGTTGCTGACGCCGGAATTCACCCAGTTCATTGTGGGCAGATTCACCGAGGCTCCGGCGATCCACACCGGCTGGGTGCTCGTGGCAAAGGCCTTGGTCCCGGTTGCGTAGGTGGGCCTCACGCCGGCCGAGTAGGCACCGACGACGGGACTGCCATTGGCCCGGCAGTAGGGGAACTGGTCGGTGCGTTGGTTGACGCGCATATAGTCGCACGTGCCGTTATCGTTTTTATAATCGCACGGGGCCGACAGGCCGTAATTCTCCTTTTTGACGAGCACGGCCGCGCCCATGAGATCGACGTTCCGGTCGCGCTGGGGAGAATTCCTACGAAAGCCATTCACATCCCGATACATTCGATCAACACGCAGGGCGAGGCGGCCGGGCAGGATCACATGATTCCAATCGAAACTGGCGCGCTTGCCGGCGCCGTAGCTGTCCTCCTGCTGGGCGAACTCACCCAGATTGCGATTCAAATTCGCCTTCTTGGTGCTGACGTCGATGACGCCCGCAGGATCGGCATCGCCAAAGAGAATCGCGTTGGGGCCGCGGGACGTCGTGATGCGATCAACATTGTAGAGATCCGAACTCGCCTTGATCTGATCGCCGCTGACCAGGAAAAAATTGCGGCTGCGGCTCACGGAAGAAGTGATGCCACGGATGCGGTAGCCGCCGTTGTCATCGTTTTTGTTCACCTCCGTATTCGTGCCAAACCCGATGGCGGTATCGATATTGGACGCGCCGATGTCCTTGAGGAACTCGGTAGGTCATGACGCTGATTGCAGACGGCGTGTCGAGGAGGCGCAAATTGAGCCGGCTGCCCGCCTGCGTGTTGCTGGCCGCGTAACCGTAATCTTTCGTCGTATCGACCTAAAACGGGGAAAGCGTGATGGCCTTATCACCCGCCGGCGCCGAGGATACTGCAGTCGACTCGGGTGCGGCCGACGGAGTCGTTTGCGCGGATGTCGGCAATACCCCCGCGACCGGCGGCACGCACAATCACCATGCGTCGTTCACACGCCCCCCCCGACCAGCCTGGATTCAATTTAAGGGGGTGCGGAATTGAAATGCCCGAAAACTAAACAACCTCGGCTCAACTTACTCAGCGGACTCGGCCGGCGCTTTCGCCGTTTTTAAACCCAGCACTTCACTCACCGAATCGCAGAGGCCCACAAAGGTCTCCTCCGTCAGAGCGAGCCGCCGCCCCTTGAGATGCGCGACGCCCCATCGCCTCCGCAGCTTGCGCGGTCCCAGCGGCAGCGAAATCAGCGCCCCGCTTTCTAATTCCGCCTGAGCGATCCAAGGCGCCAACAACCCGGCTCCGAGGCCGATTTTCACCAGCTCCTTGATCGCCTCCATGCTGCCCAGCTCGATGATGTTATCAAGCGTCACCTTCTCCTCGCGGAAATAGTCGCGCACGAGCCGGAAGGTGTGACTCGCCTTGTTGTAGAGAATGATCGTCTCGCTTGCGATCTGCTCGCGGGGCGCGCGACCGAGCTTCGCCCACGGATGCAGCGGCGCCACGAAGAACCGCAGTTCATCGCGAAAAAGCGGCACGAACGTGAACTCATCCTGCACTGGCGACGGCGGTTCGATCACCAGCGCCAGATCGACCTGCCCGCTGCGCAACAAATCGAGTTGGTAACCATGGTCGCCCGGCTCGATGCGAATCTCGCACTTCGGAAAACTCTGCCGAAACTCCCGCAGCACCGTCGGCAAGATGTGCTGGCACGCCGTCGTGCTTGCTCCGACTCGCAACCGGCCGTGGCCCCATTTCGACAGCGAGTCGAGGCCGGCCCGCGCTGCCTCCATCTCGCGTAGAATCTTTTCCGTGTGCCGCAGGAATTGCTCGCCCGATTGCGTGAGCATCACCCGCTTCCCCACCCGGTCCAGCAATCGGCACCCGAGGTCTTCCTCCAGCGCCTTGATCGCGTGACTCACCGCCGATTGCGTCAGAAATAAATCCTTCGCCGCCAGCGTAAAACTCCCCCGGCGGGCGAGCGCCGAAAAGGCATGCAACTGTCTGCTGTCGAGTGTCGGTTTCATGGATGAGTCGGATTCATCGTTCTTATCAAAACTTCGTTGAGCAGTAATCAGGCCATGCGCGTTTCGTGGCACAGTGCGCGTTAAGTTCTCTGGCAATGCAGCCGATGACGTCCTCCGCCGCCACCACCGTTCCCCCATCGTGCCCGCCCATCCGCTCCGCCTCGGTTTTCTCCCTCTCACCGACGCCGCGCCCCTCATCGTCGCCGAGCACCGCGGACTGTTCACGGCCCACGGTCTCCGCGTGCAACTTCAGCGCGAGGTCGACTGGGCCACCATTCGCGAAAAAATCATCTACGGCGAACTCGACGCCGTTCACGCCCCCGCGCCCACGCTCTGGGCCACCCATGCCGGGCTCGGCTGCGCGCCTTGCGATGTTCTCACCGCGCTCATCCTCAATCTCAACGGCAACGCCCTCACCCTCTCCCGCGCCCTCTGAGATGCCGGCGTGCGCGACGGCGCGACGCTCTGCACTCACGTCCGCGACCGGCGGCGCCAACACCCGCTCACGCTCGGCATGGTCTTCCACTACTCCTCCCATCACTTGCTCCTCCCATCACTTGCTCCTCCCATCACTTGCTCCTCCTCGCCCGGCTCCGCGCCGCCGGACTCGATCCGGCGCACCACGTCCGCATCGTCGCCGTCCCGCCCGCCCAGATGTTTCGCAACCTCGCCGCCGGCACCATCGACGGCTACTGCGCTGGCGAACCTTGGAACACTCTCGCCGTCCGCGAAGGCGCCGGTTGGTGCCCGGCTTGGAGTGCCGCGCAAGCCCCCGGCCACGTCGAGAAAGTCTTCATGGTCACCGCCCGCTTCGCGAAGACCCGCGCTGCCGAACACACCGCCCTCGTCGCCGCCCTCATCGAGGCCTGCAGCTGGTGCGGCGAACCTCAGAACCGCGAACCGTTGGCCGAACTCCTCTCCGGCGCCCGCTACTTGAACGTCCCCGCCCGCGTCATCGCCCCTGCGCTCACCGGCCGCTTCGACGGTAGGCACGGTCGCGTGGAATCCGTCCCCGATTTTCACGTCTTCTCCCGCCACGGGGCCAACATCCCCACCGCCGCCAAAGCCACCGCGCTCCAGGCCGAACTCGCCGCCGCCGGCCTACTCTCCGTCGCCACCCTTTCCCCCGAGTTATCCCGCCGCCTGTTTCGCGAAGACCTCCATCACGAAGCCCTCAAACTCAACCTACACCATGAAACCTACACCAAATAACATCCGCGGCGGTTCCCCGACCACCACTCCGACCACCACCGACGTCGCCGCGATCAACCGACGCCAATTCCTCACCCGCAGCGTTGGCCTCACCGCCGCCGCCGCGCTCTGGTCTGCTCTCGGCACCCGCTCCCGAGCCGCCACCGCTGCCGGGGGCTCCGACGCCCCCGAGATGCCCAACGTCAAGATCGGCATCATCGCCTTCACCGACTGCTCGCCCATCGTCATCGCGCGCGAAAAAGGCTTTTTTAAAAAATACGGCATCAACGCCACCATCACGAAAGGCGCCAACTGGGCCGCCATCCGCGACAACCCTCCACCGGCTCCATCCAGGCCACGCGCATGCTCATCGGCATGCCGCTCGCCTCGACCATGGGCCTCGCCGGTTCGCCGAAAAAAGCCATGGTCATCCCGTGGCTGCTCAACCGCAACGGCCAGGCCATCACGCTAAAATCCGAGTGGAGGGGCAAGGTCGGCGCCGACCCGAAAGCCATCAAACCTCTCGTCGATCAGGCCAATAAACTCGGTGAACCCCTCTCCTTCGCGCAGACGTTCCCTCCCGGCACCCACGCCATGTGACTCCGCTACTACCTCGGCGCCGGCGGCATCAACCCAGACAAAGACATCAACCTCATCGTCGTCCCGCCCGCACAGATGGGCGCGCAGATGAAGATCGGCAAGATGGACGGCTACTGCGTCGGCAAACCTTGGAACGCCCGCGCCATCGCCGACGGCATCGGCTACACCTCCGTCGCCACGCAGGACATCTGGAAACACCACCCGGAAAAAGCCTGCGCCTTCACCGAGGAGTCCGCGGAGAAAAACCCAAAAAACGTCAAAGCCGCCCTCGACGCCCTGCACGAAGCCAGCGTCTGGCTCGACGACTACGCCAATCGCCTTGAACGGTGCGCACTCGTCTCGAAAGCCACCTACATCAACTACGACCAGAAGATCATCCTCGGCCGCCTCCTCGGCGACCTCGACTACGGCGGCGGCCGCAAGCGGAAGGGCGAATCGCCGATGCACTTCAGCAAGCGCAACTGCAACTACCCGCAGGCCAAATATGCCGCGTGGTTCCTTTCCCCATACCGTCGCCGGGCCTCGTCCCCGGCACGCCCGATTACACCGGCATCGCCAAACGCGTCATGCGCGCCGACCTCTACGAAGAGGCGATGAAGGAAATCGGCCACGCCCACGCCGGCGCCGACCCCTCGCCCGAGACACTCTTCGACGGCGCCACGTTTGATCCGGCGAATCCCGAGGCCTACGCCACCGGCTTCAAGGTGAAGAACCTCAAAGGTTAAATTCCCACCAGTCCGCCTTCTTCTGTCCCGGCTTTAGACTACAAGGCTACCTACGCCGCCTTCGCTCAGAACGGCACTTCTTCGTCCGAAGGATGCGCCGGGGCCACCGCCGCCATCTCCGCCGCCGCCGCGCCGCCTGAAGCCGCTTTCGGCGCATCAGCCTGGCCGAGCGTGCCTCGATTCTGGTGCCAAAGTGTGCGCGCCGCGTTGCGCAGCGTCGTCTCCTGCGGGCGCGCCGGATACGGCTTACCACTGCTGTCGAGGCGCGGCGGTTGCTCCGTCGCATACCACGAGAGCGAACGCTCGCTGAGCTTCGCAAGCGCGACGCCGTTGTTTTTTCCGAAATGCACCTGCACGTCGCCCGCATTCGGCACGACCTCCGTGGGCTGCAAGATCACCTCATCACCGCCGCCCCCGCCGCCGCCGCTCGAATAGCTCGACGCCGTGCTCGTGGAACGCGCAGGGGCAATGCGTGCCGGACCCGCTTTATTGGCCTCGGCCAGCAGCTGACGGATCGCGACCAATTCTTCGTGGATGGCTTTTAGAATGTCTTCGTTCATGCGTGTAAAATTGCGCCCCAGCTCGGTGCCCGCAGACCGCGCTGGCAAACACTTTCCTGCTTACCTCGCGTCCGCGCCGCCAGCCACGGCGCCGATCCCCATCGACTAGAGAACCGACCGCGCCACGCAAAACCATGATCAGCTCGCCCCCACGCGGAATCCCGCGCCCACGTTCCAAAGATTGGAACTTTCAACCCTCAACTCTCAGCTCTCAACGCCTCCGGTCCGCCCTCAGATATAATACATCTCCGCCTGCTGCTTCGAAGCGAGTTGGTTGAGCGTGTAGCCCTTGGTCTTCTTCACGAGCACGGCACCGATCTCGTCCCACACTTGTTTCATGCGCCGGCCGCTGCGGCCCGCGACATTTCCGCTCAAGTGCAGGCACTGGCCCTCGACCGCCATCAAAATATCGTAGAGCGAGATTTCCTCCGGCGCGCGGGCGAGGGTGAACCCGCCCTGATTGCCCCGGCGACTCACAATGAGCCCGTGCGTGCGCAGCTTGCCGAGGATCTGAGCCAAGAAACTCGCGGGCACCGCCTCCGTCTTCGCAAGGTGTTCGATCTGCGCGAGCTTTCCCGAGCCGTGCAACCGCGCCAGCTCCGCCATTACGCGGCAGGCATAGTCCACTTTGACGGAAATTTTCACGACGAGCGCGGCGACGAAGTTTGGCGCATCCAATCCCTCAGATCACGTAATCCGCGTTCTCCGGTTTCACGATCTCACGCGGTGGGCGCAGCATGCCGGCGGCCACCGTGGCGTTGGTCCCCTGCTCGACGAGGATAAACGAACCGGTGAGTCGGTTCGTGGCGTAGCCGTCGAACACCAGCGGCTTCGCCGCGCGCAGGCGGATCTCGCCGATGTCGTTCATAGCCAGCTCGGTCGGTCCGGCCTCGGCGTCGAGCGTGTCGAGGTTGAGTTTGCTCACGATTTCCGTGACGGCCACCTGCACCGTGTGCGTCGTGTGTTTTAGGAAATATTTTTTTCCCGTCTGCAACGGACGGGAATGCATCCAGCAGATTTCCGCCTGCAACGCCGTGTGCGAGCCGGGCAGATTCGCGTCGAACCCGACCAGCATCGAGCCGCGGCTGATGTCGATGTCGTGCTCCAGCACCAATGTGACTGACTGCGGGCAAAACGCCTCCTGCACCGGCCCGTCGAAGGTCCAGATTTGCTTCACCGTCGTCACGAGACCGGCGGGAAATGCGATGATCTTTTGCCCGACGCGCACGATGCCTCCCGCGATCTGACCGCTGAAGCCGCGAAAATCATGGAGCACCGCGTCCGTCGGATTGTTCGGCCGGTTGACCCACTGCACGGGCAGACGGAAGCCGTTAAGATTCCAATCGCTGCCGATGTGCACGGTCTCGAGATGCCCGAGCAGCGTCGGGCCGACATACCACGGCGTATGCGTCGAGGCATCGACGACATTGTCACCATTCAGCGCGCTCATCGGGATAAACTTCACGTCCTTGATGTCGAGCCGCGGCAGAAACTCCTCAAACTGCGCGCGAATTTCCAGAAAGCGCGCCTCGCTCCAGCCCACGAGGTCCATCTTGTTCACCGCGACGACGAGGTGCGGAATCCGCAGCAGCGCGGCGATGGCGGTGTGCCGGCGGCTCTGCTCGATGACGCCGAGGCGCGCATCGACGAGCACGATGGAGAGGTTGGCCAGCGAGGCGCCCGTCACCATATTACGCGTGTATTGGACGTGGCCCGGCGTATCCGCGATGATGAACTTCCGCCGCGGCGTCGCGAAGTAGCGGTAGGCGACGTCGATCGTGATGCCCTGCTCGCGCTCGGCGCGAAGGCCGTCGGTGAGATTGGCGAGGTTGATCTGCCCGCCGCCGGTGATGTCGGCGGAGCGTTCGAGCGCCTCGATTTGATCCTCCATCAACGATTTTGAATCGTAGAGCAGGCGCCCGATGAGCGTGGATTTGCCGTCATCGACACTGCCGCAGGTATTGAAACGGAGGATATCGACGGGGAGGTGCGGAGCGCTGGAAAGTGCGGTGGGAGTCATGGCTTCTTCGGCAAACATTTTCAGAAATAGCCCGCCTTCTTGCGGTCTTCCATCGCGGCTTCGGATGACTTGTCATCGGCGCGCGACCCACGCTCAGTCACGCGGGCAGCGGCGATCTCCGCGATGATGTCGGCCGTGGTGGCGGCCGGCGACTCAACGCAACCGGTGCTGGTGATGTCACCGATCGTGCGCACGCGCACGACGAGTTCGCGCACTTCTTCGTGCGGTTTGGGTGGCACCAGCGTGTTGACCGGCAGCCACTGGCCGCCGCGCCGAACGCACTGGCGCCGGTGGCTGAAGTAGATGCTGGGCACTTCCAATTGCTCGCGCTGGATGTATTCCCACACATCCATCTCGGTCCAATTGCTGATCGGGAAAACGCGCATGTTTTCGCCC
>JACMRG010000114.1 GCA_014376585.1 Opitutaceae bacterium | reverse complement strand
TCCGATAAGCTGCCCGATCACTGTCACTAGATCCTCCTCCGCCCTTACCGCTCTTACTCCTCTTACGCTTCTTACTCCCCTTAAAAACTGTGCCCCTTACTCCTCTTACACTTCTTACTCCTCCTACGCTCTTCAGCGTCGTCATCCCCGCGCGTGACGAAGAAGAATCCCTCCCCTCCACGCTCGCCGCGATCTACGCGACGTTCACCGCCGAAAAAATTCCCCACGAAATCGTCGTCGTCGACGACGGCAGCAAGGATCGCACTTGGTCGGTCCTCCAAAAACTCCGCGTCACTATCCCCACGCTCGCGCCGACCCAAAATCTCGGTCAACACGGCTTCGGCCGCGCCGTCGTCTGGGGCCTCGACCAGTCCAAAGGCGACGCCGTCGTCATCATGATGGCCGACGCGTCCGACGCCCCTTCCGATGCCGTTAAATACTGGAAGCTCCTCGGGCAGGGGTATGATTGCGCCTTTGGCAGTCGGTTCATCAAGGGCGGCGAGGTCGTCGACTACCCGCGTATCAAACTCCTCGTCAACCGCCTCGCCAATTTCTTCGTGCGCGTGGGTTTCAACATCCCGCTCAACGACACCACCAACGCGTTCAAGGCCTACCGCCGCACCGTGATCGACGGGTGCCGCCCATTCCTCGCCCCGCATTTTAATCTCACCGTAGAAATACCGCTCAAAGCCATCGCCCGCGGCTACAGCTTCACCATCACCCCCATCTCTTGGCGCAATCGCAAATTCGGCGAAGCCAAATTAAAGATCAAAGAGATGGGCAGCCGCTACTTTTTCATCTGCGCCTACGTCTGGCTGGAAAAATATTTCAGTCGTGGTGATTATCGCCGGCGTTCCTGACCATTTTCGTCACGAAATCCTCACGCACCGGATGCATTCGGCACTCGACATGCGTCAGTCGCCTCAAAGCCTCCTACCTTCACCAATAGAAACCATGAATATCAACCTGACTCCTAAACTGGGCCAATCGCGCGGATTCTTCCGCGTCGCTTGCCTCTTCCTCGGCCTCGCACTCGCGCCGTTTGCGTTCGCTCAAGTCGTCACCGCCGGTCTCACCGGCTTCGTTCGCGGCAACTCAGGCCAGACTGTTCCCGGCGCCGCCGTCACCGCCGTCCACATTCCCACCGGCACCACCTACACCGCCGTCACCAATGCGTCCGGCCGCTACAGCCTTCGCAGCCTCATTCCCGGCGGCCCTTACACCGTCACCGTGAAATCCGAGGGCTTTAAAGCCTCCGAACTCAGCGACGTCCAAGCCGAGCTAGGCGCCGAGACTGAGGCCCCTATCACCCTCCAAGCGTCCAGCGATGTTGTCTCCCTCGACAAATATGTCGTCCAAGCCGAAGCGAACCAACTCGACTCCTCGGCCATCGGACCCGCCTCGGTGCTCACCCTCGCCGGCATCGAAGCCAAATCCACTTCGCAGCGTTCGTTTGCCGACCTTTTTAGCGTCTCGCCCGTTATCACCCTCCGAGCCCTATCCGGCGACCGCGAGGAAGCTCAGATCACCGCCCTCGGCCAGAACAACCGCTACAACTCGATCATGATCGACGGCAATCGCATCAACGATGTCTTCGGCCTCAACGGCACCGGCCTTGCCTCCTTCTTCAATCCCCTCTCGCTTGATGCTCTGGAGCAGATCTCCATCAAGCTCGCCCCCTACGACGCCTACTACAGCGGCTTCACCGGCGCCGCACTCAACGCGGTTACCAAGAGCGGCACGAACAAGTTCAAGGGCAGCGCCTATTACATCTTCAGCGGCGACCACCTCGCCGGGTTGCAAACTCAGGGCCCCGACGCCCGCGCCCTCGTCACCGCCGGCACCAAGTTCGTGCCACGCCTCGAGCGCACCACCAAGGGCCTCACCTTCGGCGGCCCCCTGTGGAAAGACCACGTCTTCTTCTTCCTCAACTGGGAGAAATTCAGCCGCCTCGGTTCGCCTAACTCCGCCGGCCTCCCCGGCGTCAGCGGCTCCGATCTCGCCCTCATCACCAGCCGCGTCGCCCAGATTTCCAAAGTCAAATACGGCTCCCTCGGGGGCAACGCCGCCAGCAAGGCCGCCGAGGAGAAAAAACTCCTCAAACTCGACTGGAACATCACCGGCCTCCACCGCCTCTCGCTCCGCTACTCCAGCACCGAGGGCGAAGTGCCCCAGTTCGGTAGCTTCACCAGCACCTCCATCGGCTCCGGGCTGAACAACAATTCGGCCTTCGCCAACCTCGTCGGCGGCGCCGGCACTGCGTTTGATTCCCACTTTTACGCGCAACAGCGCAAAGAGGAAAGCTACTCCGCGCAAGTCGTCAGCCAGTGGACTCCCGACATCAAGTCCACCGTCACCTACTCGAGTGTGAAGCAAAACCAATACACCCCCACCGCCAGTATCGCGCCCGAGATCGACATCTTCGGCGTCTCCGGAGTCAACCAACTCGGCGCCGCCGTCACCAACGGCGTCATTGTGATGGGCACCGAGCGATTCCGCCACGGCAACCAGATTAACGTCGATTCCAAGAGCTACAGCACCAGCGTCGATTATTCGCGCGGTAACTTCACTTATACCACCGGTTTCAACGTCGAGCAGAGCGACCTATTCAATCTCTTCCGCCAACTGTCCTACGGTGTGTTCAACTACGCCACGCCCACCGATTTCCTTAACGACAACCCCCGCTTCTTCCAACGCAACTTCACCGATCTCGCCCTCAAGGGCACCTACGGCGACGTGAGCCAGTGGACCCAGTCCGGCGTCTTCGGCCAGGTTAAGTGGGATGTTTCCAGCCGCCTTACCGTCAACGGCGGTCTCCGCTACGATTGGTCCATGAGCGACACCCGCCCCGTCCTTAACAAACAGTTCCTTGCCGATACCGGGCGCCGCAACGACGGCACCGTGGATGGCGCCTCCGAAGTTTCTCCTCGCCTCGGCTTCAACTGGTCCGTCAACGAAGAGCGTAGCCTCCAGCTCCGCGGCGGCGCCGGCTATTTCGTCGGCCGCGCCCCGTGGGTCTTCTGGTCCAACTCATACGGAGCGACCGGCGCCGGCACCTACACTACCACCACCCTACCCACCGGCGGCCTCACCGGCTACCTCGCCAACAGTTTCGATCCGGCCAATCCCTTTGGCACCGGCACCCAGAATGGTCTTTCCCGTGCTGATGTTAACCTCGCTGACGACAAGACCCACATGCCCTCTCTCTGGCGCATGAATCTCGGTGCGGATCAAAAGCTCCCCTTTTTCGCCTCCACGATCTCGATCGAAGCCATCCACTCGATCAACGACCACACCCTCTTCGTCACGAACGAGAATCTTTTCGCCAAAGGCGTCGCCGCTGACGGCCGCACCTATTTCCAAGGATCGCCTGGCTCAAGCAACGCCACCTTCGCGAAGTATCCGAACTATTTTAACATCTACCGCACGAGCAACGTCCGCGCCGGCCAGTCCACTTATGTCACCTTCTCTTGGGATCGCCCGCTCAAAAATAATTGGGCCGTCAACGTGAACTACACCCGCGGTCGCTCCACCGAAGCCCAAGCCTCCGGCCAGACCACCGCGTCCGGTGCTTGGCAACGCAACGCTATCTTCAACCAAGGTCGCGTGGAAACCGGCACCTCAGATTTCGAGGTCAAGAATCGCGTGCAGGTCAACATGTCCCGCAAGTTCAACTTCCTCAAAAAATCCTCGACCCTCGTCAGCCTGAACTACGAGGGCCGCACCGGCTCGCCCTACTCCTTCGCCTACAGCGGCGACCTCAATCAAGACGGTTTCGCCGGCAACGACCTCGTCGCCGTCCCCACCGGTGCGAGCGATTCGCGCTTCGACTTCTCGGCTCTCTCCGCCGCCCAAGTTCAGAGCATGCTCGATTTCATGGGTGCCAACGGCCTTTCCAAATACGCCGGCTCCTACGCCCCCAAGAACGCGTTCTACGCCCCCTGGGTCAACAAGCTCGACCTCCGCATCAGCCAAGACATCCCGCTCCACTGGTCCGCGAAGCTCAAACTGTTCATGGATTTCACCAACTTCGGCAATTTCATCTCGAAGGAGTTGTTTAATTACACCGAGCGCGCCCCGAGCACCGTCAACGACGTGTTTGACCGTCGTCTCGTGGGCAATGCCACGATCGATAACACCAACGGTAAGATCAAGGTCGCCACGTTCACCCCCACTGATTTCCTCATCGACAACACGATGTCCCGCTGGCGCATCCAGGTCGGTGCCAAGTTAGAATTCTAATCCGCCTGCTCGGCTCCCTCAACCGCCGCTCCCTCACCGGAGCGGCGGTTTTTTTGTGGCTCTCGATTCGTCACCCACTCGTCGCCACCCCGTCTCACCCCCGTCACATTTCACGCTTATCCTCTCGCGATGCGTCCGCTCCCGCTCGTCCTAGCTTCCACCGCCTTCGCCGCCCTCGCGCTTTCCTCCCTCTCCGCCCATAACCGCCACGCCCCGCCCACCGCCGCCGAAGTCACCTGGGCCCGCGCCACTGCCAAGTGGGATATTCTCCGTCGCGACGCCCGCGCCTTCCTCCCTCCCCGCCCACCCGCACCCGCCGGCGTCACCGATCTGGAGTTCTCGGATTTCTTCGGCCCCATCGGCGACCGCGGGCTCGAACTCTCCGCCAAGCTCCGCGCGCTTGATGGCCGGCCCGTCCGCCTCGTCGGTTTCATGGTGCGCCAGACCCTGCCCACCTCCGGGGTCCTCCTTCTCGCCCCCCAGCCGATCCAGACGGACGAAATCGAATACGGCGCCTGCGACGATCTCCCGCCGCAAGTCGTGCGCGTCTTCGTGCCCCTCGCGCCCGGCACGCCCGTCCCACTCACCCCCGGCCCGCTCCTCCTCGCCGGCCGTCTTGAGCTCGGCCAACACTCCGAGCCCGACGGCCGCAACTCCTTCATCCGCATGCACCTCGACGCACCCGCGCTCACGCCTCTCGCCAACCAACATCCCCTCGTCACCACCACCCTGCTTCCCCGCAAATTTCCTCCCAGCCATGAAATTAAATAAAACCATCCTCCCGCTCGCCGCCCTCTGCGTCGCCCTCACCGGCACCGCCTTCGCCGCGCCCAAAGTCTCCCGGCTCACGCCGCCCAGCGATCTCTTCTCCTTTGGTGATCCCAACCCGCCCATCATCGCGCGCTTCCTCCCGGGCCAGCGTTTTGATCTCCAAGCCACCCTTCAGCCCGATACCGGCGCCCGGATCCTCGGCGTGGCCTTCGTCGTTGACGGCGTCACCGTCCCCGGCCCCGTCAATCTCACCTGAGCCACCGTCGCCGGCCTCCCCGCCAACACCGCCGTTGCCACCCTCAGCGCCTACAGCAACCCCACTCCCGGCATCCACAACCTCGCCGTCCTCACCACTGACAGCCTCGGCGTCTCTGCCGCCGCTTCCGGCAACTTCGAGGTCGTCTCCCTCGGCAACGCCTCCGGGACGAAGATCAAAAATATTATCTTCATGATCGGCGACGGCATGGGCATCGCCCATCGCACCGCCGCCCGCTTCGTCGTCAACGGTGTCTCGCAGGGCAAGGCCCTCGCGCCCCTCGCCATGGACACGTTTCCCATCACCGGCCTTGTCCAGACCTGCTCGCTCAATTCCATCGTCACAGACTCCGCCCCCGGCGCCTCCTGCTATTCCACGGGCAATAAAAATAACAACAACCAGGAAGGCGTCTTCCCCGACGATACCACCGATGCCTTTGACAATCCCCGCACGGAATACCTCGGCGAATACCTCGCCCGCACCCAGGGCAAATCCCTCGGCATCGTGACGACCGCCGACGTGTTCGACGCCACTCCTGCCGCTTGGGCCGTCCACACCGCCAACCGCGGCGCCGGCACCGGCATCGCCGATCAGTATCTCGACGAGTCCGTCGCAAAGGCCAACCTCACGGTCCTCCTCGGCGGCGGTCGCAAATGGTTCCTCCCCGCCACCACCGCCGGCTCCGCCCGCGCCAACGGCAGCGACTACATCCTCCCCGACGAACTCGCCGCCGGCTGGAGCATCGCGCCCGGCAAACTCGACGCCACCCGCGACCTCATCACCGACTTCCAGACCGCCGGCTTCACCTACGCCGCCAACTCTACCCAGCTCAAAGCCACCGCCGCCGGCGCCACCAAACTCCTCGGCCTCTTCGCTCTCTCCAACATGAACGTCGCCCTCGACAAGATCGACGGCCGCCGCGGCTCCGGCTCCGTCGTCGCCGACTACGGCTTCCCCGACCAGCCCATGCTCGATGAGAATACCGACGCGGCCCTCTCCGTTCTCTCGAAAAATCCTAACGGTTTCGTCGTCATGATCGAAGGCGCCAGCATCGACAAGCAGGCGCACAACATGGATTCCGAGCGCTGGATTCTTGAAACCCTCGAGTTCGACCGCGCCATCGCCCGCGCCAAAGCCTTCGCCGCCGCCAACCCCGACACACTCGTCATCATCACCGCCGACCACGAGTGCTCCGGTGCCAACATCATCGGCGCCTCCGTCGTCACGACGGCCAGCCTCGCCACGCGCGCCACCACGGCCAACAGCGGCGTCGCCGGCCTGCGCGACCAAGTCGTCGGCACCTACGACCTCGCCGGCTTCCCCGTCTACAACATCCTCGGCGACGGCTATCCCTCGACCACCAACCCCGACCGCAAACTCCTCATCGGCTACGCCGCCAACAGCGACCGCTACGAAGACTGGTTCGGCAACACCCGCCCCCTGCGCGACACCCAGCAGCCCTTCAACGGCACCGCTCCCCTCAACACCTATCCCTCCGATCCCACGCAGCGCGACACCGTCGGCGGCTACTTCATCGCCGGCCAGGTCCCGGGTAGCAGCGCCGTCCACACCGCGTCCGATATTCCCCTCTCCGCCTACGGCCGCGGTGCCGTCGCCTTCACCGGCGCGATGGATAACACCGATGTCTTCTTCAAAATGATGCGCGGCGTCCTCGTCGGCACGACCACCACCCTCTCCGAACGCTAAGGTTTTCCCTGATTCTTTCTCTCGCCGCCGTCCTTCCCCGGGCGGCGGCTTTTTTGCGCCCGCAAAAAACCTTGTTCCCTCGTGGGGCGCCCATTTCCCTACCTCCCTCCTTTCAATTATGATCTACCTCCTCGGCGGTTCCGGCTACGTCGGCCAAGCTTACCAAGCACTTCTCACGCAGAAGGGCATACCCTTTCGCAACCTGAAGCGTGCCGAGGTCAACTACGCCGATCCCGCCGTCCTCACCGCCGCTCTCCGCGCCGATAAACCCGCCTTCCTCATCAACGCCGCCGGCTACACCGGCAAACCCAACGTCGATGCCTGCGAACTCCACAAAGCCGAGTGCCTCGACGGCAACGCCGTCCTTCCCGGCCGCATCGCCGAAGCCTGCACCGCCGCCGGCGTCCCCTGGGGCCACGTTTCCTCGGGCTGCATTTTCACCGGTTCCCTCCCCGATGGCTCCGGCTTTGCCGAGACCGATGCCCCCAACTTCACCTTCCGCCAAAACAACTGCTCCTTTTACAGCGGCACCAAGGCCTTGGGCGAAGAAGTCCTTACCGGCACACCCGACGTCTATCTCTGGCGCCTCCGTATTCCTTTCGATCACCGCGAAAGCCCGCGCAACTACCTCACCAAGCTGATGCGCTACCAGCGCCTCCTCGAAGCCACCAACTCGATTTCGCAACTCCAGGAATTCGTCGCCGCCACCTTCGCCTGCTGGGAAAAACGCGTGCCCTTTGGCACCTACAACGTCACCAACCCCGGCCAGGTCACCACGCGCCAAGTCGTGGACCACATCCTAAAAAGCGGCGTGCTCAAAAAAGACTACGTCTTCTTCAAAGACGAAACCGAGTTCATGCACATCGCCGCCAAGACTCCCCGCTCCAACTGCGTGATGACCTCCGCCAAGCTCGCCTCCGTCGGCATCCAGATGACCGAGGTCAACGAGGCCCTCGCCCGCGACCTTAAGCGCTGGCAAAAAACCTCCTGATTCCCACGCTCCGCACCATGTCGATTGCCGAACTCAAAGCCACCGCCGACAAGCTCACCGCCAAAGAGCGCACTTGGCT
>JACMRG010000113.1 GCA_014376585.1 Opitutaceae bacterium | reverse complement strand
GCATCGGCGCGACCACGCTCGACGAATACCGCAAGCACGTGGAAAAGGACGCCGCTCTGGCGCGCCGGTTCCAACCGATCTTCGTCGCCGAGCCGACGGTGGAAGACACCGTCTCGATCCTGCGTGGCTTGAAGGACAAGTACGAGCAGCACCACGGCGTCCGCATCACGGATTCCGCGCTGGTTGCGGCTGTCACGCTTTCGAACCGTTACATCACGGACCGCTTCCTGCCCGACAAGGCCATCGATCACATGGACGAGGCCTGTGCGATGATCCGCACCGAGATGGACTCCATGCCGCAGGAACTCGATGAACTCACGCGCAAGGTCCTTCGCCTCGAAATCGAGGAGACCGCGCTCGCCAAAGAAAAAGACGACGCCAGCAAGCGCCGGCTCGACACGCTGCGCAAAGAACTCGCCGAATCCCGCGAGACCGCGAAGGGCATCAAGCTGCACTGGGAAAAAGAAAAAGCCTCCGTGCAGAAGACGCGCAAACTCCGCGAAGAAATCGACGCCACGCGCATCGAGATGGACAAAGCCGAGCGCGTTTACGACCTC
This sequence comes from Opitutaceae bacterium, assembly GCA_014376585.1. GTDB lineage: Bacteria > Verrucomicrobiota > Verrucomicrobiia > Opitutales > Opitutaceae > Tous-C4FEB. The sequence continues at coordinate 15,735 of JACMRG010000113.1, read as the reverse complement.
AACAAGGTCGCCGAGCTGCGCCATGGCAAACTCCCGCAGATGGAGGAGGAGTTGAAGCGCCTCGAAAATAAAGGCCGCGAGCAGACCACGCTGTTTAAGGAAGAGGTTTCCGAAGAAGAAATCGCCGAGGTCGTTTCCAAATGGAGCGGCGTGCCCGTCACGCGGCTCGTCGAGGGCGAGAAGGAAAAGCTCCTGCGCCTCGAAGACGTGCTGCACGAGCGCGTGATCGGCCAACACGAGGCGGTGACGCTCGTGACCGAAGCGATTCTGCGCGCGCGCAGTGGCATCAAAGACCCGCGCCGCCCCGTCGGGAGTTTCCTGTTTCTCGGGCCCACGGGCGTGGGCAAAACCGAACTCGCGAAGGCGCTCGCCGAGACGCTCTTCGACACCGAGGCCGCGATGGTGCGCATCGACATGTCGGAATACATGGAGAAGCACAGCGTTTCGCGGCTCATCGGCGCGCCCCCCGGCTACGTCGGCTACGACGAGGGCGGCCAGCTGACCGAAGCGGTGCGACGCAAGCCCTACGCGGTGATTCTTTTCGACGAAATCGAAAAGGCGCACCCGGATGTGTTCAACGTGCTGCTGCAAGTCCTCGACGACGGGCGTATCACGGACTCGCAGGGCCGCACCGTCGATTTTAAGAATACGATCATCATCATGACCTCGAATCTCGGTTCACGCTTTCTGCTCGAAGGTGTGACCGGCGACACGATTCCGGAAAGCGTGCGCGAGAGCGTGATGATGGAGCTGCGCAAATCCTTCCGCCCCGAGTTCCTCAACCGCATCGACGAGACAATCCTCTTCAAGCCGCTCACGCTCGAGGAAATCACGAGCATCGTGGATCTGCTGCTTGCCGACCTGAACAAGCGCCTTGCCGATCGTCGCGTCACCGTGACGCTCGACAAGAAGGCGAAGGACTGGGCGGCCGAAAAGGGCTACGATCCCGTCTTCGGTGCGCGTCCGCTGAAGCGTTTCTTGCAGCGTAATATCGAGACCAAGCTGGCGCGCGCGCTGATCATCGGAGAAGTGGGCGAAGGGGCCCACGTCGCGTTCACCGTGCAGGACGATGGACTGGTGCTGGTCCGAGAAAAGCCCGCCACAAGAAACTGATGGCGAGGCGCCCCACTCGCTGGTGGGGCAGCTTCTGGGGTGCGTCCCGGTCGCGTCGCATCGTAAGGGTCAGGACGTGCGATCTGATTCGAACTGTCATCTCCCCGACATTGTGCGGAAGAGCGTGGTAACGACTTTCACTGTTCGGAACGACAAACGGGCGCCGGTTCAAGAAGTGCACGCGGCCAATGAGTGAGTATGCGTCTATTAGTAGGATGGCCGGCGCGTTCTCGCGGGCGTGCGTAAGCTGTCGAAATCCATGACCGCCCGAACCAGCCATCGGTCCGAATATCTCGGTCCGTGGATTTGGACGCCCACCGGCATTTGATCGTGGTCGACGCCGATGGGGCAGGTGAGCACGGGCGTGCCCAAGACGGTCGTTGGCGCCAAGTAGGAGCCGAGGTAGGTTGAGTAATCGAATTTGCCGTCTGCAGTCTGAATCATTTTCCCGCTCCAGGAGCGCGGGATGGCGGCCGACGGTGAGACAGGCAAAATCCAGAGCGCGTGCTCCGCGAAAAAACGGTCGACTGTGTCGAAGATGACCGTTCGCCGCGCGCAGGCCGCCGCGTAGTCCGCTTCGCTGGCGAACAGGCCGTTTTTGAAATGGGTGGTGAACGGTCCACGGCCCATGCGACGGTTGAGCGTCCACCACGCGTAAAAGGCCAGAAGCGGAGGCCGGCGCACGATCCAAGGCATGGCGGAGACATTCTCGTGGCCGGCAAGGATTCCCCAGTCGCGGTAGAGTTCACTGAAATCAATGGGCGGTTTGGCTTCGACCAGCGTGTGGCCCCGGCTTTCGAGACGTCCGAGAAACCGGTCAAACAATGCGGCGGAAGACGGTTCGGTGCGCACGCCCAGGAGATCACGCGAAAAGGCGATTTTCAGCGGGCCACCGCTGGGCGCGGCGCAGGGTCTTGCTCGTTCCGGAATCAGACTGGCAAATCGCCCCAGCAGCAGAGCGAGGTCCTCCACGTGTGCGGCCATCGGGCCAAGGGTCAGGAGCTGCCGGAAGAGAGGGCCGAATATTTCCGGGCCGAAGTCATCGATGGGCAACCAGCCGTCGGTCGTCCGCAGGCTGTAGATTCCGCAGCAATGCGCGGGGTAGCGGAGCGATCCTGCGACATCGGAGCCAAGCTCCAAGGGGGTCAATCCGCTGGCCAAAGCGGCCGCCGCTCCGCCGGAAGAGCCTCCGGGCGTGCGGCTGGAGTTGTGCGGGTTGACGCACTCCGGGTAGAGCCAGTTTTTGCAGTTCCAATCGAACGACCAAGTGGGAACCGCGGTGCGCCCCAAAAATACGACGCCGCTTTTGCGGAGAATATTGATGAGCTGGCTGTCGCCCGTGGGGCGATAGAATCGCAGCAGCCACGTCCCATAAGTGCTGGAAGAATTTTTCACCCGCATCGCGTCCTTGATCGTCATCGGAAGTCCATCGATCTCACTCAGCACGTTTCCGGACGCACGCCGCGCATCCGACGCCCGGGCCTGGCCCAGCGCTTCCTTCTCAAAAACATAGGGCACGGCGTGGATCTGTGGATTGATCTCCCGAATGCGCCGGAGGAAATGCTCCGTGAGTGCGACACTGGTCCATTTTCCCTCCCGCAGCCCACGAGCCAACGATGTCGCGGAGTGGCGGTGGAGTTCGGTATTTTCCGCGGACATCGTTGGACAGAGTGGGGCTTTGCTGAACGAGCAGCAAGCGACTGTCAGCGGTTCGCTGAACGCCCACGCGGTTAAAAGGGTGAAGGCGATGTCGGCGGCGCGCTCCGGCTGGAAGCGCACGGCGTCGTTGACCGCGGCGACGTGTTGTTCGAGCAGCGCGCGATCCGGGGCGGAGAATTCGAAACGGTGCGGCACCGTCACGACGGCACGGCGAGGCGCGACCGGGGGCGCGGCTTCGAGCGCCATGTGAACGTCGGTGCCGCCGAAGCCGAAGGCGCTGACGCCGGCGCGGCGGCGTCCGCCATCGCGCGTCGTTCACGCTTCGCTCGCTCGCGGAATCCGCAGCTACTCGGCGGAACCGGGGAATTCCTTGCACAGCGGACCGCTGATCGGCCGCGGGGGAAGAAAACCGTCGTGGACGGCCAGCGTTGCTTTCAGGAGCGACGCCGTGCCGGCGGACGCAAGGCCGAGGCCGATGTTGGCCTTCAGCGAAGAGAGAGCGACGGGCGCGCGGACCTACGAAGCGAAGGCGCTGGTCAGCGCATCGAGCCCGATCCCGTCGCCGGCGGGGGTCGCGATGGCGTGCGCTTCGATCAGACCGACCGAGGTGCGATCGCAGCCCGCGGTGCGCCAGGCCTCGGCGATGGCGGCGGCCTGGCCGGTGGCGTTGGGCGTGAGCGGGCCGGTGCCGCGGCCGTCGTTGTTCATCGCGACGCCGCGCAGGATGGCGATGACGCGATCACCGTCGCGTTGCGCATCGCCCAGCCGTTTCAACGCGACCATCCCGGCGCCCTCGGCGAACACGAAGCCGTCGGCGGCTGCCTGAAAGGGCCGGCAGTGATCGCTGAACGACAGCGTCCCGATCCGGCTGAAACAGACCATCATCGTGGGATCGAGCTGGACGTAAACGCCGCCGACCAGCGCGGCATCCTCGGTGCCGTGACGCAGGTGCAGCGTCGTCCCGTGCAACGCGGAGAGGGCGGAACTGCAGGCGGTGTCCACGGTGAAGGCGGGGCCGTTGAAATCGAACGCCTGGCTGGCGTTTGCGGCGATCATGTTGAGCTTCTGGCCGACGATGGTGTAGGCCTGAGTCAGCGGCAACGCGCCAACGGCGGCGGTGATCGCTTCGGGGGCCAGCGCCGGGGCGATGCCGGTCCGCCCGGCGAGATTGCCGGGGAGATTCAACGGGGCTGGTGATCAGCGCGCAATGGTCGGACGTGCTGGCACCCACGTAAACGCCGACGCGTCCCGCGGCAAGCGGGCGGCGGGCATAGCCGGCGTCTTCCAAGGCGTGGCGCGCGACCTCGAACACGAGGCGCTGTTGCGGACCTATCAGCCGCGCGCGTTTCGGTGCAACGCCGAAAAATTCTGGCGCGAACTGGTCGAAGCCATCGACGAACGTGCCGGCGCGCGCAGGCGTTTCGTTGGCGTGCCGACGATTTCCTCTGTGCGTCAGCGATTGGTTCCAGCGTTCGCGCGGCACGAGGCGGACGTTGACGCGGGCCTCGCGGATCTTCCGCCGAAAAGCGGCGCGCCGCGCGCGCCCGGGAAATGGGCGCCGAGACTAATGATGGCGATCGCTGTATCCATGATCAGATGAGCGGCTGAACCCCTTTAACGACGTGCGGCGGTCAGGGGCGATTCAGCGACGATTGGCGCGGGGGTAAGCAGAAACCACGTCTTGACGGGAAGATGGATGGAAATGAATTGGCGTCTGTGGTCGGAGCGGACTGACGGGGGCAAGTGCGCTTGTTGCCGGTGTTTGTCATCGCAGTGCCGGGGTTGGGCCGGGCCTTTTCGTTTGAGCCGGCGGGGCGCCCTGTCCATCGAACGGTTATGCCTGCCGCCGATTTCCGTTCCCTGCGCGACCAACACGTTTTCATTACGGGAGGATCTAGCGGGATCGGACTCGCCCTGGCCCGGCAGGTCGCCGCCGCGGGAGCGCGCGTGAGCCTGGTGGCGCGCGATGCGGGAAAACTCGCCGCGGCGCAGACGGAGATCCGGGTGGCGCATCCGGGTGCGGCGGTGGGTGTGTTCGCGGGGGATGTCGCGGTGCAGGCGGAGATCATGGCGGCGCTGGCGGAGGCCGAGGCGCTTCACGGGCCGGTGGACGTGTTGATCACGTCGGCCGGCATCGCGCGTCCGGGGTATTTCGAGGAGGTGCCGGTGGAGGTGTTCGAGCGCACGATGGCGGTGAATTTCTTCGGCACGCTCTATCCGCTGAAGGCCGTCGTTCCGGCGATGCGGCGGCGGGGCAGGGGCGCGGTGGTGTTGATTTCCTCCGGCGCGGGGCTCTACGGCTTTTTTGGCTACACGCCGTATTCGCCCTCGAAATTCGCGCTGCGCGGCCTGGCGGAGTCGTTGCGGGCGGAGCTTGCGGGCTCCGGCGTCCGGATCGTGATCGTGTATCCGCCGGACACGGATACGCCGCAGTTGGCGGAGGAGAACCGCACGAAGCCGGTGGAGACGAAGGCGATCACGGCCGGCGGCGGGCTTTGGACGGCGGACGCGGTGGCACGGGCGACCTTGGAGGGATTGGCGCGCGGACGGTTCAGTGTGACCCCGGGGTTTCAACTGACGGCGCTCGCGTGGTTGCACAGCGTGTTGGCGCCCGTGCTCAACTGGACTTTTGATCGCACCGCCCGCCGGGCGAGGGCGAAGGGGGCGGGAAAATAGCGGAAGTTAACGGGGGCGGTCGCGGCCGGTTCGGCGCGCGTCCACTGGAGCGTTTCTTGCGGCGCAACATCAAGACCAAGGCGACGCGCGCTCATTTCGGGCGCAGTCGCCGCGCGCAGCGGCGTAAAATTTGCGTCCAAACCCGGCGTGCTGACGATGAGGCGAGGGCGCGGGTGATTCCCGTAAAAAGCGCGTTGAGGTCAACGCGCGCCACCGCAGAGTCCACCGGATGTCCGCACCCCTCCGCTACTACGATCGCTACACCCGGGCCCTCCAAACAGAACAGATCTACCTCGAGGGCTGGTTGCGCTTTGCCTATGAGAATCCGGCCGGCCGGTTTTTTATGTGGTTCGCCGGGCGGCGAGCGTGGTTTTCCCAGTGGTATGGGCGGAAGATGTCGAAGCGCGAAAGTGCGCTGGAGATCCTCCCGTTCATCGCGAAATACGGGCTCGATGTGGACGAGTTCCTGAAATCGCCCTTCGACTACAAGACCTTCAACGAGTTTTTCTACCGTGCGCTGAAACCGTCCGCCCGTCCCATCGCCCCCGGTGATAACGTCGCGGTGTTCCCCGCCGATGGTCGCCACCTCGCGTTTCAGAATGTGGATGAGGTCGGTGGATTTTACGTGAAGGGCAGCAAGTTCACGCTCGCCGAACTGCTCGGTGAAGCGGCACTGCCCGAAGCCGAGCGGGTGCTCGCAAAGAAATTCGCCGGCGGCTCGATGCTGATTTCGCGGCTCTGCCCGGTGGACTATCACCGCTTCCATTTCCCGGTGGGCGGCACGCCGAACGAGGCGGTGTTGATCAACGGCTGGCTTCATTCCGTCAGTCCGATCGCGTTGCGGCGCAACCTTCGCTACCTGATCGAAAACAAGCGCGAGCTCACGCTCATCGCCGCGCCCGGCTTCGGCGAGGTCGCGATGCTTGAGGTCGGCGCGACCAATGTCGGCAGCATCGTGCAGAGCTATATTTTCGGCCGCGACGTGGTGAAGGGCGAGGAGAAGGGCCTCTTCGCGTTTGGCGGTTCGTGCGTGATCACGGTTTTTCAAAAAGGCCGCATCGAGTTTGACGCCGACATCCGCGCCCAGAGCGCTCAGCACGTCGAGACCTTCGCGAAGATGGGTGACCGGCTCGGCGTGGCGCCGTGATGCGGTGCGGGTGATTTCCGGCTCGCGCCGACCGGCCGCAGACGATTGAGAACGGAGTCATGTTATCGTTCACGAGGTTGGTTTCGATGGGTGTGATTGGGTTTTTATTCGCGGCGCGGGCCTCGGCCGCCACTCGCGATGAGCGGGTCTTTGCCGCCGCCGAGCGCGCCAAACCCGCCGCCGTCGAGCTGTTGCAGCGGCTCGTCTCCATCGACACCGGAACCGGTCACGGCCCCGGGATCGACGAGGTGGGGCGCATCGTCGTCGAGGAGCTGACCAAGCTCGGCGCCACCGTGGAGTTGGTCACCTCCGCCCCGTTGCCAGGGAAAAATATCGTCGCCACCTTCACCGGTAGCGGCGCTCACAGCGTGCTCCTCGTCGCGCACATGGATACCGTGTGGCCGGTGGGCGAAGCGGCTCGACGTCCCTTCCGGATCGAAGGCCAGCGCGCCTACGGGCCCGGCGTCCTCGACGACAAGAGCGGCGTCGTGGCCGGTATCTGCGCGCTCCGTGTGCTGCGGGAAATCGACTTCAAGGATTTCGGTAAAATCACCTTTCTCCTCAACACCAACGAAGAGACCGGCTCCATCGGCACGCGCCAGTTGATGCAGAACCTCGCGCGCAAGCACGAGGTGGCCCTCAACCTCGAAGCCGGCCGGCCGGGCGACAATCTCATCCTCGCGCGCAAGGGCAGCGGCGTAGTTGAACTTACCGTCAAAGGTAAGGCGGCCCACGCCGGCAACGCGCCCGAGGCCGGCCGCAATGCCGCGATGGAGACCGCCCACCAGATGCTCCAGCTCTCCCAACTCGGCGACAAGACGACGGCCACGACGATCAACTTCACCGTCGTGCAGTCCGGCGACCGCACCAACGTCATCCCCGATCTCGCCGTCGCGCGCGCCGATGTGCGTGCCTTCAGCGATGCCGAGTTTGACCGGTTGGAGGAGCGCCTCATGGCGACCGCAAAAAACAAACTGATCCCCGACTGCGAGGTGACCGTGAAACTGACGCGCGTTTTCGCGCCCTTTCTGCGCAATGCCACCACCGACGCGCTGGCCGCCAAGGCGCAGCCGCTCTACGCGGAACTCGAGCGCACGCTGGGCGGTGAGGCCGTGGGCGGCGCGGCGGACAGCGGCATCACGGCGGGCGTGGGCACGCCAACGCTCGACGGCTTGGGCTTCGTCGGCGCCGGCGGCCACAGCGTCGATGAATACGTCGATCTCATGAGCATCACGCCGCGCGTTTACTTGCTGTCGCGACTCGTGATGGAGCTCGGTGCGGGGCGTTGACGGAAAAAAATATACGTCGGCTCAATTGCTCGAGCTGTTGACCATCTCCGAGCCAAGCTGAGGCGTAAGGCATCGCGAGAGCGCGCGGAATCTCCGCGCGGAGTTCAGGTTGCCTGTCTCCGAGCCAAGCTGAGGCGTAAGATACACCGAGCGCGTAACGAGGATGGATTTTTTAGATCCCCAAGCGTCACACGATTGTATCGAGGCTCTGAAGATTAACGAGATTCTCGAATGAACCCCGCCCGCCCCGTCCTGCTTGGACGGCTTTTCTTTCTGAAAAGCGAACCGCTCCCGTTTGTTCGCCTTTTCCGAAAAGCGCTTGTCGCTGAACATGAGCACATGTGTGACGCTGGGACCTGTGACCATGCGCTCCATGAGCCGAACTCGTCTTAGCCTCCTCTTAGATCGAATTGATCGAGCACAATCTCGACTCCATCAGAAGCCAGCCGTTCAGCCCATTGACGCACCTGACTTTGAAATATCGGTGAAGTCCAACTATAGGAAATAAATGCTTTAGGTGCCATGTCGGGAGGAGTTTGTTGCAGCGCGTAAAATTGCGGCAAAATCGCCGCTAGGGCGATTCGCGTTGGGAAAATTGGTGCTCGGGACAGGACTCGAACCTGCACGCCTTACGGCACGGGCTTCTAAGACCCGCATGTCTGCCATTCCATCACCCGAGCAAAAAACGCGAGTCGGAGCTTGCCGAGGGCCGGCGACGGGAAGCAAGCGGGTAAAACGACCGGCCCTTCCGCCCAAAGGCCGACGATGTTGAAACTTTGTTCGTGACCGCCGCGTCAAACTGTTCGCAACTCACGGCGTCGCAGCCAATCCGCTTGGCGCCCGCTGGTTACCCCGTCCGCCCAAATCAAAAAAACATGATCGCTCATCCCTCGCTGCGTAAAATGGTGTTTTCGTCCCTGTTATTTGTCGGCGCGTGCGGCCTGCGAGCGCAGGACTCCGCCGCCGCCGCGAAAGACAGCCCGATCGTCGCCTTGCCGGTCTACACCGTCACCGATGCGCGCGACCTGCCGCTACCCGAGTCGTGGCGTCACGCCGAGATTCCCGGCTTCGAGATTCTCTCCAATGCCTCGGACAAAGAGACCAAACGACTCATCGCGGATTTTCAGCTGTTCAATCAGGCCATTGGCGTGGTCTGGCCCGCGCTCATCGGGCGCAGCCCGACGCCCGTTTCACTCATCCTGTGCGGGCGGGGCGGGAAATTCGACGCGTTCGTCCCGAAGGCCGCCAACGCCGGCCCCGCACAGGGGATGGCCAGCCTGTTTCTGCGCAATAACGAGCGCTCCGCCATCATCGTGGATTTGCAGGCCCGCGAGATCGGGCTGGCCGGGCTCGATCTGGCCTTCAACCCGAGCGGCGTCGAGAACAACGGGAGTATCGAGGTGGACACTTACAAGCAGCTCTACCGGGAATACGTTCACTCCCTCCTTGCCCGGACCACCCCGCGCATGGGCGCATGGCTGGAGGAAGGTCTCGCGCAGTTGCTCATGGGCATGAAATTCAGCCCGACGCTGATCGAGTTCGCGAAGCTCGAAGACCCCAACACCGTCTCGATCGGTCAGGCCAACGCCGCCGCGATCAACGCCGTCGGCGGAAGCGACGGCGAGTCGGTGCCCGCGCTCACCGCCGCCGCCGACGACCGCGATTTCAACGCCGCGCTCCAGCGCACGCGGCTCATGTCGTTTCCCGAACTGTTCGCGGTGAAACACGACGATCCGATCGCCCGCAACTCCATCGGCAGCAAATGGGCGAAGCAGTCCACCGCATTCGTCCACATGTGCCTCTACCAGACCGGGCAGAAATTCCAGAAAGGCTTCGTCACTTTCATCACACGCACGGTGAAGGAACCCGTGACCGAGGCGCTCTTCAAAGAATGCTTCGGCATCGGCTACAACGCCATGCTGCTCGAAGTGCGCAGCTACCTTGATTTCACCAACTACAAGTCGCTCGGCTGGAGTTCCAAGAAGGGCGAAGGCTTGACCGAGTCCGGGCCGCTGGTGCTGCGCGAGGCCACCGAGTCCGAAGTCGGCCGCATCAAGGGCGAAGCCATGCTGCTGGCCAACCTGACCGACTCCGCCCGCACCACACTGATCACGCCCTACACCCGCGGCGAACGCGACCCGCGCCTGCTCGCGGCGCTCGGCCTCTACGAACGCGGCGCCAACAATCCGGACCGTGCGAAGAAATTTCTCGAAGCCGCCGCCGCCGCCAAGGTCGTGCGCCCCCTCGCCTACCTCGAACTCGCCCGGCTGCGTTATCAAGCCGCGCTGGCGGCGCCGGGCGGCCCCGATGCGCAATTCACTTCGGCGCAGACGGCTGACATCGTCGCGCCCCTGCTGGTGGCCCGCCTGCAACCGCCGCCGATGCCCGAGACCTACGAACTCATCGGGGACACTTACGCGCGCAGCGTGGACCAGCCCAAACCCGACATCATGGGCATGCTCGTCGAGGGGGTGAACCTCAACCCGAAGCGTTTTGCCCTCGTCTATCGGACGGCGCTGCTCTGCATCCGCCTCGGCGACTTTAAGGACGCCTCCGCGCTCATCGAGCACGGCCTGCGCTACGCCCCGGCCGGTGTGCCGCAGACGCGGTTTGCCGAATTGAAGGCGAGCCTCCCGCCTGCAGTGCCCGGCGATGCGAAGGCCCCGCCCGCGGCTCCCACCAAGTCCTGAACCACGGCGCGGCGTGGGTGTCCGCCACGGGTATGACCCCTTTCAATTACACTCCGGTGGGCTTGCGCGCTCTGCTGGTGGGGCTGGTGGCCGCGTGTGGCGGCATGGGCGCTCGCGCCCAGAGCACGCCCGCCGCCGCGGAAGCACCCATCGAGTTGCCAAAATTCGAAGTGACCGACAGCCGCTTGCTCCCGCCGCCCGAGGCATGGCGCTATGCGGGCATTCCCGGCTTTGAAATCCTTTCCAGCATCTCCGCGCGCGCGACGACGCGGTTCGTGAAGGATTTCCTCCTGCTGCAGACGGCGCTGGATGAAATCATGCCCGGCTTCACGCGCTCGAACGTCGTGGTCCCCACCAGCCTCATCCTCACTGGGCGAGGCCGAGACTTCGACCGCTTCCTGCCGAAAGACCGGGGCGATGACCGCTACCGCACCAACAGCCTCTTTTTCGACGACCCCGAGCGCGGTGCCATCGTGGTGGACTTCGCATTGGCCGAGATTTTCCGCGATGACAACACGACGGAGGAGTCTGACCCTTACCGCGGATTTTATAAGGAATATTTTCGCTACCTCATCCGCCATCAGATGGGCGGCAAGGTGCAGCCGTGGTTTGAGGAAGGGCTCGTGCGGCTTTTCTCGTCGATCGATGTGACTAAAAAATGGATCAACTTCGCCATGCTCGGCGACGGCTTCGGCGGCGAGCGTCCGGGCGATTTCAACCGCGAGCTCGCTCAAAAAGCGTTGCTGCCGTTTCCGCAATTATTCGCCGGTCCGCCGCTGAGGTATCGCAATAACTGGGAGGCGCAGTCCTATGCGTTTGTCCACATGTGCCTCTACGGGCGCGGGCAAAAATATCAAAAGGGCTTCATCAAGTTCCTCGCGCGGATCGGCCGTGAAGTGCCGACGGAGAATGTTTTCAAGGAATGCTTTGGCCTGGACTACCGGCAAATGAGCTTTGAATTGCGCGCCTACATCGGATTCACCGACTACAAATCGGTGCAATATGTGGCGAAGAAAGGGCAGTCCCTGCCGGAGCCGCCGCCGTTCACGCTCCGTGACGCGACCGATGCCGAGTCGGGCCGGATCGTGGGTGAAGCGCTGCGGCTCGGCGGGCACGCGGGGGAAGCCCGGATGGCGCTCATCGCGCCCTACATCCGCGGTGAACGCGAGGCGCGGTTGCTCGCCGCCCTCGGCCTGGCTGAACGGCTTGAGGGCAACGACGACCGCGCGCGGAAATTTCTCGAAGCCGCCGCGAAGGCGAAGGTCGAGCGCCCCCGCGCCTATTTTGAACTCGCCCGCCTGAACTACGAGGAGGCGCGGTTAAAACCCGCGGGCGCCGAGAAGAGACTGAGCGAGGCCCAGGTCTCGCACGTCGTGGAGCCGCTGCTCATCGCCCGGTCGCAACGCCCTCCGATGGCCCAGGTTTACGGACTGTTGGCCGAAGTTTGGTCGCAAGCCGCGCGGGGCCCGACCCGCGGAGAATTTGGCGTCGTGGTCGAGGGCGTGCAGATGTTTCCGACGGATGGCGGGCTGGTCTGGCGGGCGACGACGCTGGCGGCCGGCCAGAAGTTGGGAAAGGAAGCGCTCCTGTTGGCCAAACACGGTGTGAGAATCTCGCGTGATCTGGCAGACCGTAATCGGTTTGAAGTGATCGCCCAAGCCTTCGAGCGTGACGCCGAGCCGGTTCCCGCGGCGTCCAAGCCGCCTGAGCCGGCTCCCCAGCACTAATCATGATCCGCAAAGCTTTCGTCATGTCTGTCCACCCCGGCCTCGAGGTGGAGTATCGCCGCCGCCACCAGCCGATTTGGCCCGAACTCCAGGCGGTGCTAAAGGCCCATGGCGTGCATAACTACTCGATTTTTCTCCATCCCGAGACGCGCCAACTCTTCGGCTACGCGGAGATCGAGGACGAGGCGCAGTGGTCCGCAATCGCCCAGACGGAAGTCTGCCGCAAGTGGTGGGCGCACATGCGCGACCTGATGCCGTGCAATCCGGACCACAGTCCGGTCTCGCGGGGACTGGACGAAGTTTTCCATCTCCCCTGAGCGTGGACGCCGGCGTGAGGTCTCGCGGGTGAAGACAAGAGCGGGCGGGATTTGATCTACTTCGAGGGAAGAATCTGCACGGCGTCGAGGTGGACGTTGCCGTCGGCGGTGGTGGCGTCCACTTCGACGGCGGCGGGTTGGCCGGCCTTGAAGTTGAAAAAGCCGAGGGAGACCCAGCGACCGCCGATGGGGGCGGGGTTGCGTTGGTTTACCGTGACGGGCGTGGTGCCGTCGGAGTGGCGCACGACGAGAGCGGTGTTGCTCGCGCGGTTTTCGTGCGGGGCGGTGGCAAAACGAACTTCGTAGCGGCCGTCGGCGGGGACGGTGAAGGCGAACGAGGCTTTGTGGCCGGGGCCGCGGGCGAAGGTGTAGTCGGGGCCGACGTGGTCGAGGTTGGCGCCTGAAGTCCAGGAGCCGGTGAGCTGCGCGGCTTTGTTGTCGATCACGATGCCGGGGAGATTGGCGGGGTTGATGCCGCCGCCGCGGCCACCGTTGTCATCCACGGGTGCGGGGGCAACGCCGGCGATTTGGAACGGCGTCTCAAGCGTGGCGCGGCGGGCACGGCCGGGGAGTTCGAGGAGACTGACCATCTCGTTCCAATACTTCGCATAAACCTCGCGGGGCGTGCAGGCGCGTTGCACGGCGATCGCGGCGGCTTTGCCGACGACCTCGCCCATCATGCCGATGGTCCGCATGACGCGGGTGGTGCCGAGGGCTTCGTCGGTCACGCTGATGTCGCGTCCGGCCATGAAGAGGTTCTCCACGTTGACCGAATAGAGGCAGCGGTAGGGAATCGGGTAGCCGTATTGGCGGTCGATGCGGGCGTCGAACTTGGCAAAGGAGATGAAGGGGTTTTCGGGGAATTTCTTCGCGTATTCTTCTTTGGGGAAATGGAGATCGATGCTCCAGGTGCTGGGCACGCAGCCGTCGGGAAAATCTTTTTTCGAGACGATGTCGTCGCGGGTGAGCATGACGTCGCCGACGATGCGGCGGGACTCGCGGGTGCCGCCGATGTAGGCGACCCAGTCGAGCTTGGCATCGGGATGCTCGGGCGCGCCGTCGCGGTTTTTCATGGCGTTGAAGGCGCCGAAGACGGCGCGGAGGTTCCAGTCGCGGATCAGCTCAAGGTCGTTGAGCGGATGCTTGGCGAAGCCGCTTTCCCAGAACCACTCGCCCTTGCCCTTGTCGGCCATATCGGCCTTGCCGAATTTTGGGTAGGGGAAGTCGTCCATCTTTAGGTCGAGCGCCCACGGCGTCTCGGGGAAGGAACGCGGAGCGGTGGCGTTGCTCCAGACCCACATGTTGGACATGCCGAGGACGTCCTTGAGTTCCATCTCGTATTTGGCGCCACCGAGCGCGGCGACGGTGCCGTGGCCCGTGCAATCGGAAAAAAACTTACCGCGGAATTTTTTCTCACGGCTCGTGCTGGTGTTGAGCGAGGTGACCGACGTGATTTTCTGGCCGAGGGTGGTGGCGGCGTAAACGTGCTCGTTGAGGAAGAGGGAAATGTTTTTCTCGGCGCGGACGAGGGCCTCTTTTTGGGCGTCGCCGAACTCTTCGTAGTTGCCGGGAGAATTTTTGGCGCGGTCGGCGAACTCTTCGACCATCTCGCCGATGTGGGGGAACTTGCCGCGGCGGACGAGACCCTGCGACCAGACGCGGATTTCGGAGGAGCCGTTGCCGCCGAGGACGGGGCGATTTTGGATGAGCGCGACTTTCAGCCCCATGCGGGCGGCGGAGATCGCGCTGCCGATGCCACCGTAGCCGCCACCGACGACGACGAGATCGAACTCGCCCATATCCTCGGGCGCGGGCGGGAGGCCAAGGGTGGTTTTGCGCCACGCGGAGAGGGGCGTGGTGTCGTTGGGCGGAGGGGTGGCGAGGTCGGTGGTGAAGTAGATCGCATCGCAACGGCCGTCGAAGCCGGTGAGATCGCGGAGGGCGAGCGTGGTTTTGGGCGAAGTGATCTGGACGGTGCCGCCGTCGTGCCAGAACCACGTGGCGTTCCGCGTGCCGAAGGTGGCGGCGAGAGGTTGGCCGTTAATGAGGAGTTGGAATTTTCCGGGAGTGCCGGGGGCTTTCCACTCGGCAACCCAGTCTTTGGTGCGGACCCAGACCCGATAGGTGCCGGTGGCGGGGAAGGTCGCGGTGGTGGTGGCGTCTTTCACGGGCTGGCCGAGGCCGTGAGCGAGGAGGTAGGGCGAGCCCATAATCTCGATGAACTGGGTGTCGAGCGACCAACCGCCGGGAGCGGCGAAGCTCTCGGCCTCGACGAGGAGGTGATCGGCGGCATGGGCGGAAACGGTGGCAAGGAGAGCGGCGGTGAGGAGGGAGCGGAGGGCGTTCATCGGAAGGAAAGACGGACGGGTGGGAGCTTAGTTGTAAGTGAGCCACGCGGTGGCGGTGGCGGGGGACCCGGCGACAACGCGGAGCCAGTAAGCTTGGTAGGCGGCGGGGAATTTATGTTCGACGGTTTTGCCGGCGGGGACTTCGAAGGTGCGGTAGTTCACCCACTGGCCGGTGCCGGTGAGATCGACTTCGACGCGGATGCGAACGGATGTGGCGGAGGTGTGAGAGAGTGCGAGGGATTTTTGGTCGTAGCCGGTGAGGAGATAGGGATCGGAGGGCGCGCCGGCTTTGACGGCGGTGTCTTTCCACGGCCCGCCGACACCGACGGGCTTGCCGAGGCTCCAGAGATCGTCGACGGCGCCGGCCCAGACGGCGGCGCGACCGTCGGCGGAGCGGATGACGTGGGTATCTGACGCGGGCGCGTCGGCGGCGATACCGGTCATGACGAAGAGGCCGCGCCACGTGGCGTAATCATGGATACGACGGTTGTGGGTGGTGAGCGCGCGGACCTTGGCGATGCCGCCGGCGTTTTCGGCGGGGAGTTCAAAAAAAGTGCCGGCGGCGTTGAGGAGGTCGCGCTCGGTGCAGACTTCACGGACCGTGCGCTCGGGGCCGAAGGGGCCGGCGAGGGTGTAATCGGCGCTGCCACGGGGGAGGCGCCAGCGGCGGTTCTGTTCGTCGGTGTAGATGACTGAGGCAGCGTCGAGGGCGACGGCGTCGCGGGGGATGGCGAGGTTGGCCTGCATCCAAGCGGCGGCGCCGGGCTCG
>JACMRG010000112.1 GCA_014376585.1 Opitutaceae bacterium | reverse complement strand
CGGCACGACACCGAAGCCCGTGCTCACCCGCGCCGCCGGTCCCACCCTCGGCGCCCTCGGCGCCACCGGCGCCCTCACCGTCCCCAAGCTCGAACTCTACCGCGCCAGCACCGTCATCGAATCCAACACCGGCTGGACCACCGCCGCCAACTCCACGGCCCTCGCCGCCGCCGCTGCCAGTTCCGGCGCCTTCGCCTTTGCCGCGGGCAGCGCGGATTCCGCGATCCTTACCACGCTCGCTCCCGGCGGCTACACCGCGATCATCTCCTCCGGCGCCGGAGCTCCCGGCGTCGGTCTCATCGAGATCTACGACCTCTCCGCCCCTGCGCTCGGCCAGAATCTCATCAACCTCTCCACCCGCGCCATCGCCGGCACGGGCAGCGAGACGCTCATCTCGGGCCTGATTATCGGCGGCACGCTCCCCAAGCGCGTGCTCATCCGCGCCGCCGGCCCCGCGCTCGCGCCCTTCGGCCTCACCGGCCTGCTCACCCGACCCCAACTCACGCTCTTCGCGGGCAATACCCCCGTCGTCCAAAACGCCGGCTGGAGCACCTCGCCCGACGCGCTCGCGCTCGCCGCCGCCGCCACGAGGGTCGGTGCCTTCGCTTTTGCCGCCGGCAGCGCCGACGCCGCCCTCATCGTGGCCCTTGCCCCGGGCGCCTACACGGTGCAGGTGACCGGCGTCGCCGACACCACGGGGCTCGCCCTCGTGGAAGTTTACGAGCTGCCGTAGAGCTTGCCGAATTTAGAACCGACCACGGGTTTGTCCTGCAATTCTAAGCCACTAACCCCCCCCAAGCATTTACATTTTCCCAGTTTTCTCCGGCTTTTTAGACTACCCGGGCGACTTCGGCTGCGTGTAGGTTGTCAGAATCTTAGAGATATGACTAAAACTAAGAAAACACGGCCAGACCCCTTTATCCCCCGGCCTTGGATCAAGTGTCACCTATCTCCCCGGATCATACCCGACGCCCTGCACGTGGCTCGTGGGCCAGGTGCCGCCTTCCTGCGTCAGCGGCAGGCGAGCGAGGGACGCAGGCGGGGGCGCGGCGGGCTGAGCCGTTGCGACGAGGACGGAAATGGACAGCAGAATAATCGAGGGAGGTTTTTTCACGGAAAGAGTTTAGCATCTGATAGGGAAAAAATCTCCGATGGCCATGCTGTTTCCGAAAGGCTCCGCTAACGGTTGTTTATCGCTCGTGCGGCTTTTCTTGCCTGCGCCGCTTGTGGCGGTCGAAATAAATGAAACGGGCGCTTCGATATTCGAAGCGCCCGGGTGAAAGCGGGTCCGGCGTTAGCGCCGGGTAAGACGTGAATTAGTTTCCTCCCATCGGCTTGCCGACGGTGATCTGGTTGTCGACCGCCTCAACTCGTGCGGCGCGCACCGCGATATCGTTGATCTGGCGTTTCTCTTCGTTGGTGTTGACCCAACCGCGGAGAGTAACGCGACCGTTGATGGTGCCGACTTCGACATTGCGGGCGTTAATTTTGGCGGCGCGGATATCTTTGCTGATGAGAACGGTGCGGTCGACGTCGCGGTAACTGCTGCCCTGCTCGAGCGCCATGGAAGTGCGCTTGCCCTTGTAGGCTTCTTCTTTCGAGTGCGCGTCGTTACCGGACTGAGCTTCGGTGAAGACAAAGCGGGGCTCGTCGGCAAATTCCATCTTCGTGTCGTCGAGGAGGAGAGCATCGCGGGAAGCATTAAACGACAAAGCGGTGGCGGGAATAATGCTCTTGGTTTTGAAATTGCCGGGGGCGAGAACAATAACGTTCATGATGCGTCCCTTCGGGATGTCCATCGTCATGGACCAGACTTTGCCAAATTTGTCGCCCTTCGGATTACCGACTGGAAGATCGAGAATCTTGGTGGAGCGTTCAACATAGCCGAGTGAAACTTTGGGGCGGCTCTCGGTGGTGCTGGCGGCCGCGCCTTCCTCAAGGAAGTAGGGCTCCTGACCAAAAAGTTGGTAGGCGGCCGCGACTCGCTGGCTGCGACCTTGGTCTTCCCATTTTTTGAGATCAATGGCCGGGGCGGACTTCATCACGTCCGCGTTGACGTTGAGGCGATAAACTTCATTCGCGATATCTGGAAAAAGGGCCAGAGGTGGAACGGCCACGACCTTGTTGCCGGAGTCGAGCGCGCTGTCCAAGGCGATCAACACTTCTACAATGCGGCCGTTGACGAGATCGATGCCGAGATCCTTGATGCGGCCGAGTGGCTCGTCTTGGAAATTGCGAACGTGAATCTTGGTGAATTCGTCAAAAGCTTTTTCCTTGCCGAGCGGAGTGGGGCTGGGGTCGCCCGGTGCGGCGAGGCGTTCAGCGGCCTTGGTTTCAGCCTTCGTTGCGGGCGCTGTCGAGGGGGCGGTTTGAGCCCACGTGGTGAGCGAGAGGGCGCTAACAGCAGCGACGCCGGCGAAGAGGTGTAGTTTCAATTTCATAGGATATCTTTCTTGTGACTGAGGCCGTGGGTAACGCACCGGATGATGTTTGCTCCGAGCCAAACAGCGATTGTTGGTGCTCGAAGCCCCACTGCACTTCGTGGCCGCAGAATAGCCGATCCAACGGAGAGTCGATATGGGGTATAAACCCTGCACGGCCCGTTTTACCGATGGAGCGACTACGGGCCTGCGCCATAACCATCTTCTGAGCCGCTGGCCTGTATATGATATGCGAGCCCAAGGGGTCATGCGAGCCGAAGGGTGCGAGCCGAAGGGGTCGTGCGAGCCGAAGGGGTCCGGCCGAGTTTTGTTAGTTTTCGATTGAATACCAGAAGATGCCTGGCTGGGTTAGGGGATAGCCCGACGACTACGGATTGAATACCCCGGAGCGAGACACCACGTGATAAACCGGGGTAATTACCGGAGGAATCTTTTCGAAGACGTGGGCGCGGCGGAAGCGTTTTTGCGGACGTTGTGGGAGGCGGCGGGGAAGTTTGGATGGACGATTCACGCCTACGTTTTGATGAGGAATCATTTTCATCTGGCGGTGGAGACGCCGGAGCCGACGTTGGGGGTGGGGATGCATTGGCTGCAGAGTTCGATGGCGACGCGGTTCAATCGGGCTGCGCGCGGAAAGCGGACACTTGTTTCAGGGCCGTTATCAGGCGCTGCTCATCGAGGATGCGGCGGCGTTGGCGAGAGTGGCTGATTACATTCATCTCAACCCGGTGCGGGCCAGGGTGGTGCCGGCCGAGCAGGTGACGGGCTATCGTTGGAGCAGTCCGGCGGCGTTGCTGAAGGGTCCACGGCCCGAGAGGCTGCAGGCGGCGGAGTGGTTGCGGGCGCGAGGCGGCTGGTCGGACGATGTGGCCGGACGAGGGGCTTATGCGGGCTATTTGGGCGAACTCGCGCGGGACGAAGCGGCTTGGGTAAAGGAGGGATTGGTCGGTCTGGCGGAGGGCTGGGCCATCGGAACGCTCGCGTGGCGCCGGGCTCTGGCCAGGGAATATGCCTCCCGCTCGCTCACGCAGGGTCTGCCCCAAGCCGAACGCCGGGAGCTCAGACAAGCGAGTTGGCGGGCGAGTCTTGAGACGCAGTTGACCAAATTGGGCAAATCGTCCGAGGAGCTGATCACCAAGCCGCGCAAGCAACCATGGAAGATAGCTTTGGCGCAAAGGCTCCGCGAAGAATCGGGCGCGGCCATCCCTTGGCTGGCCGAACAGCTTCACCTCGGAGGTGCCGACACCTTGCGCGGCTACCTGCACCACGCAAAACGAGCCAAAAACTGACAAAACTCGGCCAGACCCCATTTTAAAAGACGCGTGATTCGCGGAAAGTTTGTCGCGTCGTTCCGGTTCAGCGGGAGCGTTTTAATTTTGAGCGTCTCCGTTCTCGACAGCTCGCGCCGCGCGCCCAAAGCATCCGGACGATGAAAACACGTTTTGCTTTCTTAATCCCCGCCCTCGCTCTCTGCCTCGCGGCCACCCACGCCGCCGAAAAACCCACCGCTTGGACTTCCATGTTCAACGGCAAGGATCTCACCGGTTGGAAATCCAACGAAGAACTCCCCGGTGTCTTCACCGTCGCGAATGGAGAACTCAAAGTCAGCGGCGGTCGCGCGCACCTCTTCTACGGCGCGGACGGCAACGCCTCGTTCAAGAACTTCGAATTCAAGGCCAAGGTGAAGACCACCAAGGGCTCCAATTCCGGCATCTACATTCACACGATGTTCGAGGCGAAGGGCTGGCCGACCAAGGGCTACGAGTGCCAGGTCAACTCCACGCACACCGACAAGAAAAAGACCGGCGGCCTCTACGCCGTGAAGGATGTGATGGATGTCGCCCCGAGCACCGACGAGGTATGGTTCGATTACTACATCAAGGTGGATGGCAAACACATCGTCATCCAGATCGACGGCAAAACCACCGTTGATTGGAACGAGCCCGCTGACTGGGACCCGTCGAAGACATTGAAAAATATGGATGGCCGCAAACTCAGCGCCGGCACCATCGCGTTGCAGGGCCACGACCCGAAAAGCGTCACCTACTACAAAGACCTCTCGATCCGCGCTCTGCCCTGAAGGTAGGGACGCGTTATCCCTAACGCGCCGCTCCCCATCAGAGTCTTGCCCGCCGGCGCGTTCACTCGCGCCGGTTTTTTTGCGCCATTTCTACCGGCGGCTGGCGGAAATTAGAGCTTTCCGGGTGCGGCGGGCCCTCCGGCCCCGACGGGTTTCGAGGGCATCTGCCTGCAGCCGGGTCCGGAGGTCCCGGCTCTACCCTGGCTCGCACGAAGCCTAAAATCAGGTGATAGGGGTAGTGGGTGCTACGGCAAAGGGGCGCGAGCAGTTCCGCGGTCCCGGCCGGCTGCCCACCAAGCGCGGAGTTTATACCGACGGTTAATGGAATTTAGATTTTCCCGGGTAGCGGCGGGCCCTCCGCGCCCGGCGGTTTTGTGACGTCGGTATCAGTCCGAATATTTTTGCGGCGAAAATTCCGTGTTCGGTTTTCGTTTCGGCGGTTGCCATAGGGAAACCATGCCGGACGACGCCACTCTACTTCGCCGCTACACCGACGACCGCGCCGAGGACGCGTTTGCGGAGCTGGTGCGCCGGCATCTCGACGGCGTTTATTCGGCGGCGCTGCGGCGCGTGGGCGGGGATGTGCATCTCGCCCAGGATGTCGCGCAGCAGGTTTTCGCCGCGCTCGCCACCAAGGCCGACACCCTCGCGCGGCACGCGACCCTGACCGGCTGGCTCTACACGGCGACGCGGCACGCCGCCGCCAACATTGTCCGCGGCGAACGTCGCCGGAAACGACGCGAAGAGGAGGCCCATACTATGCACGAAGCATTTTCACCGGCGGGAAATGAAGCGGACTGGAGCCGGGTGGCGCCCGTGCTTGACGAGACCATCGACCAGCTGGCGGAAAACGACCGCGTCGTGATTCTCGCGCGCTTCATCGACCGGCGGGCTTTTGGCGAGATCGGAGCAACGCTGCGGATCAGCGAGGATGCGGCGCGGATGCGGGTGGAGCGCGCGCTGGACCGTTTGCGCGCTCTGCTGGCGAAGCGCGGGATCGGATCAACCTCGGCCGCGCTCGGTCTCGCGTTGGCCAATCACGCGGTTGCGGCGGCGCCTTCGACGCTGGCGACCACGGTAACGACGTCGGCACTCGCCTCGTCGGTGAGCGTGGCAGGCTTCGGCGCGACGGTGGAGATTTTCGGATTTATGAGCACAACCAAACTCGGCGTGGCGGGCCTCGTGGCCCTGTTGGTGATGATCGGCGTCGTGATTCACCAACGACAGGCGCGGGAGACGGCGGAGCGGGCGCTCGTCGCGGCGCGCACCGAGCAGACGGCGCAGCTGGTCGCGCTACGGGCCGACAACGCCCGCGTGCGCGCGGTCGAGCAGGAGACAGCGCGGTTGCTGAAGGCGGCCGAAGAGGCCCGTGCGGTGGTCGCGCCGCCGGCACCGGCGTGGGAGCCGACCGAGGAAGGCGATGCGTTCCTTGGGCGAAATCCCGAGGTGAAGAACGCTCTGGCTGATTACATGAAGGCCAACGTGCGGTTCAAATATGCGCCCATGTATCGCACGCTGCGTTGGACGGAGGATCAGGTCCGAAATTTTGAAAGGGTAGCCGGGCTGATGATGGGGATGGGCGCACTTTCGAGAGATGAAAAATTCATGACGCTCTACACTGGAAGTGGGGCTGATCGTGCTGATTTAGGCCGGCGCCTAGATGAGGTGCTCCGAAGCGAGGAGGAGAGACAGAGCTACAAAGAATTTGGCCTGATTGGTAGAGCCCGGGGAGTCGCGGCGGACGTCGCGAGCGCATTGTATTTTACCGATACACCGCTGACGCCCGAGCAGGCGGATCATGTTGTGCGGAGTTTGGTGAAGAATCGTAATTCAGGCGCGGCAGCGAAAGTGAGCCAGTATGATTGGAACGCCGTAATGGCGAAATCGGAGGGAACGCTGACAGCTCCGCAATTGGAAGTTTTTGCCGCGAAACGCGCGCACGATCTGTTTCAGCAAGCCCTCAATCGCCCCCGGGACGCAGTAGGCACAGTGATCGTTTCGCCCGCCAAACCCGGGAATTAATCACCATGCGCACAAAAGTGTATTTTCCGATGATATGCGCAGCCGCTTTGGCCGTGCTGGGCGTTCTGGTTTGGCGCGACCTCAGCGCCGCGCGCGAGGCCGAGCGGTCGAGGAATGCGATCTTGGCCCGTGTCACAGAAGCGGTCCGCGGCCGCCGGCAGGCGGAGGGCCAGCTCGCTGCCGCCGGTGAGACGAGGGATCGCGCGCAAGCGGCACTCGACGTGTCGAAGAAGATGCCGGTGGCGGCGGCAAAAATACCGGCAACGCCTGTGCGGCAGCAGGGAAGCATTCTCGCTGTCATCCGAAATGAGCCCGATGCAGAGGCTTTTTATATCGCCAGTCAGCGGGCGGATCTCGCCGCGAGATACGGCCCGTTGATCCGCGCGCTCAAGCTCACGCCGGAGGCGGCAGCTAAGTTTCAGGATGCGTTTATCCGCAAGGAAGAAGACCAAATGGATCTGGCCGCGCTCCTCCGCATGCCAGGTGGAGAGACTAACGGCAAAGCTCTCATGGAATTTCAGGCGAAGTCCCAGGCGAACTACGAAGCGAGCCAGCGCGCCGTGTTGGGCGATGCGGGCTACCGACAGCTAGAGGAATATGAGCGCACTTCGAGCACGCGCGGGATGGTGAGCGCGATTGCGGGCGTGGCGGCGGTAGAGCGGGCGCCGTTTACGCCGCAGCAGGCCGATGCGCTCGTGCAGGCTATCGCCGGCGCGAGTGAAAATTACCGCAAGGGTTATCAGGCGAATCACAACGACGTCGATTGGAGCGCGGTCGAGGCGCAGGCGCGGACGATTCTTTCGCCGCAGCAGTTCACGATTTTTACCACGATGGACCCGGGGCCGTCGCGGGCCGGTCTTTTGCAGACGCGGATGTATGCGCTCGTCGCGCGGGCGGCGAAAGCGGAAGCGGAGAAGAATAACGCGGCGGCTTCAAAAACCCCCGGTAGATAAAGGAAGCTAACTGGGGAATGTCTTCGGAGTGCATCCAGCCCTGTCATTGCGAGAAGCCGCGCTCTGCGCGGCGACGAAGCAATCCAGCTGGATCGCCACGGCGCGCTTCGCGCACCTCGCGATGACAATCGTTTGAAGACACGCCCCAGGGGGACGGGACGCTTCATAAATTCATTTCCGGTGCGGTCGCGAGAGTGCGGCGCGGTAGGCGGAAGGCGTCTGGCCGGTGCGTTGGGTGAACTGGCGGGAGAAGAAGAACACGTCGCGAAATCCGAGCGCTTCGGCGATCTGGCTGACGGTGAGGCCGGTCTCCGCGAGGAGTTGGCGGGCGCGGGCGAGGCGCGCCTCGATGATGCATTCCTGCGGCCGCTGTCCGGTGATTTTTTCGAAGACGCGTGAAAAATGATCCACGCTGTAGCCCGCCGATTTGGCGAGGGCCGCAACGGTGCGGGCGCCGCCGGGGTGTTCGCGGATTTCGGCGGCGAGCCGCTGCATGATTTCGCGGTGGTGGCGGTCGAGACCGGCGTCGGCCGTTTCTTCCCCGCGGGCGGTGGTCTCGCGCACGAGTTCGCCGAGGAGCGCCCCGAACAACGCCTCCGCCGAGGCGCGGGGCAACGGCCCCGGCTTGGCGTGCAACGCGAGAATGCGGCGCAGCATGGCCTCCACGAAATCCGGATGCGCGGTGCGCAGCACCTCGACGGGCGGAATGAAACCGCGCGGTGCGGTGGGCAGCGTGAAGTGGAAAACATTCACGATCAGCGGCGCGGTGGGTTGATGCGTGGCCTCGTAGCGCCGGCCCGGGCGCATCCAAAGTCCCATGCCCGGCGTAAGCGCGACCTCGCCGTGGTCGGTAATCATCTGGCCACGGCCCGCACTGACGAACCATAGGTCATAATCCTTCAGCCGGGGGGCCCACTCTGGGCCGAGATGCCAGCCGGGTTCGCAACGCACGCGCGTGCATTGTAGGGCGAGTCGGACGGAGTAGGTAGACGCGGTGACCATGAGCCGGAGCGGATAACTACAAAAAGATGCCGGACGCCTTCATGGCAAGAGCCCGCCGCGTAGGCTAGATTAAGCACGGATTAGTTGATGACTACCCTTAGCCCCCTTTCTTATGTCCACTGTCGCCCCCGCTCCCCGTGCGCCCGAATTTGATGTCGGCGCCGAACTGCACGCTCCTGAACTTTATCAGCCTCAGGAGGGCACCGTGGCTTACGTGGCAACGCTCGACGACATCGGTCCGCGGGAGATCGCGTTCTACCGTGAGCATGGCTACATCGCGGTGCGCGAGGCGTTCACGCCTACGGAGGTGGAGGCGGCGCGCGATGGCTTGGTCGATCTGATCATGGGCAAGAATCCGGATTTCGAGGGCATCACGTTCGAGGCCGCGGCGAAGACGATCTTACCGACGTTGAGTCCGGAGCAGCGTCAAGATGCGGTGCGGAAGGCTTGGCACTTTGTGAATTTCGAGCCGCGGCTGAAGGCGATCTCGCACCATCCGAAGCTGCTCTCCGTCGTGCGCACGCTGATCGGCGACCGCGAGCCGTATATGTTTCAAGACATGGCGCTGGTGAAACCGCCGCGCCTTGGCCGGGAGAAACCGTGGCACCAGGATCACGCATATTTTGACTACCCGCTCGGCACGCCGGTCGTGGGCGTGTGGATCGCGCTCGATGCCGCCACCGTCGAGAACGGTTGCATGCAGTTGCTGCCCGGTCGTCACCGCGAGGGGCCGATTGTGCATTTCCAACGTCGCGACTGGCAGATCTGCGACAACGTGATCATGGGCACGCGCTCGGTGGCGGCGCCGTTGCCGCCCGGGGGTATGCTCCTGTTTGACGGGCTGCTTCCCCACGGCACCCCGCACAATTCCTCGGCTAATCGCCGGCGGGCGCTGCAGTTTCACTACGCGCCGGACGGGATCACCAAGACGACGCCCGAGGAGCGTATGAAGCATTTCGGCAGCGAGGGGAAGAACGTGAGCTGCTGAGAGCGTGGGGGCCGGGGATTTTGGATGGGCCTGCTCGCAGGAGATGGGTCGAGGTAGGCGGGGTCGTCGGGCCCGGACCGGAGTCGGCGACCCCGGCCACAACGACGGAATCGCGCGCAAGCAGGCACCTGCCTTTGGGGAAACGCGCGAAGGCCGTTGATCAGAAGGGTGGAGGTCGTTCATAAACGCCGCACGCTTTCGATCATGTTTACCCTTCATAAAAAAATTACTCTCGTGACCGGCGCCGGCTCCGGCATCGGCCAGGCCATCGCGCAGACCTTTGCCGGTCAGGGTGCGGTGGTATGGGTCGTGGATCGTGATGAGGCCGCGGGGCGCGCGACGGTGGCGACGATTTTGGCGGCGGGCGGCCAGGCGGACTTTGCGGCCCTCGACGTGAGCGATGCCGCGGCCGTGGCGGCGCTGGCGGAGCGTTTGCCGGCGCTCGATGTGCTCGTAAACAACGCGGGCATCGGCCACGTCGGGAACCTCACGCAAACCGCCGCCGCCGATCTCGACCGGTTGCACGCGGTCAACGTCCGCGGACCCTTCAATCTCTGCAAAGCCTTCGTGCCGGCGATGCTCGCGCGTGGCAGTGGCAGCGTGATCAACCTCGCGTCGGTCGGCGGCGTCGTGGCGGTGCGCGACCGGCTCGCCTACACGATCACGAAGCACGCGGTCGTGGGCCTCACCAAGGCGCTGGCGCTCGATCACTCGCACACGGGCGTGCGCTTTAATGCGATTTGCCCGGCGCGGGTGGAGACGCCGTTTGTGCAGGCACGCATCGCGGAGTATGCCGATCCGGCAAAAGCCTACCGCGACATGGCCTCGACGCAGTTGAACGGCCGCATGGTGCGGCCCGATGAGATCGCCGCGGTGGCGCTTTATCTCGCGGCCGACGAGTCCGCGATGGTCACAGGTAGCAACCAGATGATCGACGGCGGCTGGACGGCGGGGAAATAACCGTTTCTGCCAAATACTGAACATACTCTGCGGACATATTCGGGGAATTGGTGTCAGAGGGCGCGTAAACTAAAACCTATGAAATCCGAAAAAATCGCCCCTGAACATAACTTCGCCGACGTGATGGAAGCTGCCGGCAAGCTGCTGAAATCAGCGAAGAAAAACGAAACCCGCATGCTTGCCGGTATGGTCGTGATCCTCTCGAACCGCTGCGATCAACTCGAGCGGCAGGTCGAGAAATTGAATCTTCCCTCGAAGAAATCCGCGCCGGCCAAGCCCGCGCCGGCCAAGAAGAAATAGGCGCAGTCGCGCCGCAACCGTTTCAACCCAGCCGCGCGACGAGTTTGGCGCGGCTGTTGACGGCGAGTTTCGCGAAGATCGACTGGAGCTGGTTTTTGATCGTGCCCACGCCTTTGTGCAGGCGGGTCGCGATTTCTTCGTTGCCGAGCCCCTCGCGCACGAGCAGCGCGACCTCGCGTTCGCGGGGTGTGAGTTGGGCGAGCACGGCGAGCTGGCGGTCCTGCGCGGCGGCGGTGGGCGCGTTCAGCGCGGCGTGGTTGATGAGCTGAGCAAAAAGATAGGGGCGCGTGAGCAGCGGATCATCCATGGCCACGAGGCTGAGATCGGCGCGCAGGCCAGGCTGCTCGGGGTGCGAGAGCTTGCGGCGCAGGCCGCCGAGACCGCCGCCGGGGGTGAGCGCGAGGGCGTAGTGCTCGGCGAGGAGTGTCTCGTAGGTTTCTAAAAATGCGGGCGGAATCGCGAAGACGGCGCGGCTGTTCATGCGGCGCGCGACCTCGGAGCCGAGGTTCCACATCGCGCAGGTCTCGAAGGCTTCGGGATTGGCAAAGACGAGCTCGCGCTTCGCGTTCACGAGGAGCACGCCCTGCGGCAGGAGATTGATGAACTGCTGTAGGGTGCTGCGGCATACACGCTCCTCCTCCTGTTTTTCGATGCGGCGGAGGTTGCGATCAAAGATGGGATGCAGGTCGAGGAGGAGATTCATTTCGCCGCGCGTAAACTCCGCGTGCGCGCAGGCGCGGCGCAGGACGAGGATGCTCTTGCGCTCGCCTTTTTCCCACGTGGTAAGGCCGACGAGCTTGTCGAAGCCCTCCGGCCGCAGCACGTGGCGGTAGAAATCCGTGCGGCGGCGCGCGACCGGCGCGGCGGGTAGCATCTGCTCGAGGTTGTAGAGTTTTATGCCCGGGTGGTCGTTGAGGTAGGCGTGCGTGGGCGTGAGCTTGGCGCGGGCGCGCCACCACTCGGCGGGACGGCGCGAGGGTTGCGAATGGAGCGTGAGTGCACCGGGGACTTTTTCCTGGGCGTCGAGAAAGAGCGTGGCCGAGTGATGGTCGGGCAACGCGGTGCCGATGAAGCCGCGGAGGGCGGACCAGAAATCGGTGACGTTGGCGGCGGTCTCCAGGCCGATCACCGCGCGTTGTAGCGTAGGGTCGTCGATTCGCAGGGTGCGGTCACGGACGTCGATGGCGGCTTTGGGCATGGTCGGCGGAACCCATCGAACGAAGCGTGTTTCGCGCCAATGCGCACGGCGAAAAATGGCTATATTCGTCCGGCGCGGAATAGTCAGAGGGCCAGAAACTCCGCGCCTCGGCGTAAAGGTGGGCCGGGCGCTCCGCGCGGCCGAGCGATAGAGCCGCTCGCTACGACTGGGTTGGCAGGTGGGCACACGATTCTGTTCGCCTGGGCGGGGGTAGGATCGACTTCGACGAAGGCGGAAAGACGAAATGGCCGCGCGGCGGAACGCACGGCCCGCCTCGGGTGTCGAATCAGCGGTTGTCGCGCTTCTTCTGATCCTCGACGGCCTTGGCCAAAATGGCGGCGTCCACTTTTACGCCGGCTTTGGCGAGGGCGGCGTCGAGCAACACTTCTCCGGGCAGGTAGCCGACGGAGATCGCGGCGAGCTTACCCTCGCGGTCGATAATGAACTGCGTCGGGATGCCCGAGACACCGTAGAGCTGGCGCGAGGCGCGCTCGGGGGTGCGCTCGGCGGCGTCGTGGGAGAAGATGAAGTCGGGATAGTTCCCCTGGTTGACCTTCACCCACTTCTCGAAATTGGCGCGGGTGTCGCTCGTGCAGGAGCCGAGGACGACGACGCCCTGGTCTTTGTAGGTCGTGGCGACCTGCTGGGTGTGCGGCATCGAAGCGATGCATGGACCGCACCAAGGGGCCCAGAAATCGAGGATGACAACCTTGCCCTTGAAATCGGAGATTTTAACGGTCTTGCCACCGAGGTCCGTGGTCGTGAAGTCGGGGGCGACGGAGCCAATCTTGAGCAGCTCAATCTTGGCCTCGGGCGGTTTGTCCTTCGTCTCGCCGGCGGTGAAAATCTTCTTCGGCATATCGTCGGCGGCGAGTTTCACGCCGGAACGGATGAGGAGATTGCCGAGGGAGTCGGCGGGCTGGGCCCCGGCGCCGATAAAAAAGCCGACGAAATTACCCCGAGGGTCGATCACGAGGTTGTTGGGAATAGGCGCCATCGCGCCGCCGGTGACGCTCATCGGAATGACCCTGGAGTAATAGGTGCGGGAAACTTCTTGGAACGCCTTCTTTTCCTCGGCGCCCATCTGGTCGGCCGGCTTGGGGGCCTCAAGGCGGCCGGAGGGATCGAACAACACGGGGAACGAAATTTTCGGGGCGTTGAGCGCATACCATTTGTCGAAATCCTCGCGCTTGCCGTAGGCGCCGACGCCGACGAAGAGCACGCCCTGCGCGGCGTATTTCCGGGCCCAGGCATCGTTGAAGGCCTGCGCGGTCTCGGGCAAACCGTTACCGGCGGACCAGAAGCTGAGAACGACCGTTTTACCTTTGGCGAGTTCGGAGAACTTGACCTCGGTGCCGTCCCCACGGAGCGCGGTGAAATCGGGGACCGGCGCGCCCGCCTTGAGTTTGCCATAACTCTCGCGGAACTGCGGGACGGGATTGAGTTCGGCGTCTTTCGCGGCGGCGGCCTGGGTGATCGCGTCGGCCGCGTCCTTGGCGAGCTGTTTCTCTCCCTCGGCGGGGATGGCCGGATCGACTTTCACGCCGAGCCTGGCGAGTGCGCCTTCGGAGCGGACATCGCCCTTGTCGTAGCCGACGATGGTCGCGGCGATCTTGCCGTCGCGGCCGATGACGAACTGCGTGGGAATGCCGACGACGTGGTAGAGCTTGGACGACGCGCGTTCTTCGAAGGTCGCGGCGCCGCGCTCGTTGAGGTCCCAGACGAAGACGAGCTCGGGATACTTGGATTGGTTTTCAGGAATCCATTTTTTGAATTTATCGATGGTGTCGCTCGTGCCCGAGGCGAGGACCACGACGCCCTGATCCTTGTATTTGGCGGCGACTTCCTGCGTGTGCGGGAACGACGCGAGGCACGGTCCGCACCAAGTGGCCCAGAAATCGAGGATGACGATCTTCCCTTTGAAATCGGCGAGGCGGACGTCCTTGCCGGCGAGGTCCTTCATCAGGAAGTCCGGTGCCATGGCGCCGGTGGCGAGCGTGGGGATGCGGGTAGCCGCGGCCATCCCGCCCGCGGGGGCGCCGGGCATGGGCTTGATCGTGGCGGCGGGGGCGGCGGCGCGCGCCGCATCGGCGGTGAGCAGGACATCGAGGACGAGCGCGGCGTCATCGGCGGTGAGTTTCACGGCCTTCGACTTGGCCAGCATGGCCTTCACGAGGAGGCCGAGGCGCGGGCCCATGCCGATGCTGCCGCTCACGAGCTTGCCGGCGGCGTCGATGACGACCGTGGCGGGAAACATGCCGACGCCGAAGCCGGTGTTGGTGACGCCCTCGGCCCAAGCCTCGCCGGCGGGATCCCAGGCGACGACGAAACCGGGATCGGGATTCTTCGCGCGCCACGCATCGAAGGCCTTGCGCTCGGTTGCGGCGAAAACCGCCAGGACGGCGAGCCCTTGTGATTGATAGGCGGTGGCGAGTTCACTGATCCACGGCTGCGGGCCGTTGGAGGTGTTGAAATGGAGGAGCAACGGTTTACCTCGGAAATCGGAGAGCTTGACCGGTTTGCCGTCGGCACCGGTTACAGTGAAGTCGGTCACGGTGTCGCCGGCCGCGAGGCTGCCAAACTTCGCGGGGACCAAGCTGCCGAGAGGCGCGCCGCCGCCACCCATGCCCATCATCGGGATCGAGGCCGCGGCGGCCGCCGTGGGCGTGGCGGCGGTTTTAGCGATCATCGGAATGGCTATCGCCGCGGCGGGATCTTTCTTGGGCTCGGTGGGGATGCTCGCGAGGTCCACCTTCACGCCGGCGCGGGCGAGGGCGTATTCGAGGCGGTAGTCTTCGCCCGGGCCGCCACCGGAAACGGTCTCGAGGATTTTGCCGTCGCGGCCGATCACGAACATCATGGGAAAGCCGGTGACGCCGTAACCGGTGTTAAAGACGGAGTCTTTCCAGCCGTCTTTGCCGGCGGGGTCGAACGTCATGAGAAACGTGTATTTGCCGAGGCTGCGCTTGATCCAGCCGTCGTAAGCCTGGCGGGTGTCGCTGGCGGTCACGCCGAGGAGCACGACGGCCTGATCGAAATATTTTTTGAACACGCGGTCGTTGTTGGGCATCGCGGCCTGGCACGGCCCGCACCACGTGGCGGAAACATCGACGATCACGATTTTACCGCGGAAATCGGCGAGCTTGATGGTCTCGCCCTTGGGGCCGAGCACGGAGAACGCGGGGGCGACGTCGCCGGCTTTGAGGAAGCCGGTGCTGCTGCCGGCGGAAAAAGCGGAGGCGGGGACGACTTCCTGCGCGCGTAGGGCGGTGAGAGCCGGACTGGCGGCGAGGGCGGTGACGAGGGCAAGGCGGAGGAGTCTCATGGCAAAAGGATTCGGGAAAGCGGCAACGCGAAGGGCGAGATGATTGGACAGGGTAGCACGCGCCTCCCGCCCGGACCATAGGCAAAAAGTAACAAACGGCCCGGGGGAGCTGCGATGGGCGCAAGAAATAATCGGCCAGAGCGTGGGTGCTCGGTCGCGAGGAATTATGGATGGGGCTGAAATGCCATAATTCTTTGGCGGGTTTTTGCCGCGACGGGTATTAAACTAGTGAACCCCAAGTCATGAGTGATAAAATCCAACTTCAGCTTCGTCGTTACGCCGAGTCGGGAGCGGACGATGCGTTTGCGGCGGTGGTTCAAGGGTGTCTGCCGTTGGTCTATCGTGCGTCGCTCCGGCGGGTCGCCGGCGACGTCCACTGCGCGGAAGATGTCACCCAACTCGTGTTCACGGCGCTCGCACGCAACGCCGCCAAGTTGGCAGAGCACCCGGATATCACCGGTTGGCTTTTTACCACCACGCGGTTTCTCGCGGCGAAGACGTTGCGCAGCCAGCGGCGCCGTCAAGCCCGCGAACAGGAACTCTACATGACGCAGCCCGTAACGCACACCGACGGGGAATCCGCCGAAATTCCAGCGGTGCTGGACGACGTCGTGATGGAGCTGCGGCAGCTCGACCGACAGGTGATCTTGTTACGCTTTCACCGAGGGATGCGGCTTTCGGAGATCGGCGCTCAGCTCGCGGCCAGCGAGAACGCAGTCCAGAAGCGCCTCGACCGTGCGCTCGAGCAATTGCGGCTGAAGTTGGCCCGACAGGGAGTGACTTCGACGGCGACGGCCCTGGCGTTGGCGCTGGGGAACCAGAGTGCGGTGGCAGTGCCGGCCGGATTGGCCGCGACCGCGACGGGTGCGGCACTCGCCTGCGGGGCCGGGAGTCTGCTGGCGGGCTCAAGTCTTATGATCGTATCCAAACTCCAACTCGGCCTTGCGGCCGCCATTGTCGCCGTGGCTTCCTCCGGCTTCGTGTGGGAAATACGCGAAAACACCCGGCTCCGCGTCGTGCTCGCGCAGCGCATCGATGCCGATGTGATGGCGTTGAAGCAAAGAATGGTGAGCACAGCGCAACACGCTGAGTCCGCCGAAGCGGACGCCCTGTCGCTGCAGAGGGCGCTGCGATCTGCGCAGGCGACCCAAAGTGCTTCGCCCTCGTGGCGCGAGCTGATGGACCCACAGGCCCAGGCGAAGGCGGCGATGGCGCGAGGCGACAAGCTGGCTCAGGAAGGCAAATTGCAGGAGGCCTTGGACGAGTATCTCGCGGGGTATCGCGGCTTGCAGGGCCAGCGAGGCGGCGCGGTGTGGCAGCAGATGTTGCTGGTGGCATTTACACGCTTGGGGCGCACCTATCCCCAAGCTTTGGCGGCGATGCGCGAACTGCGTGATGTCGCGATGCAAAAACTGGCGGTAACTCCCAGCTCGCGGGAGTTGATGGCGGAAATCGGCGTCCTCAACGAACGCCTGGGCGACACGCGGGCGAGCGTAGCACTCTACGACAGCCTGCCCGCCGGTCACCCCGGCCGGCAAACACTCGGATTGATGGCCCACAAAGCCTTCGTCGAGACGCAGCGCTACGCCGATGCCTTGATAGGAAAACCACCTGCCGCCATGATGCGCGAGCTGGAGATGGGCATGAGTTCATCGGTCGGAGCCAAGGGTTCGTCTTCGGCCACCCAAAGAGGTTTCGTGATCAGCGGCGCGCTTTCCAATATCGAGGTGCTGACGGGTGCGGGGAAACTCGAAGAGGCCCGGATGCTCACGGAGAAACTCCTTGGTTTTGATAATTCCGAGGCGACGCGCAGCGCGGTTGAGCAGCGCTTGGCTCGCGCGAATTCACCACGCCCCACTTCCTAGGCTGAAATCCGCGAACTCCACCACCGCCATGATTATTTCAAGATTACAAATGGGCGCGATCGCCCTGCTGGCATTCGCATTGGCCCTCGGGCTCGCGGGCCTAACTTTGGAAAATAGAAAACTGCATTTGGCAATTGGGCGCCTGGGTTCGGGCACGCCGCATGGTGCGGCCGCTTTGCGCGCCCAGCTTGGCCAGCAATCCCGGCGTTTGGCGGAAGGGAATATAGCTGTGACACAACTGCTGGACAAGGCGCAGGAAGTGAAGGTCGCCCAAGCTCGTTCGACGGAGCCGCGCCGGCCAATTAGTGCCCAAGAGGCGGTCGAGGTGGCGATGGAGCAGGGAGCACGGCTCGGCAAAGAGGGAAAATTTCAGGAGGCTTTGGACGGATACCTCGGGTGCTATCGTGAACTTCACGCGATGAGACCAGGCACTCCGGAAAGTCAGCGCCTCATGGTGGCGATGAAAAATCTGGGCCGCGTGTATCCGGGGGCGATGGCGGCGCTCGGCGAACTGCGTGATGCCGCCATACGGCGGATGCAGACGCAACCGGCTGCGGAAGAATTACCCTTTGAGATCGCCTTGCTGAACGAACGTCTGGGTGAGGGCCAGCGCACCCTGGCCGTCTTCGATTCATTGCCTCCGGGCGATCGCAGGCGCCAGACCGTCGCGATGGTGGCACGCGACTCTTTCGTCGAAGCGCGGCGCTATGAGGATGCGTTCCTCGGCAAGCCTTTCGCCTACATGCTGGGCTGGATTGATGCGGGTTCGAGCGAGTTGGCCAAGGTTGATCCGCAGCGCCAAGCGGGCATACGCGAAAGCGTGATAGAGGGCACCCTCACGAATATCGAGGTTCTCACGGGTGCCGGGAGAGTCGATGACGCGCGACGGCTGACAGAGAAATTGCTCACGTTCGACCGCTCTGATTCTACCCGGGCACTGCTGGAGCGGCATGTAGCGCGAGCGAGACCGCCGGGAAACTAGGTTTCTTCGCCGGTGCCGATATCACGGCGGGAAAATTCACAGGTTTGTTGGCGGATTTTGTGCACGGTGGCTGTTATGGAGTGAACCTGCCATGACCGACTCCCAACTTCTCTCCCGATTCGCCCACAAGGGTGATCAACGTGCTTTTGCTGAATTAGTGCGGCGCAACATCGACCTCGTGTATGGCGCCGCCCTGCGCCACGTGAACGGCGATCAGCACCGGGCCGAGGATGTCGCGCAGCAGGTTTTTATCGATCTGGCGGGCAAGGCGCAGGTGCTGGCCGGGCATCCGTGCCTCGCCGGGTGGTTGTATGCCAGCGTCCGCTTCACCGCGGTGAATTCCATCCGTAGCGAACAACGACGGTCCATCCGGGAGCGTGAGGTTGAACTTATGAAAATTTCCGAAGATCCGGCCGAGCCTCGTTGGGAGCAGATCCGGCCGGTGATTGACGAGGCGATGGAGGAGCTCGGTGAAGAAGACCGGCAGTCGGTGCTGCTGCGTTTTTTCGGCCGGCAAACTTTCGGTGTGATCGGCCAGCAGTTGGGATTGAGCGAAAATGCGGCGCAAAAACGCGTGGATCGTGCACTGGATCACCTCAACGTGGCGCTGACGCGACGCGGGCTGGGCTCGACGGCGGCGGTGTTGAGCGCGGGGCTGGCCCACGCCGGCGTGACGGCGCCGGTGGGTTTGGTGGCGATAATCTCGGCGGGAGCAACCGCGACGGCGGCCGGCGGAGTGGTATTTTTTATGAACACAACGGGTTTTAAAATCGGCGCGGTCGCGGCAGTCCTAATTCTTGGCGGGGTGGTCGGCGTAGTTTCTCGGCATAAAGGAGCGATGGATGGACGTGAATCCGATCGCTCATCGCAGAAGGAATTTGCCCTGACTAAAGAGGCAGATTTACCCACAAAGCAGGGTGGCTCGGATGCCAAGATAGAGATCGCAAAACCCGCTGGGATCGCGGCCGCCGTCTCGATGCGAGAGATAAGTCCTGAGACAAAAATTCTGATCGAGAAGTTTCCTTCGAAGTTAACGGATGCGGAGACGCATATTTTGGATGCACACTACCAAGATTTGGTGAGCGCCCGAAAAATTCTGGAGCTATCGTTGGCCCAAACGGAAGAGGTCAAGCCCGGGACGGTGCTCATCACGATCCCTGAATACCACAAAAGGGGATTAGAGCTTCTCCTCCAGTATGCCGGCCGCTTGGCGACCGAGATCGGCGGCAGCAGGGGAAAGCAAGTCGCGCGTGAGTCGGAAGTAGGGGTGCGACGCGCGAACAACGATTTTGGCATTAAGGAACAGCAGATATTGATCGAATTCGATGGTTCGATCTATCGCGTGGTTCACGGCAGCGGTTTTGCGATGAAGATTAACGATGCGCTCAATATCGGGACCAAAACTTCCAGCTCCCAAGTGCGCACTCAAGACGTGGACGGCTCACCCTACTCGTATTTAAGGCCCTTCTTTCCCGCGAAGAATCCGGAATCGAAGAAGTGACGGGCTTGCCGGGAAAAATTTTGTCTCAGTCACCCCTTCACCGCGCCGAGGACGATGCCGGGGGTGAGTAGTTCAGGGAGGATGACGGGCTCGGTTTTTCCCGGTTGCCAGAGGACGTTGAAGGGGACGGCGCTGCGTTGGTATTTGGCGAGCTCGGCGGTGATGGCGGGGTCTTTGTTGGTCCAGTCGGCGCGGAGGGTGACAATTTTTTTGGCGGCGAATTCGCGGAGGACGGCGTCGGACGTGAAGACGAGTTTTTTGTTGGTCTGGCAGGTCGCGCACCAGCGGGCGGTGAAGTCCACGTAAACGGTGCGGCCGTCCGCGCGGAGTTTGGCGACGGCTTCGGGGCTCCATTTTTCCCAGACGACTTCGGGGGCGCCGGCGGCTTGGGCGGCGGCGAGTTTGGCGGCGCGGTCCTCGGGCCAGCCGGTCCACGCGCCGAGGGCAAACACGAGGGCGCCGGCGATGAGGCCGAAGCGGGCGCGGGCGGGCTTGGCGCCGGGGGCGTTGTAGCGGCCGTAGGTCCACGCGCCGAGCGCGATGAGCACGAGGCCGAAGAGGGCCATGAGCGAGCCGCTCTCGGTGGTCTGGCCCGCGAGCACCCACGTGAGGTAGGCGACGGTGGCGTAGAGCGGGAACGCCATGAACTGTTTGAACGTTTCCATCCACGCGCCGGGACGGGGGAGGATTTTTACCGCGGCCGGGAAAATCGAGAGCAGCAGGTAGGGCGCGGCGAGACCGACGGCGATGGCGGTGAAAACGGCGAACGACTCGACGGTGCTGAGCGTGAGTGCGGCGCCGAGTGCGGACGCGAGGAATGGCGCGGAGCACGGCGTGGCGACGACCGTGGCGAGGACGCCGGTGAAGAACGAGCCGGCGAGGCCGGACTTCATCTGGAGATCGGAGCCGACACCGGTGGCGGCGAGACCGAATTCGAAGACGCCGCTCATGTTCATCGCGAAGATGAGCATCACGGCGGCGAGGCCGAAGACGAAGAGGGGCGACTGGAGTTGGAAGCCCCAGCCCAGCTGGTCGCCGCCGGCGCGAAGGACCGCGAGCACGGTGGCAAGCGTCCAGAACGAGAGGAGCACGCCGAGCGCGAAGACGAGACCGTGCATGATGACCTTTTTCTTGTCGTGGCCGGCCTGATTGACGAAGCCGAGGATCTTGATGCCGAGCACGGGGAAAACGCAGGGCATGAGGTTCAAGATAAGGCCGCCGACGAGGGCGAGAAGGAGCGTGCTCGCGAGCGAGACGCTGGCGGCGGGGGCGGTGGGGGACGACGGCGTTGGAGGCCCGAGCGCCGGTCGGGCGTTTGCGTCCGGGGTGGCAGAAGGCCGACCAGCGGTCGGGCCTACAGCGGACGACGCGGCGACGGCG
>JACMRG010000111.1 GCA_014376585.1 Opitutaceae bacterium | reverse complement strand
CGTGATCAGCGATGTGGCGGGGTCGAGGTCTGAGCGAAGGTCGCGGACGCGAGCGCGAGGAGCGAGAGGAACGGGGCGAGGCGTGGTAGGGAAAGGATCATGGAATAAGGGAGCTGGGGGTGAATCGAACAGAGGCGCAGACAATCCAAAGCAGATAGAAGGCGCGGCGCCCGTGCGCAGGCAAGCCGCGTCGCGCTTTCGCGAAAATCAGACGCGGCTGGCGAGAAACGGCTCCAACTCGGCCGCGCCGAAGTCGGCCAGGATCTCGCCCGACCAATCGAGCACGGGCGCCTTGGTCTGACCGGAGATGCGCTGCATCTCGGCGAAGGCGGCGGGATCTTTGGTCACGACTTTTTCATCGTAGGCGATGCCGCGGCGCTCAAGGACGTCGCGGGCTTCTTCGCACCACGGGCAGCCGGTCTTGGTGTAGAAAATGGGACGGGATGGTTTCATAGCGCCCACCCTAGTCAGGATGCGGGAATTTCAAAATCAAAACCGG
Organism: Opitutaceae bacterium; assembly: GCA_014376585.1. Classification (GTDB taxonomy): domain Bacteria; phylum Verrucomicrobiota; class Verrucomicrobiia; order Opitutales; family Opitutaceae; genus Tous-C4FEB. The sequence goes on along the minus strand of JACMRG010000111.1, from coordinate 13,116 downwards.
CGCGCTCAGACGGAAGCGAGGTGCCACTGACCGCAAATCTGGCAGCGGTAGGCGGTGCGCTGGCGCTCCACGCCGATGATCAGGGCGGCATCGAGCGCATCGCCCTGGGTGCGATACCGGCGCTTGCGGGTGCACATCCGCCGTTTCATTTCCGCGGTGGGTTTTTTCATGGGAACCGCGCTACGTTGGCCGGCGCGATGCTGCGCGCGAATCTTTTGGAGAGATGAAAAATTACGCCGTGGAGCTTACGCGTAAACGGGAAACCGTTCGCCGAGTTTGCAGAGGATTTCGGTTTGGTCAGCGCGCGTTTCCCAAGCGACATCGCGGGCGATGGAGAAAAGCGTTTCCCGCTCGCGGGCCTCGGGGCCGGCGAGGGCGAGCGCTTCGCCGGGCGAGAGCAACCGGCCGCTCTGCAGCGACAACTCCGCTCGCGCCAGCGCCACCAGGACCGCTTGCGCGGTAAGCTCATCCAAGTGCAATGAGCACGTGCGACCGGTGGCGGTGCGGCGGTGTTTGTGATCGTTGAGCTCCATCGGGGGCGGGGGTTGCCAAAAGCAGAGAACGGCTCGGGCGGGGGAAACTTGAAGTTTTTCGGGTGAGGCCCGGCCTGAACGAAAGTGGTATGCACGGGGGGCGTGCGTATCCGGCGGTTCCAAGCCTCATGGTCGGAGCTTCCCCATGGCGCCCCGCTTTCTTTTCCTCGCCCTCGTCAGTGGTCTCCTTTGGACCCGATATTTTCCGGCCCCGCGGGCGGTGGAGATTCCGGCGGGTCGGGTCTTGGTCGAATTGGCTGAGCCGACGAAGCCCGTGGAAACGACGATTGTCTGGCCCGAGCACACCGCGGTCACGGAAACATTTACCGAGGATGTCTTTGGTCTGTTCGAGTTGCCGCAGAAATATATCGCCACCGGGATGCGCGCCGATCGCGCATTTCCGACGGTCGTGCGTGCCACCGCCGCGGTTCGCCTGCCGGCCGGCAAACACCGGTTGCTCCTGCGTGCCCGCGGCCCGGCGCGACTGTGGGTCGATGGCAGAAAAATCCTGGAAACGCCTTTCGCCCATCCCGCGGCCTTTGCCGTCGGCAACGCTGGTGAACTGCCGGTCGAGCCGCAGGAAACCTACCTGAATCTCGGGCCGGATTTCCGCTTTGCGACGCCCGGCAACCGCGAGGAATGGGGCGAGTTCGAGTTCACCGGCGAGCCTGGGACCGTCGTGCTCGAAGCGATGGTCGGCGGCTTCGAGCCGAAAAGCAAAAAGCCCTTCCGCCCCGAACTCGGTGAGACGGTGGTGGCGTTTTCTCCCGCAGGCACCATCGCATGGTGGCTCCTTTCGCCGGGATCGCGAGTCGTGCCCTACACCGCCTCCGGCTCGGCCGTCTACGAGACCGAGCGCCGCACACATCTCGCCGCCATCAACGCGCAGGCGCGCCAAGCTCGGCGCGCCAAATCCGCCGCCTATTGGGCCACCCGTCGCGCCGCCGCCGATATCTGGCTCGCGTCCACCCCCGAGATCGCGGTGCCGGCCTTGCCCGTCGGGTTCCCCGCGAAGAACCCCATTGATCACTTCATTGCCGAACGCATTGCCAAAGTCTCCGCCGAATACGCGCCGTTCAAGAAGGGCGGCGTCGATTTTTTCCGCGACGTGAAGCCCATCCTCGAGACGCACTGCTACAGCTGCCATCAGGGCGCGAAGGCGAAGGGCGGACTCCGGCTCGACACGCTCACCGCCGCGCTCAAGGGCGGCAAAGCCGACGGCCCCGCCCTGGTCGCGGGCCACCCCGAGGACAGCCCGATCTTCCAGCGCATCACGAGCACCGACTCCGAAGAAATCATGCCCGCGAAGGGCGATCCGCTCACGCTGAAGGAGATCAACGTCATCCGGGCCTGGCTCAAAGAGGGCGCGGCGTGGCCCGCGTTTCAGGTCGCGAGCTTCGATCTCACGCCGCTCACGGATGACCTCGCGTTTCTGCGTCGGGTTACGCTCGACATCGTCGGCGTCGCCCCGAGCGAAGCCGCGGGGACCGTCCACGGCCTGCGGATGATCGCCCGCGAATCGGTGACCAACGCCCTCAAACACGCCGGCGCCACGTCGGTTAAAATCCAACTCCAGACCGAGCGCGGCGGACTCGTGATGCGCGTCGTGGATAACGGCCGCGGCTTCGATCCCACGGCGCGAATTGCGGGCAAACGCGGCCACTTCGGTTGCGCGGGCGTGCGCGGGCGCAGCCGCAAACCCGGCGCCGCCGTCGTGTGGCGCACCGCCCTCGGCGCGGGCACCACGGTCGAAGTTTCGCTGCCGCTATGCGATTTGGTGGGCGCCGTTTCCGCACCGCGGCGTGATCGCGAGGCCGTGCCGGCCGTTATCTGACCATGGCTGGTTTCACCGCGCGCCATCCGCTTACGGTGTTGATTGTGGACGACCACTTCGTCGTCCGCAGCGGTCGCGCGGCTTCGCTGGAGCTGGATGACACGATCTCGGTCGTGGCCGAGGCGGACCGCGGCGAGGATGCGGTCGCGGTCTGTGTCGCGCACCGGCCGCGGGCGGTGATGGATCTGCCGCTCCCGGGGCTCGGCGGCGGCGGAGCGACCGCGGCGCTGCGGGCCTGCGACCCCCAGGCGCGCGTTTCGATTTTTTCCAGCTACGTCCGCGACGACGAGATGCAGGCCGCGCTCGACGCCGGCGCGCTCGGCTATCTCCAAAATTCCGCTTCGCGGGACGAACTGCTGACCGCATTGCATCCCGTCGCGCCGGGCCGGCGCCATCTGGCGCCGGAGTTGGAGCGCCGCCTCGGCGCCCTCCGGCGCGGACCGGCGGTCACGTTGCGGAAACGCGAGATTCTCGCGCTCGTCGCCGCCGGCCGGGCCAACAAGGAGACCGCGGGCGCGCTCGGCATTTCCGAGGGCACGGTGAAGCGCCACGTCAGTCACATCGTGGAAAAGCTCAACGTGCACGACCGCGCGCAAGTCACCGCCGAGGCGATCCGGCGCGGCATCATCCGGATGCCCGAGTAGCGCGGGCATCTTGCCGGCTTTCGGCAGGCGCCGGCTGGAGGCCGGCGCTACCTCTGAAGCGGCAGCCAACCGGGACGCCGTCAAAAAACGCCGGCGCGCCTTTCACGCGCTTGCACTGGCGGAGGTCACCCGCACGCTGCCTGCGCCCCTCTTCCCCTCATGAGCACTGTCGCTGCCCCTGTTCCTACCTCCGCGCTCAAACCGCTACGCATCCTTGGTTGGACGATTGTCGCCGCCACCGGCGCCACCTGCGTCGGTATGCTGTCGTGGTATCGCGGTGAGCCGCCGCTCAGCGCGCTTTGGATGGTCGTCGCCGCGCTCTGCGTGTTCGCGATCTCGTATCGCTTCCACTCGGCGTGGCTGATGGCGAAGGTTTTCACGCTCGACGAAATGCGCGCGACGCCCGCCGAGACCAAGGGCGACGGCAAAGATTACGTGAAGACCAACAAGTGGGTCGTCTTCGGCCACCATTTCGCGGCCATCGCCGGACCGGGGCCGCTCGTGGGGCCGGGGCTCGCGGCGCAGTTTGGCTATCTGCCGGGCATGCTCTGGATGTTGATCGGCGCGACGCTCGGCGGCGCGGTGCATGACAGCATGGTCATGTTCTGCTCGGTGCGGCGCGGCGGAAAATCCCTCGGCCAAATGGTGCGGGCGGAGGTCGGGCCGTTTGCCGGGATCGTGGCGCTCATCAGTATTTTGGGGATCATGGTGATCCTGCTCGCGGTGCTGGCGCTCGTAGTCGTCAACGCGCTCGCGGAGAGCCCGTGGGGCCTGTTCACGATTCTCGCGACGATGCCGATCGCGGTCGTCATGGGCCTGGCGATGCGCGGCGCCCAGAGCGGGCCGAAACTGCTTTGGATCAGTGTGGCGGGCGTGGCGGCGTTGCTCGCGGCGGTGTGGGGCGGACAGTTTCTCCCCGGCACGACGCTGGAGCACTGGCTCACGCTCAACGGCACGTCGCTCGCGTGGGGCATTATGATCTACGCGGTCATCGCCTCGGTGTTGCCCGTCTGGATGCTCCTCGCGCCGCGCGATTACCTGAGCACGTTCATGAAAATCGGCACGGTGGTGGCCCTGGCGATCGCCATCGCGGCACTCGCGCCGAAGCTCCAGATGCCGGCGATCACGAAGTTCATCGACGGCACGGGGCCGGTGTTTGCCGGGCCGGTGTTTCCCTTTTGTTTTATCACCATCGCGTGCGCGGCGCTCTCGGGCTTCCACTCGATCATCGCCTCGGGCACGACCTCGAAGCTGCTCTCGCGCGAGAATCACATCCGCGTCGTCGGCTACGGTGCGATGATCACCGAGATGTGCGTGGGCATCATGGCGCTCATCGCCGCCTGCGCGATGGCGCCCGGCGAATATTTCGCGATCAACATGAAGGGCGAAGCGGCGGTCGTCGTCGCCAAGGTCACCGCGCTGGGCTTTCCCGTGACGGAGCTACAGATGGCCGACCTCGCGGCGAGCGTGGGCGAGAAGACGATGGTGGGCCGCACGGGTGGCGCGCCGACGTTTGCGGTGGGCATGGCGCATATGTTTGCCGGCGTCGTCGGCAGCAAGGCGGCCCTCGCGCTCTGGTATCACTTCGCGATCATGTTCGAGGCGTTGTTCATTTTGACTGCCATCGACGCGGGCACGCGGGTGGGGCGGTTCATCGTGCAGGACCTGCTCGGCTATATTTGGAAACCGCTCGGCGAAACGAAATCCATGGCGGGCAACTTCATCGCCACGGTCGCTTTCGTCGGCGCCTGGGGCTGGTTTCTCTATCAGGGCGTGGTCGACCCCCTCGGCGGCATCAATTCGCTCTGGCCGATCTTCGGGGTGGCCAACCAGCTCCTCGCGGTCGTGGCCCTCGCGCTCGGCACCACGGTGCTGCTCAAGATGGGCCGCGCGCGCTACGCTTGGGTGACGTTGGCGCCGCTCGCGTGGCTCCTCGCGGTCACGTCCACGGCGGGTCTTATGAAAATTTTAAGCCCTGCGCCGCTGGGGTTCCTCGCCATCGCGCGCGGTTACGGGGCGAAGATCGCCGCGGGCGGCACGCCGGCCGAGTTGGCCACTTGGCGCTCGCTGGTCTTCAACAACCAGACCGACGCGGCGGTTACGGGAGCGTTCCTCGTGCTCGTCACCCTGGTCGTCGCGGCCAACGCCCGCGTGTGGTGGCAGATCCTCGCGGGCCGCTCGGTGCCACAGTTGCGCGAAGACCCCTACGTGGCGCTTTCGCCCGCGAGCACGTGAGATTTTTTCAACCCAACGCCCCGCCTTTTTCCCATGCCTATCATCACTGCGAGTAAGACCCAACCCACCTATGATGTGATCGTCGTCGGCTCCGGCGCCGGCGGCGGCCAGACGGCCTACACGCTCGTGATGGAGGGCGTGAAAGTCCTCATGCTCGAAGCCGGCCGCAATTACGACCCGGTGAAGGAGACGCCGATGTTTCAGACCAACGGGCAGGCCCCGCTGCGCGGCACGAGCACGCCGGACAAACCCTTTGGTTTCCACGACTCCACCGTCGATGGCGGCTGGCAGGTGCCGGGCGAGCCCTACACGAGCGCCTCCAACGCGCCCGAGCGCCAGTTCTGGTGGTGGCGCGCGCGCATGTTGGGCGGACGCACCAATCACTGGGGCCGCATCGCGCTGCGTAACGGGCCCTACGATTTCAAACCGTATTCGCGCGACGGACTGGGCTTGGACTGGCCGATTTCCTACGAGGACGTCGCGCCGTATTACGACAAAGTGGAGATGCTCATCGGTGTTTACGGCGCCAACACCGGCATGGAAAACACCCCCGATTCCCCCGCGGGGTGTCTGCTCCCGCCCCCCAAGGCGCGTGCCGGCGAACTGCTCTCGCAGGCGCGCGGCAAAAAACTCGGCATCCCGGTTGTCCCGATCCGTCGGGCCGTCCTCAGCGTGAAGCAGGATGCCGACAACATCCCCGCCAAGCTCCACCCGAAAAACCCCACCGCGCAGCGCATCCTCGCGCAGGCGATGCGCGAGCGCGCCGCCTGTTTCTGGGCGACACCCTGCGGTCGTGGGTGCTCGATCAAGGCCAATTACCAGTCCACCACCGTCCATCTCCCGCCCGCACTCGCGACGGGCAACCTCGACATTTTGCCCAATGCAATGGTGCGGGAGATCACGATGGACGAAAATGGCAAAGCCACCGGCGTCATCTGCATCGACAAGATCACGGGGGAGGAGCGCACGCTCAAGGCCCGCGTGGTCGTGCTGGCCGCCAGCTCGGCCGAGTCCGTGCGCATTTTGCTCAATTCGAAATCGACCCGTTACCCCGACGGCCTCGCCAACTCCAGCGGCCTCGTCGGCAAATACATCATGGACACGGTGGGCGCGCGCCTGGGCGGACAGATCCCGTTGCTTGAAAACCTGCCGGCCCACAACGAGGACGGCGCGGGCGGCAACCATGTCTATGTGCCGTGGTGGCTTTACAAGGACGCCAGCAAACTCGGCTTCGCGCGCGGCTATCACATCGAGCTCGGTGGCGGCCGGCAGATGCCTGGCATGGGCGCCGCGGGCGGCGTCGATGCGCTCACGGGCGGCAGCTACGGCAAACAATTCAAGGAAGACGCGCGCCGTTACTACGGCTCGTTCATGGGCTTCGCCGGTCGCGGCGAGATGATCCCCAACGAGGATTCGTTCTGTGACATCGACCCGAAAGTGAGGGACAAATGGGGCATCCCGGTGCTGCGCTTTCACTGGAAATGGTCGGACCACGAGACGAAGCAGGCCGCGCACATGCAGCGCACCTTTGCCGATCTCATCGAGGCGATGGGCGGCAAGGTCCGCGGCAAACGGGACGCCACCGGCGCCCAGGCCATCGAGCCCGGCGGGAAGATCATCCATGAAGTCGGCGGCACCATCATGGGAGCCGATCCGAAGAAATCCGTGACCAACCAGTGGTGCCAGACTTGGGACGTGAAGAATCTTTTCGTCACCGACGGAGGTCCCTTTGTCAGCAACGCCGACAAGAATCCCACGCTCACCATTATGGCGCTCGCGTGGCGCGCCAGCGACTACCTCCTCGGAGAAATGAAGAAAGGAAACCTTTGATATGAGCACTCCCGACCGTTCCCAATTTTCCCCGCTGCGCATGGACCGCCGCGTCGCCATCAAATGGATGTTTACGGCCGCCGCCTCCGTCGCGATCCTGGATCGCGCCTCGCTCGGCGCGGAGCCCGCCGCGACCGGCGCCGCGAAGACCGCCGTCGGTTACGGCACCGATCCCGATCTCATCAAGATCTACAAACCCGGTGATGTCTGGGCGCTCACGTTTACCGATGCCCAGCGCCGCGCCGCCGCATCGCTCTGCGACGTGATCATCCCCGCCGACGCGAAATCCCCCGCGGCTTCCGCGCTCGGCGTGCCGGACTTCATCGATGAGTGGGTCAGCGCGCCCTATCCCGACCACGTGAAGGACCGCGCCACGGTGGTGGACGGCCTCGCGTGGATCGACGCCGAAGCGCAGAAACGCTTTACCAACGATTTCGCCGATCTCGTCGCGAGCCAGCACCGTGCGATTTGCGATGACATCTGCTACACCCCGAAAGCGAAGCCCGAGTTCAAGAAAGCGGCGCAGTTTTTCGCCAAATTCCGCGACCTCACTTCAGGCGGTTTCTACACGACGCCCGAGGGTATGAAGGACATCGGCTACGTGGGCAACGTGCCGCTCGCCACGTTCGAAGGCCCGACCCCGGCGGTGCTAAAGCACATCGGGCTGGCCTGACGGCGCGGCTCCCGATCCGGCCATCTGGGCAGGAGGCTGCTGGCAGGCGATCAAGGTGCACGGGCCTACCGCCCGTGTGCCGAACCTAACGGGTAAGATGCCCGTTTCACTCCGAGCCCTCGGCCGGCAAGGAGGCTCCTTGCCCCCGAGCCCTAGCGCGCGGGCGCGGGCAAAGTTTTGACATGCCGGCCCGCGGGCTTTGATTTCGCGCCCTATGCTCAGGACGATTTTTTCTCTCATTCGCACGCCCGCACCGGCGTTTGCGCTTTTGATTTCGCTCGCCCACGCGCAGTCCGCCGCCCCCGGCGCAGCCGATGCCGAGGCAGCGCAAAACGCCACCGCAGCCGCCGCCATTACCGTGGTGTCAAAGACGGCCGCCCCGCACACGCCGGATGTGCTGGAGCACCTCGTGGACACGGTGCTGGAGATTTTCAACGTGCGGAGCAGCGGCAACACCCCGACCCACTACGCCATTTCCGCGCTGTTCCTAGTCGGCGCCATTTTGCTGCGGCGCTTCGTGACGACGTTCATTTTCAACCAGCTCAAGCGGCTGGCCGCCAAGACGGAAACCACGCTGGACGACAAGCTGTTCCCCGCCCTCGAGGGTCCCGTGGCCACGTTGGTGATGGTGACCGGTATTTTCGCGGCGCTGAAGGTGCTCAAACTCTCCGAAACCGCGGACCGCAGTATCGGCTACGGCTCGACGGTGGTGTTTTCGCTGGTGCTCTTCTGGGGCCTGTTGCGCACCTTCAGCGCCATCCTCGATCATGCGCAGGAAGTCGCGTTGCAAAAGCAGATGGGCGTCGCGGCCTTCATGCCGTGGATCAAGAAGACACTCGTAGCGGTATTCGTCGTCATCGGCACCCTCATGGTGATCCAAAACCTCGGTTACGGCGAAAGTATCAAAACCGTCATTGCCGGTCTCGGCATCGGCGGTTTGGCCTTCGCCCTCGCGGCGCAGGACACCATCGCCAATCTTTTCGGCTCGATCGTCGTGGCGATCGACCAGCCGTTCAAAGTGGGCGAGACCGTGAAGATCGGCGCCAACACCGGCACGGTCGAGGACATCGGCCTGCGCTCGACGAAGATCCGGCTGGTGGACAAGTCGCTGGTGATTATCCCCAACAAGCTCGTTTCATCCGAGGCGATCACGAACCTCTCGCGCTTCACGCAGCGACGCATCGAGCAGGTGATCTGCCTCACCTACGACACGACCCCCGATCAAATGGTGGTCATCGTGGAAGACGTGCGCCAGGTGATCCTGCAGGAGCCCACGGTGGACCCGACGACGGTGATGGTTTTCTTCCGCGATCTCAGCGCCTCATCGCTCGACCTATGGATCGTTTACGTGACGAAGGGACCTGACTTTCAGGAAGGCATGGGGTTGAAGCAGCGTATCAATCTCGGGATCATGCAGGTGGTTGCCGGGCGCAAGCTGTCGTTTGCCTTCCCGACCTCGGTGATGCACCTTGACGGTCCGATCGCGAAGCAACTCGCGGGCGGCAAGAGCTGACTCAGCCCTCGGGCACCAGCATGCGCAGAGCGCGGCGAACAGAGGTTTGGTCCCGCTCGGCCAAGACGCCGGATTTACGGAGCACAAGGCGCTCGTCCAAGGTGAAGAGCTTCATGCGCACGAGGGAGGGGTGACTGAGGCCGGCGGCGGATAGGTCGCCAATTTCGGTATCGAGCGGCCAGCCGCGGTTTTCACGGCTCGTGATCATGGCGAGGACCACGTGGGCGGCGCGGTCGTTGAATCCCTGCGTTGAAATCACGAGGGCCGGCCGACGCTTGGTCGCGGCGCTGTCCGTGAAGGGAAACGGCACCACCACGACTTCGAAGGGCTTAAAGGTCGGCATAGGCCTTTTCGTCGTGAGCCGAGTGCCATTCGTCCTTCAGCGTCTCCTCGACGGCGCGGGCGAAGGTGCGGTCGATGGGGCGGGCTTTTTGCAGATAAACGTGGCCGTCCTTGAATTTGAAGGCGACGGAGTCGCCGGGTTTCAGCCCCAGCTTCTGGCGGACGCGATTCGGAATGGTGGCCTGGCTCTTGATGGTGAGCTTGCTGACGGACAGGGTTTGCATGCGAGTAAGGCTGGTAATACCGGCCTTACTCGCGGTCAAGGACCGCGATCAGTCCAGCGTCTGCCGGTAGCGTTTCACGCCGACGGTCATCGCGATCACGGCCTTTCTATTTGTGCGCCGGCGCTGCCTGTGCGGAGCACGCCCAGCGCTTGCTGCAGCCGATGCAGGTGGGTAAGAGCTTGAACGGCGCGCGGGCGTCGGCGCCGGCCGTGTGGACATCACGAAACGCTAGGATGTCGTCAAAACGGTCTTCGCGCCAATCTTCGTAGCCGCAATGTGGCGGCACGGCTTCCGAGCGCGGGTTATGATAGGTGCCGAAGAGCGCGTCCCAGAGTGGCAGGTCGGCGAAATTTTGCGTGTGATGCCCGAGTTGATGATGGATCCGATGTGACTCGGGACGTTGGATCAGGAAACCGATCCAGCGTGGGGTGCGCATGTTCAGGTGATAGAAATATTCGGCGAGGGCAGTGAGGAAGGTGTAGATCGCACCGGCTTCGACAGAGCAGCCGAGCAGCAGAAAGACGATCCCGGCGCTCAGGATCGAGTTGATACAAATTTCGACCGGATGTTTGAAAAACGAAGTCACCAACTCGATGCGTCGGGGTGAATGGTGCAGTTGGTGGCAGAGCCGCCAAAACCAGACGGACTCATGGCGCCAGCGGTGCCACCAGTAACAAACGAAAGTCGAAATGAAATAGGCGACGAACCCTTGGGCGATGGGCGAGAGGTGGCTGCGCAGGCTGAAAATGGACCATTCCTGCAGCCAGCGATCCCAGGTGAATCCGGCGAGAATCACGATGCCGAGTTGGATCACATTCACAAAAATAATCCGTGCCCACCAGTTGGGGACTTTTGGTAACACCCGCGCCGGCCAAAGTCGCTCGACCCAAAACAGGGCGGCGGCGATGGCGATAAGCAGACCGAGCATCATGGCATCAATGTGCGGACGGGCAGGTGGGTGCGGGAAGCCAAAAGTTGCCGTTGAAGCCAGCGGTGCGGCCTGCTGACCTGGCTGAGATGCAGCGCCCGACGCCGAAGACCGCAAACCTCGCCGCGTTGGGATTGGTGCTCGCCGGTTGTTTACCGGTGACCGGGTATCTCCTCGACTCGCGGGCTCTGCGGGGTCTCGGGGCGGCCACGGCGGCGGCTCCGTTTCCCAAAGTGTTTTCCGATGTGGATGGGCTCGAAACCTTCGCCTCTGAATTTACGCTGCATTGGCGCGACGGCGAGGGCGGCGCGCATGCGCTGGTAATCACGCCGGAAGTGTATTCGCGGCTCCGGGGCGCTTACAACCGGCGCAATGTTTATGGGGCGGCGCTCTCGTATGCGCCGCGTCTGCCCGCGGAGCTTTGGCAGTCGGTCTTCTGTTTCGGATTGGCGCCGCGGGGCCCGTTGCGTCGGGAGTTCGGACTGCCCGATGACGCGAGAGATTTTGCCGTGGAGATCCGCGCCAAGACCCGCAACCGCACCGACCGATGGATGTTTCAACCGCCATGCAAGGAGTGAAGAACATCAGCGCGAGGCAGTTCGCCGCCTTTCGCGTCATCTTTGGCGTCTATTTGCTACAACACTTCCTGTGGTTGCTGCCGGTGGGCACCGAGTTGTTCAGCACGGCCGGGATGTTGCCGGACCCGCGGCTCAACGCGACGCACGGCCTGTTGCCCAATCCTCTCGCAACGACGTGGGGTGGTTCGCCGACCGGTGTCGCGGCGACGCTCTGGATTCTGGCGGCACTGAGTCTGGCGTTTGCGTTTGGGTGGTGGCGGCGGAGTGCGGCGGTGCTGCTGTGGTATGGCTGGGCGTGTCTGTTTAATCGCAATAATCTGATCAGCAATCCGTCGCTGCCCTACGTGGGCCTGATACTTTTGTGCTGCGTCCTCGTGCCGCCGGGTGAAAGTTTTGCGCGATCCGGGCGGGGCGAACGCAGGGAAGAGAGCTGGTATTTCCCAGCGTTCGTTTTCTGGGGCGTGTGGTTCCTCATGGCGGGTGGCTACACGTTCAGCGGCCTGGTCAAGCTGGCGAGCCCGAGCTGGGTCGATGGCACGGCGTTTCGGCATCTCCTGCAAAACCCCCTCGCCCGGCCCGGGATGTTTCGCGACGCGTTCCTCGTTCTGCCGGACGGCGCCATCGCCGTGCTCACGTGGAGTGTGCTGGTTGCGGAGATCACATTCTTACCGTTGGCGTGCTTCCGCCGGGGACGTCTGGTGGCTTGGACTGGGATGCTGGTGATGCATCTCGGGATCGTGCTGCTGGTGGATTTTGCCGACCTCAGTTTCGGCATGGTGATGCTGCACCTTTTTACCTTCGACCCTGATTGGTTGCCGCCGCGCCCACAGTCGGTGGATACCGGTGGCCGGAGTGCTCCGCGTAAGGTGAGTGATTCACCTGCTTGAAGAGCGGCGCGCCGTTCAATCCAGCGTCTGCCGGTAGCGTTTTACGCCGATGGTCATCGCGATCACTAGGAATAGGAGGAGCGGCCACAGCTCGGGAAGAGTCTCGGCGAGGCCGTTTCCCTTCAGGAGAATGCCGCGCACGATGCGGAGGAAGTGGGTGTTGGGTAGACATGAGCCCACAGCCTGAGCCCAGACCGGCATGCCGCGAAAGGGGAACATGAAACCGGAAAGCAGGAGCGACGGCAGGAAAAAGAAGAACGCCATCTGCACGGCTTGCAGTTGGTTTTGAGCGAGCGTCGAAAAAGTAATGCCGACCGCGAGGTTGGCGGCGATGAAGAGGAGTGCGACGGCATAGAGCAGCGGCAGACTGCCGACCATGGGCACGTGGAAGACGAAGTGGGCGGCGAGCAAAATCAGCGAAATCTGGATGTAACCGACAGCGATGTAGGGCAGGATTTTTCCGACCATCACCTCGAAGGGACGGACGGGCGTCGCAAGGAGGTTTTCCATCGTGCCGCGCTCGCGCTCACGGGTGATGGCAAGGGCGGTGATGATGACCATCGTCATCGTGAGAACGACGCCCATGAGGCCGGGGACGACGTTGTATTGGGTGATGTTTTCCGGGTTGTAGTGCGCGTGGATGCGGAAATCGACGGGGCCGCTTTTGGCGCGGAGGCGAGCGAGCGGGCCGGGGAGATCGCGGTTGAAAATCGTGGCGGCGAGGGCGTTGACGGAGGCGAGCGCAGGGCCGGTGGCAGCGGGGTCGGAGGCGTCGGCCTCGATGAGAACAGTAGGCCGTTCGCCACGGAGAAGTTTGCGGGAAAAATCCTCCGGGATGTTGATGACGAATTGGACGTCGCCGAGTTGGAGCAGGCGCTGGGCCTCGGCCTCGCTG
>JACMRG010000110.1 GCA_014376585.1 Opitutaceae bacterium | reverse complement strand
TGGGCGTCGTGGCGGCTGACGTAATTGGCCCCGAGGAGCGGGGCGAAGGTGGCGAAGAGGATTTGGAAGATGCGGCGGCGGGCGGGTTCGCCGGCGACGATGGGGCGGGCGTGGGGGCGGAGGCGGGCGCCGGGCGCAGCGAGTTCGGCTGCGGAAAACTGGTGGAAGATGAGGTTGCCGATGATTACGGGGTAATCGGCGTAGGACGGAAAGGTGAGCAGATCGGTCTCGAGCCAGGCGCGGGCGGCGGGCCAGTCGGTAGGGCGGGGCCAGCGGTCGAGGCCGTCGAGGGCGTCCGTGCGGGGGTGGAGGGCGCGGCCGAGTTCGCCGGTGCCGGCGCCGAGTTCGAGGACGAGATCAGCGGGGCGGAGGAGCGGCGGGAGGGTGCGCAGAAACCAGCGGAAGTTGCCCATGGCGCGGTTGGTGAGGCGCAGGTCGCGGCGGTTGTGCAGCGCCGCGGGGTGGTCGGGCGGGAGCCCGTCGAGGAGTTCGGGCTGCAACATACGGGGCATCGCGAGCGGAAGGTTGCGCGCCGCGGAGAGGGTGTCCAGTGTGCCGCGCAGTTTATCGCATGAGCTCATCCGCCAATCCCGTAGATCTGATCGCCACCGCCGCGGCGGCCTTCCCGCACCGGCCCTCTTGGGACGAGTATTTCATGGCGACTTCGGTGCTGATGTCGTCGCGGTCGAACTGCGAACGGTTGCACGTGGGCTGCGTGATCGTGACGGGTGGTGACCGGAAGAACCGGTTGGTGGCGGCGGGCTACAATGGGTTTCTACCGGGCACACCGCACGTCTCCCGTCTGCGCGAGGGGCGCGAGCAGGCGACCGTGCATGCGGAGCAAAACGCGATCGCCGATGCGGCGCGGCGCGGGAGCTCGGTCGAGGGCTGCATCGCCTACGTGACCCATTTCCCGTGTATCAACTGCGCGAAAATCATGGCGGCGGCGGGCATCGGCGAGGTGAAATATCGGGAGGATTATCAAAATGATCCGCTGGTGCGGCCACTTTTGGAAGATGCAGGGGTCAAAATTTTAAAACTCTAAGAGCGGGACGAAAGAGACTAAGTTCACCAACGATGCACACACCACGTCGAGGAAGCGAAGAGACCCTGGCGGGGGCGTTGTTGCTGGCGCATCCGTCGCTGAAGGAGTCCAATTTTCACCGGACGGTAATCTTGATGTCGGCGCACAATGCAGACGGCGCGATGGGGGTCGTGCTGAACCGGCCGATGGGGAAGCGGCTGGGAGAATTACAGGGCGATTTCGCGTTGGGGCCGTTGGCGAGTGTGCCGTTGTGCAACGGCGGGCCGGTCGAGAAGAAGCAACTCGTGCTGGTAGCGTGGGAAACACAGGAGAACGGCTTCCGGCTGCATTTTGGGATCGAGCCGGAGCAGGCGACGCAGTTGCGCGAAGTGGAGGATGCGGACCTCAGGGCGTTTGTGGGCTACGCGGGCTGGACGAGTGGGCAACTCGAAAACGAGATCGAGCAGAATACCTGGGTGGTCGTGACGGCACCGCCGGATTTGTTTGATTTGCCGATGGATGGGACGCTGTGGCGGACGCTGTTGGCGCGAGAAGGAACAGAGTGGCGACTGCTGGCGGACGAACCGGAAGAGACGGGGCAAAACTGAGCGGCAAATCTGCTCGCGGCCCGGCGGACAATACAGTTGACAGAGGCTAAATCGGACTCTGTTTTCCTGCGTTTTATGAAAGTTGTTTCCTCTATCAAATCCGCCAAGAAGCGTCACCCGGCGTGCCAAGTGGTGCGTCGTAAGGGCAAAATCTACGTGATCAACAAGGTCGAGCCGCGTTACAAAGCGCGCCAAGGCTAACTAACCCTCTTTTTACCACGATGAAAGCCGAAGGCCATCCCCTCCTCAACGACGTTTGCTTCCTCGATATCGGAACCAGCAAGCGTTTCATGACCAAGTCCACGATGAAATCTGCCCGCAAGGAGAACATCGATGGCGTGGACTATTTCGTCATCGTCCGCGATGTGACGATGGATTCGCATCCCGCCTACACCGGCGAGAAGCGCCTCGTCGATACGGCGGGCCGCGTCGAGAAGTTCACGAACAAGTTCAAGCGCGTCGCCGCCAAGAAGTAATTCGGCGAACACGTCGCTAAAATTTCAAAGCCCTCCGGAGACGGAGGGCTTTTTTGTTGCCGGAGGGGAACGGGCCCGGCGTCGTAAGCCGGATGGGGTCAATGAAAATTATCGCTTTCGACTGCGACAGCACGCTCAGCGCAATCGAGGGCATTGACGAACTCGGCCGTGGTGGCGGACCGGCGATTTTTGCGGAGGTCGAGGCGATGACCACTGCCGCGATGAACGGCCAACTGACGGTTGAGGCGGTTTTTCGACGGCGCTTGGAAATTATTCGCCCCCGCCGCGTCGATGCGGAGGCGGTGGGGCGGAAGTATATCGAAAGGGTGGAGCCGACGGCGCGGGCGACAATCGCCGAACTGAAAGCCCGGGGCTGGACGCCGCTCATTATCAGCGGTGGGTTTCGGCCGCTGATCGAGCCGCTGGCGGCTTATCTGGGGATCGGGCGGGTAGAGGCGGTGGATATTTTTTTCAACGAAGATGGGAGCTACCGCGGCTTTGATGTCGCTTACCCGACCACGCGCTCCGGCGGTAAACCGGAAGTGATCACGGCGCTCAAGCGGGAGTTGGCGCCGGCGCGATTTGTGATGGTGGGAGATGGCGTGAGCGATCTGGAAGCGAAGCCGGTGGTGGATCGCTTCGTGGGTTTTGGGCGTTACACGCCACGCGAGAAAGTGCGGGCGGAGGCGAATGATTACATTTACTCGCTCGATGCGCTGTTGACGCTGCTCTGAAATGGCGACGCTCGCGCAGTTCCCTCTGCCGCTGGAGGCCTATCGGGCGGCACCGCTGGCGGGACTGGGCGAGGTGTTGCTCGTGCGGATCCAGGCGGAGCCGTTTAATCTGGTGGCGACAGTGATTTTCTTGCTGGCGATCACGCACACATTTTTAGCGGGCAAAATCCAACACCTCGCACACGTCGCGGAGGAGCGTCATGCGCGCCGCCTGAAGGCGGCTGGGCGCGGTTCGGATACCAATGAAGACGGGCGGCCGGATGAGGTGAGCTTTGCCGGTCAGGCGCTGCACTTCCTCGGTGAGATCGAGGCGATTTTCGGCATCTGGTCGGTGGTGCTCGGAGTGGCCCTCGTGTGGGCCAGGGGCGCGGACAGCGCGATCAACTATTTCGCGCACACGGTGAACTACACGGAGGCGATGTTTGTGGTGGTGGTGATGAGCATCGCGGCGACGCGGCCGGTGCTGACGCTGGCCGAGCAGGCGCTGCGCGGCGTGGCGGCGCTGGGGAGCGGGCGGCCGGTGGCGTGGTGGCTGGCGATCCTGATTTTGGCGCCGCTGCTTGGATCGTTCATCACGGAGCCGGCGGCCATGACCATCGCGGCGCTGTTGTTGGGGCGGCAGTTTTATGAACTCGGGCCTTCGCTGCGGTTGAAATATGCGACGCTGGGGTTGTTGTTCGTGAACATATCGGTGGGCGGGACGCTGACGCATTTTGCGGCGCCACCGGTGCTGATGGTGGCGGGACCGTGGAAGTGGGGTTTCGCCTTCATGCTGGAGCATTTTGGCTGGAAGGCGGCGGTGGGAATCGTAGTCGCGACGGGATTTTATTTCGCGGTGTTCCGTGGCGAACTGCTCGCGCTAAAAACGGCGGGTCCGGACAAATCGAAGCGGGCAGAGCCCGCGACAATTCCGGCTTGGGTCACGCTGGGTCATTTGGGTTTTCTGGGATTCGCCGTTTGGATGGCGCACTATCCGGTGCTCTTCATTGGCGGATTTCTGTTTTTCGTGGCCTTCATGCAGGCGACGGCGCACCACCAGTCGAAGCTCGATCTGCGCGGGCCGATGCTCGTCGGTTTTTTCCTCGCCGGGCTGGTGGTGCACGGCGGATTGCAGGGTTGGTGGATCGAGCCGGTGTTGAAGAGCCTGGGCGAGACGCCGGTATTTTTCGGCGCGACCGTGCTCACGGCGTTCAATGACAACGCGGCCATCACTTACCTCGCCACGCTCGTGCCGGGCTTTACCGACGGGATGAAATACGCGGTTGTGGCGGGCGCGGTGACGGGCGGTGGGCTGACGGTGATCGCGAACGCGCCGAATCCGGCGGGGCAGACGATTTTGAAACGCTATTTCCCCGATGGGATTTCGCCGGGCGGGTTATTGCTTGGTGCGTTGCTGCCGACCGTCGTGATGGGGCTGTGCTTTATGCTGCTGTAGCGTCCGAGGCGTCCGCAAGACGGACGCCCTGCGCGCGAGGAATCAAGGGAAGAGGCCGCGGGCGGCTTTGGCATCGGCGACACGCTGGATGCCGAGGGTGAGCGCAGCGAGGCGGCGGCTGAATTGAAATTTTTCCTTCTGCGCATCGACGGAGGCTTTGGCTTTGTCGAGGATGCCGAAGAGTTTCGTGATCACCTCTTCGCGGCTCCAGTAGAAGTTGGAGAGGTTTTGCAGCCACTCGAAGTAGGAGACGATCACGCCGCCGGAATTGCAGAGGACGTCAGGGATAATCTCGATGTCGCCGCGGTCCTCGATGATTTTGTCGGCGGCGTTGGTGGTCGGGCCGTTGGCGGCCCCGGCGAGGACGCGGCACCGGAGCTTGGGGGCGTTGATATCCGTGATGACTCGTTCGAGCGCGGCGGGGACGAGGACGGTGCACGTTAGCTCGAGGAGCTGTTCGTTGGTTATCGCATCTCCGCCGTCGAAATCGCGGAGCGTCTTTTGGTAGGCGACGTATTTTAGCGCACGCGGGACATCGATGCCCCTGGCGTTATAGTAGGCTCCGGTATAGTCGGAGATCGCGATGACCTTTGCGCCGTAGGTGTTGAGCGCGAGGGCGGTTTCGCTGCCGACGTTGCCAAACCCCTGGATGGCGACGGTGGATTCGGTGATCGGAACATTGAGGTCTGCGAGGTATTTTTTGACGAGGTAGGCGACGCCCGCCCCCGTGGCTTCGCGGCGACCTTGCGAGCCGCCGAGAGAGATGGGTTTGCCGGTGACGATGGCGGGAGAGACGTGGCCGACGTGGTTGGAATAGGTGTCCATCATCCAGCCCATGATGCGTTCGTTGGTGCCGACATCGGGAGCGGGCACGTCGATGTGAGGCCCGAGGAAGTTGACCATCTCCTGCATGTAGCGGCGGGAGAGGTGCTCGAGTTCGTTGAGAGAAAGTTCGTTGGGATCGACGATGACGCCGCCCTTGGCGCCGCCGTAGGGCAGGCCGACGAGGGAGCATTTCCAGCTCATCCACATGGAGAGCGCGGCGACTTCGCCGAGGGTGACATGTTGGTGAAAACGGATGCCGCCCTTGGAGGGGCCGGTGGAGAGATTGTGTTGGACGCGGTAGCCTTCGAAGACGGTGACGCTGCCGTCGTCGCGTTTGACGGGGAGGGCGACGGCGAGGCAGCGGCGCGGGTATTTGGTGCGGTCGCGGATGGCCTCGGGAAGGTTGATGGCGTCGGCCGCCTGGTCGAACTGGCGACAGGCCATCTTGAAGACATCAGAATCGTAGAGGGAAGAAACAATAGCTTTGGACATGAGCGGCGGGGGGATTTTGTTTGGGTTGATGGGCCGAACGAAACGGCCGGGTTATTTGCCCTCAGACTAGCGGGCGGGGTGGGGGTTAGCAATTGGGTTCACGTCTCGCGAAACCCTGAATGAGAGCCGCTAATTCCGCCCGCGTGGGGCCTTCGTATCATGAGAATACGGCTAAAATTCGCTCGCCGGTTGCCCAAAATCTTCGGGCTTTGACTCGCGCGGAGTGAGCGGTGAAGTGGCGAGATATGTCCACTCAGGCGAAGATGGCGGATGAAGTTGCGGTGTTGTTCGATTGGGACGGGGTCATCATCGACTCGTCGCGGCAGCATAAGGAGAGCTGGGAGCGGCTGGCGGGGGAGGACAACAAGACGCTGCCCTCGGATCATTTTACGGTGGGGTTCGGGAAGAAGAACGAGTGGATCATTCCAAATCTGCTGCGTTGGACGGAGGACTTGGCCGAGGTGAAGCGGCTGTCGCTGCGCAAGGAGGCGCTTTACCGGGAGATCATTGTGGAGCGCGGGTTGAAGGCGTTGCCGGGCGTGCATATTTTTCTGGAGCGGCTGAAGGCGGCGGGTGTGCGGAACTGCATCGGGTCGTCCACGCACCGGGAGAACATCACGACGATTTTGGGCGTGCTGGGTTTTGAGGGGTTGTTTGGCGGCATGGTGACTTCGGAGGATGTTTCGCACGGCAAACCGCACCCGGATGTTTTTCTGAAGGCGGCGGCGAAGACCGGTGTGGCGCCGGCGCGGTGCGTGGTATTTGAGGACGCATTTGCCGGGATCGAGGCGGGGCATGCGGGCGGAATGAAGGTCGTGGGCGTGGCGACGACGCATCCGGCGGAGGTGTTGGTGGGCAAAGTGCATCGCGTGGTAACGCAGTTGGACGAGCTGACGGTTGCGGATTTGCGGGCGCTGGTTTCCGGTTGAGCCATGCTCTTCAAACTCGCGTCCGACTACCAGCCGATGGGGGATCAGCCGACGGCCATCAAGACGTTGGTTGGCTCCATCAAGGCAGGAAACAAGCATCAGACGCTGATGGGCGTCACGGGCTCGGGAAAGACGTTCACGATGGCGAACGTGATCGCGCAGTGCGACCGGCCGACCCTGGTCATCTCGCACAACAAAACGCTGGCGGCGCAGCTCTATTCGGAGTTTAAAAATTTCTTCCCGGACAACGCGGTCGAATACTTTGTCAGCTACTACGACTACTATCAGCCCGAGGCCTACGTGCCATCGAGCGACACTTACATCGAGAAGGATTCGTCGATCAACCAAGAGATCGAGCGGTTGCGAATCGCCACCACGAGTTCGCTGGTTTCGCGCAAGGATGTGATCGTGATCGCGAGTGTTTCCTGCATCTACGGCCTCGGCTCGCCCGAGACGTTTTCAGAAATGCGCATCGCGATCCGAATGCACGATGAACTGGGGCGGAATGTGTTTTTGGAGCGGCTGGTGGAGAACCGTTATGAGCGAAACGACTACGACCTGAAACGGGGATGCTTTCGCGTGCGGGGCGACGTGGTCGATGTGATGCCGGCTTATCTGGAGCACGGGCTGCGGGTGGAGTTTTTTGGCGATGCGGTGGATTCTATCACGGAGTTCGATCCGGTGAGTGGCGAGGTGTTGCGGACGTTGGATCAATTCGACCTCTATCCCGCGAACCAATATGTGACCACGCGAGGCAAGCTCGCGCCGGCCATCGCCGAGATCAAGGCGGAGCTGGAAGAACGCGTGGCACATTTCGAGGGCAAGGGCCTCTACCTGGAGGCGCAGCGCATCAAGATGCGGGTGAGCTACGATCTGGAAATGTTGCAGGAAATGGGATTCTGCAACGGCATCGAAAATTACTCGCGGCAGCTGACGGGGCGCGTGCCGGGCTCGCGTCCGTTTTGCCTGATCGATTTCTTCCCGAAGGATTTTCTGCTGATGATCGACGAAAGCCATGCGACGGTTTCGCAGATCGGCGGGATGTTCAATGGCGACTTGGCGCGGAAAAGCACGCTTGTGAATTTTGGGTTTCGGCTGCCCTCGGCGCTCGATAACCGGCCGCAGAATTTTTCGGAGTTTCAACACATCACGGGGCAGACACTTTATGTGTCGGCGACGCCGGCGAAGTTCGAAATGGAGCTTTCAACGGTTGTGGCCGAGCAACTGATTCGACCGACGGGCCTGCTCGACCCGATCATCACGATCCGGTCAACCAAGGGGCAGGTGGAAAATTTGAAGAGTGAGATCAACCTCGCGGTGGCGGCGGGTGAACGCGTGCTCGTGACGACGCTGACGAAACGTCTCTCGGAGGACCTCACGAGTTATCTGCGCGAATCGAAAATCCGCGTGGAATACCTGCACTCGGATATCGACGCGATCGAGCGCGTCGAGATTTTGAGAAATCTGCGACTGGGCAATTTCGATGTGTTGGTCCGCATCAATCTGCTGCGCGAAGGTCTTGATCTGGCCGAGGGGGCGCTCGTGGCGATC
>JACMRG010000109.1 GCA_014376585.1 Opitutaceae bacterium | reverse complement strand
TGACGAACCGGTTGATCTCTTCCATGGGCGTTAGGTTTTGCCAGGGCATAGCGCCCAAGACTGTTACCTATCACCCCGGATTAAGTGTCACCTATCTCCCCGGATCATACCGATATACACGGATACGGATTCGGGGCATCCGTGTCATCTGTGATATCGGTGGCTAAGATGAATCGGAGCGCGGCGCGCTAGGGATAACGCGCCCTACCTAACTGGAGTGACGTTGAGCGCGTGCTCAAGGGCGTCGCAGGCGGCGGTGATGCCGCGTTCGGTGCGGAGGCGGGTGGCGTGGTCGGCGGCGAGTTGGGCGGGGAGCGGGTCGTCGAGGAGTGCGGCGAGGGCCTGCGCGGCGGAGGTGGGAGTGTAGCGCGCGCGGGCGAGGGTGCGGCCCGAGCCGAGGCGGGTGAGGCGCGCGGCGTTGTCGAATTGGTCATGGGCGAAGGGGACGATCACCATGGGGCGGCCGGCACGAAGGGCCTGCGCGCTGGTGCCGACGCCACCCTGGTGAACGATGGCGGCGGCGTGGGGGAAAATCTGCGCGTAGGGGAGATAGTCCCACGCGAGAATCGAGGGCGGAAGACCGGGCGGGGGCGGGTTGGGGCCGAGGAGGAGGAGGGCGCGGCGGCCGAGGAGTTGGGCGGCGCGGGCGCTGTGGAGGTAGAAATCTTCCGCGACCTGCACGGCGGCGGAACCGAGCGTGAATACGATAGGCGGCGGGCCGGCGGCGAGGAAGGTGGCGATAGCGGCGGGGAGAGGAGATGGCGTCGCGTCGGATTCGAGTTCATCGAAAAAACAGAAGCCGGGCTGGTGGGTGCGCGCGGGCCAGTCGGGCTGCGGGGCCTGGAGCAGAGGGGAGAAGAGCGCGAGGTTGAGGTGCGGGGAGTATTTTCCGTTGAAGAGCGGCGAGGCGGCGGGCCGGAGGCTGAGTTCACGCCGCAGCGCGCGCAGCGGGGCCCACCAGGAGTGCGAGGCGGTGCGGGCGACGCGCAGGATAAACCGGTTGGTGCGGGGCCCGATTTTTTGCAGGTGGCGGAGAAAGGCCGGTCCGGGGAGCACCACGGGGTCGTGAACCGAGAGGAAGGAAATCGGGGACAACGCGAAGAAAGCCCAAGGCAGGTTGAGGCGGGCGGCGACGAGCGGGACGGCGTAGGCGAGCTCGCTGGCGACGAGGAAATCCGCGCCCACGGCGGCGGCCGCGAGATCGGTGTGCATGTCGCGGATGTTGGGAAACACGAGTTCGCGCATGAGGTATTCCGAGCCGCGTTGCCCGTCCATGACGCGGCGGACGAGTTCCGGATTCGCCAGGGAGAGGTCGGGGCGAACAGGGACAAATTGCAGGCCCTGCGCAGTGACGCGGGCGCGGTAGGATTCGCTGGTGGCGACGATGGCCTCGTGACCGCGGCGGCGAAGCTCGTGCGCGAGCGCGAGGGTGGGGTGGAGGTCGCCGAGGGAGCCGTAAGTGACGAGGACGAAGCGGGGCATGGGGGCGCGGGCGTGGGCGCGGCAAGGGAGATGGCGTGGAGGGCGGGTCGGAGACCGCGTGCTACAACTTCACGGGCGTGCCGGGACGGGCGGCGGTGAGTTGGGTGGCGCGGATGACGGGGATGCCGTTGACGAGGACGTCGCTGAAGCCGGTGGCATAGTGGTGCGGGTCTTCGAAGGTGGAGGGATCGTTGACGGTGGCGGGGTCGAAGATGACGAGGTCGGCGACGGCGCCGGGGCGGAGCTCGCCGCGGTCGCGGAGGTGAAAGGTCTTTGCAGGGAGCGAGGTCATTTTGCGCACGGCGTCTTCGAGCGTAAGGACTTTTTGCTCACGGACGTAGCGGGCGAGGACGCGGGCGTTGTTACCGTAGCCGCGCGGGTGGGGGACGGATTCGCCAAACTTTCGGATGCCGGAATCGGAGGCGATCATGGTGAGGGGCTGGGCGAGGAATTTTTTCAGATCGGGTTCGCTCATGCCGTGGAAGACGCCCTGCGCGCCGCCGCGAGACTCGATGTCGAGGATGACCTCGATCTGGTCGTCGAGGGTGTCGGCGCCGCGGAGGAGTTTTGCGGCTTGGGCGATATTTTTGCCGTTGAGGCGTGGGTCGGCTTTGAAGCTGGCGACGACGGCGTAGGAGAAGTCGCCGCGTTTCCCCTTGGCGATGGAGTCCTTCATCTCGGCGACCATCTGCGCCTTGATGGCGGGATCGGCGAGGCGCTCTTTGTAGCGGTCGATGCCGCCTTCGCGGAATTCGGCGGCGATGAGGGAGGAAATGCCGGTGCTGGAGGCGGTGTAGGCGTATTGATCCTGCGTGATGGCGAGGCCTTCGGCGCGGGCCCGGGCGAGGTAGGCGAGGATTTCGTCGGCGCGGCCCCAGGCGGTGGGGCTGGAGAGTTTGATGTGGGAGACCTCGGCGGGAATCTTGGCTTCGCGGGCGACGGTGGTGAGTTCGTCGAGGGCTTCGAGGATGCGGGAATTTTCATAGCGCATGTGGCTCGAGTAGATTCCGCCGTGGGCGGCGGCGACTTTGGCGAGGGCGACAATTTCGTCGGTCTTGGCGAAGGTGCCGGGGAGATAGATGAGGCCGGTGCTGAAGCCGACGGCGCCGTCTTTCATGGCCTGTTCGATGAGGGCGCGCATCTGGTCGAGCTCGGCGGGCGTGGGCGGACGCATGAAGCTGCCGCCCATGACCTGGAAGCGAACGGTGTTGTGGCCGATGAGGGTGGCGACGTTGAGGGCGACGGTGGTGCGGGTGAGGTCGGCGAAGAATTTCGCGACATCAAGGGCGGAGCCGCCGCAGTTGCCGGTGATGATCGTGGTCACGCCCATGCGGAGGAAATTCTCAGCAACGGGGAGCTCCGCGACGTCTTCGGAGTGGGTGTGGACGTCGATGAAGCCGGGCGCGACGACCTGGCCGGCGGCGTCGATTTCGGTGGGGGCGGTGGAGGCGGCGGGGAGTTTGCCGACGGCGGCGATGCGACCGGCGCGGACGGCGACATCGCCGGGGAAGGCGGAAGCGCCGGTGCCGTCAACGATGGAGGCGTGGCGGATGATGAGATCGTAGGTCTCGGCGCGGGCGGCGGCGGAAACGAAAGCAAGAGCGACGACGAGAGGCAGAAGCAAGCGGGCGGGGTGCATGGGGGATGAGAGCAGTGTGTGTGCCGTGGCGGGGGCGAGCAAGGCGTGAGCGCCAGACGCGCGTGACGCGGAGGTTTTGCGCAGGTGAATTTTGGATGGCGGAGTTTTTTGGTTTTGCGCGTGATCCGAGCGCAGCTTGTCGGGGAGGCGATGCCGGAAAAACCCGCGTTTCGCGAAGCGCTGCGCTTTTGGCTGAAGTTGGGGTTTATCAGCTTTGGCGGGCCGGCGGGGCAGATCGCGATCATGCACGCGGAGCTCGTGGAAAAGAAAAAATGGATCAGTGAACAGCGGTTCCTCCGTGCGCTCAACGATTGCATGCCGCTGCCGGGGCCGGAGGCGACGCAGCTGGCGACCTATTGCGGATGGTTGCTGCACGGAGCGCGCGGTGGAATCGCGGCGGGAGGGTTGTTTGTGCTGCCCGCGGCGGTGCTGCTACGGGGGCTGAGCCGGGGGTATGCGGCGTATGGGGCGGTGCCGCGGGTGGGCGCGATTTTCTATGGATTGAAACCGGCGGTAACGGCGATCGTGGCGGTGGCGGTGGCGGTGGTGCGGATCGGCGGGCGGGCGTTGAAGAACGGCGTGATGTGGGGAGTGGCGGCGGCGTTGGGCGCATTGTTTTCCGGGCACGTGCCGTTTCCGGCCGTCGTGGTGGGTGCGGCGATGGTCGGGCTCGTAGGCGGGAGTTATTGGCCGGCGTGGTTGCCGTCGAACGCAGGCCACGGGGTGGCGGGAGCAGGGGAAGCGGACGGTGCGTCAGGGATACCGCGCCCTACCTTCGGAAGATCAGCGCGGGTGTTGGCGGTGTCGCTGGTGCGGTGGTGGACGCCGGTCGTAGTCGCGGGGCTTTGGCAGGGGTGGAGTGGATTGCCGGTGCAGGAGGGAATTTTTTTTCAGCAAGGCGGCGATGGTGACGTTTGGCGGGGCGTATGCGGTGCTGCCCTATGTCGGGCAGCAGGCGG
Source organism: Opitutaceae bacterium (assembly GCA_014376585.1). Taxonomy (GTDB): domain Bacteria; phylum Verrucomicrobiota; class Verrucomicrobiia; order Opitutales; family Opitutaceae; genus Tous-C4FEB. The sequence goes on along the minus strand of JACMRG010000109.1, from coordinate 1,037 downwards.
TGGAGCACTACGGGTGGCTGACGACACCGCAGATGCTCGACGGGCTGAGGCTCGCGGAGACGACGCCGGGGCCGTTGATCCTGGTGCTGCAATACGTGGTTTTTCCCGCGGGCTGGGCCAGTCCCGGTGCACTCTCGCCGTTGGGCGCGGCGACGTTGGGCGCGGCGATGACGACGTGAGGGACCTTTGTGCCGACGTATTTGTTTATTCTCGTGGGCGCGCCGCGAGTGGAGCGACTGCGGGGCAATGTGAGGCTGAGCGCGGCGCTGGCGGCGGTGACGGGGGCGGTGGTGGGCGTCATCTTGAATCTCGCGCTCTGGTTCGGCTGGCACGCGGTGTGGCCGGCGGGGTGGAGCGGGGGCGTGGATGGGTGGGTGGCGGGCGGGAGCGCGGTGGCGTTTGCGGCGATCCGGTGGGGCAAAGTGGGCTTGGGTTGGGTGGCGCTGGCGGGTGGACTGGCGGGATGGGGTTGGGCCGCGCTGGGCTGAGAAAAGTCCGCCGTCGCGCGGAGCCGATCAGGCCGGGATGGGGACGCGGTCGGTATGGCGGAGACCGGCGGGGAGGCGCGCCCCGGTGACGCCGAGGGAATCGGTGGCGCGCCGGCCGCCGATGACGACGAGAAGTTGGCTGACCACGCCGGCGAGGGAAGCAGAAAGGGCGCCGAGTTGGCTGGCGCCGGCGGCGGATTCTTCGGCGCTGGCGGCGTTGGACTGGGTGATTTTATCCATGGCGGAGACGGCGATGTTTACTTGGGCGATGCCCTCGGTCTGTTCGCGGGAGGAGGTGGCGATTTCGCCGATGAGGGTATCGACGCGCCGGGCTTTTTCGACGATCTTGCCAAAGTGGCGGGGGACGCGACCGGAAATCTGGGCGCCGGTTTCGCTGCGCTGGACGGAATCGCCGATTTTCTCCGCAGTCTCGCGGGCGGCGGTGGCGGAGCGTTGGGCGAGGGCGCGGACTTCATCGGCCACGACGGCGAAGCCCATGCCGGCCTCGCCGGCGCGGGCGGCTTCGACGGCGGCGTTGAGGGCGAGGAT
>JACMRG010000108.1 GCA_014376585.1 Opitutaceae bacterium | reverse complement strand
CTGAGGCAGCGTCGAGGGCGACGGCGTCGCGGGGGATGGCGAGGTTGGCCTGCATCCAAGCGGCGGCGCCGGGCTCGGCGCTCGGGCGGAGAATGAGGTCGGGGCCCATTTCGTAGAACGTGTCACCGACGGCTAGGCCGAGGGTTTTCTTTTCAGCGCCGCGGGCGTGGAGGAGGCCGCCGAGGGGTTTCGCAGTGGAGTCGGTGGCGAGGGCGGAGAAGAGAGGCGCGACGGACGGCGCACGCGGATCGGCATTACGAAACGAGAACGTGGCGGTGGCGTGGGCGCAGTCACGGGAGGCGCGGACGCGGACCCAGGCGCCGGTCTCGGCGGAGGTGAACTCGGTGGCGACGTAGCCGGCGGCGGGGACTTCGACGCGGCGGAGGAGAGTCCACGTGTTGTTGCCGGCGCGATCCACTTCAAGGGTGAAGGTGACGGCTTCAGCCGCGTCGTGAGTGAGGTGGAGGAGGCGGTGATCGAAACCGGCGAACAGGAAGGCATCCGACGGGGCGTCTTGTTTGACGGGTTCGTTGAGCCAGACGGCGCCGCGGCCGATGGGTGGGCCGAAGTGGTCGAGTTGCGCGGGGTCGATGAACCAGAGGTTGGACTGCGACTGGCCGGGGCCGGCGAGTTTGCCTTTGGCGCGGCGCTTGTTGAGGAACTCGCTTTTCGCGGTGTCGTCGCAGCCCATGACGAGGCGATCGCCCCAGCGCGCGAAGTCGCCGATGACTTTGAGGTAATTGGAGCGCGGGACAATGCCGGCGGAATGGGTCGAATCGAAATTTCGGGGGAAGCGCCAGAACGCGCCGTGCATCGTCATGAGCAGATCGGTTTCGCCAATGTCGCGGATGCGGGGCCACTCGGTGTTCCAGCCGTGGGCGCCGTCGTAGGAGTGGCTGGCTTTGGGGAGGCGGTAGCTGTGCCACGTGCCGTGATCGAGGACTTGGAGGATGAGCGAGCGGTAGTCCCAGCCGATGGACCAGACGGGATCGTTGGCGGGATCGGCGTTGCCGGTGAGGCCACCGGGGCCGGTGACTTCGGTGAACTGGTTACGACGGACGACGGTCCATTTTTCGGCGGCGCCGTCCCACGACGCGAGCACGCCGGAAGGAATCTCGGGATTCACGAGGGCCGCGGGGCCGTGTTCGCCGTTGTTGGCGTAGATGAGGCGGCCCTGGCCGGAATAGAGGCCCTTGCCGTGGTAGCCGGGGAGATCGGCTTTGCGTCCGCCGGTGAGTTGCTCGTCGCGGAAGAGTTCGGTGACGGCGAGGGTGTGGACGTCCACCTCGTAAATGCCCTCTTCCATGGAGGCGTTGTAGATCTTGTTGGCGGGGTCGGTGAGGTGGCGGGCGTTGCCGGTGGGGCGGCCGAACATGGTCTCGTAGGGGATGGTCCGGACGCGGCGCTGAGCGTCGATGGCGTAGGGGCCGATGAAGAGCTGTGCGGATTCGCGGTGGATGAAGCGATTGGCCGGCGTGCCGCCGATGCTTTCGGGGCGGGCAGTGAGCCTGAGGGCGGAGTCGATCTCGTAGAGTTTGTCGTCGGAGCCCTTGGGCTTGTGCGGGGAGTAAGTGACGACCCAGAGCCGGTCGGCCCATGGGACGACGGCCCCGGTGCCGCATTCATTCTCGCTGTTGAAGTAAGCGAGATGCGGGTAGATGCCGCTGAGCTGGACGGGAGGCGTGGGCGTGGCGGCGAAGGCGGTCGCGAAGGAGGCGGCGATGACGAGGACGTAAGAGAGACGCATGGGCGGAGGGGGAGGATTGGGCGTCAACGGGACGAGGTTGTAACCAGCAGATGGGCGGGAGCGTAACCGGCAGATGGACGAATTGAAAACCAGCAGTTGAACGAGACTGTGACCAGCAAATGGACGACGTGGAAAGCCCCTATGCCCGCGCGGTGCGCCCGGCTTTGGTGACGGCGTTGACCGACACGCTGGCGGTGGCGCTGCTGGGGCCGCGCCAATGCGGGAAGAGCGCGCTGGCCCAGACCAGCGCGCCAGATTTCACCTCCATCAGACTCGACGATGAGGCCGTGCTGCGAGCGGGCGGCATGCCCCGGCGGGGTTGGTGGCCGGCTTGCCGAACCGGACGATCATCGACGAGGTGCAACGGGCGCCAAGGATGTTGCGCGCGATCAAGCTGGTGGTGGACCGGGACCGCCGGTCGGGGAAATTTCTGCTCACGGGGTCTGCGAACCGGCTGCTCCTGTCGCAGCGCGGCGACTCGCGGGCGGGGCGCAGAGAGATCGTGGCGCTGGAGCCGTTGACCGAAGCGGGGAAAGTGCGGACTGCAGGCGCGCGAGGCGGCGGGTGCGGCGAGGACTAGCGCGATGGCGAGCAGCGGGGAGGCGGCGCGGATGTTCATGGGTATTTTCAAGGGACGGGCGAAAACGGGGGTAAGGCCGTCGGGGTTGTGGGGTGCGTCGCGGGGGAATCGGCTTGCGGCGACGTTAGGCCGATTGAAACGCCGATGACCGGTCCAACAATCAAGAAGAAGGTGAACCCGTTCACCTGAATCGAGGAAGAGACGGAGCCCTCCCTCGGTTCAGCGGGCGGCCCGCGGAGCCGAGGGTTGCGTGACGCGGCCAAACCAGAGGACCAGCCACGCGAGCGGGTGCACGGCGACCATGAGATAAAACGCGAGGTCGTAGGAGTGGCCCGAAACGAGTTTTCCCACGGCTTGATTCATCACGATGCCGCCCACGGTGCTGCCGGCGGCGACGAGGCCGAAGACGGTGGCGAGCGAGCGGCGGGGAACCAGATCGGTGACGAGCGCGCTGAGGTTGATGAGCCACGCCATATGCGCGAGGATGGCGACCATACCGAGGGCGAGAACGAGCCAGAGCGATTGGGAAAGCGGGATGAGCGCGGCGAGCGGAACAAGCACGGCGCAGGCAAGCATCACGCGGAGGCGACTGGCGGCGGGCGTGAAGTGGCGTTTGATGAGCAGGCCGGAAAACCAGCCACCACTGAGCGCACCGATGTCGGCGGCGAGGAAGACGACCCACGTGACGGTGAGGGATTTCTGATCGAGGCCGCGACCCTCGTAGAGATATTTGGCGAACCAGAATTGGAAAAAATACCACACGGGATCGGTGAGCATCCGGCCGACCACGAGGAGCCAAAGTTCGCGGCGAACAAGGAGCGCGCGCCAGCCGCCCCAGGCGGCGGTGTCGGCAGTTTTTTCGGCGGCGGTGTCGCCCGCGATATGGGCGAGTTCTTCGGCGGTGATGCGCGGGTGCTCGGCGGGGCGACGGTAGAGCCAGAGCCAGGGGATGAGCCAGAGGAGGCCGGCGGCACCGGTGACGACGAAGGCAGCTTGCCAGCTATGCCACGACGCGAGGGCGAGAATGAGGACGGGCGCGAGCGTGGCGCCGATGGTGGCGCCGAGCGTATAGACGCCGATGGCGAGGCCGCGCTCGCGGGCGGGGAACCATTCGGAAACGGCCTTGGGCGCTGCGGTCCAGTTGCCGGCCTCGCCGAGTCCGAGCACGAAGCGAAACGCACCGAGCGAGCCGAGTGAGCGGGCGAAGGCGGTGAGCATGTTGGCGACGGACCACCAGCCGATGAAGAGCGCGAGGCTCAGGCGCACGCCGAGCTTGTCCACGACGCGACCGGAGACGACGTAGGAGATCGTGTAGGCAATGAGGAAGAGATTTACGACGAGGGCGTAGTCCTGGTTGGTGAGGCCGAGTTCTTTTTGGACGGTGGGCGCGAGGATGGAGAGCGCCTGGCGGTCGATGTAGTTCAACACCGAGGCGAGGAAGATCATCCCGATGATCCACCAGCGGAGATTGTGGATTTTTTGCACGGGGAAGTTCAGGCGGGGCGTTTTAGCGGGATGGCGACATTGAAGCTGCGGGCGCGGCCGGTCTCGTAGGCGCCGGCGCAGAGCAGGACCACGGGCGTGCCCTCGGCCGAGAAGACGAGTTGGGGACGCTCAAGTGCTTCGAGTTTTCGACGCCGTCGATCGGTCCAGATGATTTCCGGGGTGGTGACGAAAACGTGCTTGGCAGGTCGCCACGCAAAACCGTCGCGCGATTCCCAATTAGCGAGCGAGTAGCCGCGGCCGGTGAAGATGCCGTCGTTGTCTTTCACGATGCCGCGGTAGCGGTCGCCATCGTGCCAGATGAACGGGTCCTCGGCGGCGAAGTGTTCGCCGGGTTTGGTGAAGATGGGCGTGAGGTTTTTGGTGAACGGACCTTCGGGCTGCGGCGCGGTCGCGACGAGATGCACGACCGGGCCGCCGAAGGGAGCTGGGCCTTTGGTCGCGACGGCTTTGTAAACCATGAGCACGCCGCCGTCGGGACGGACGGTGACGGCGGGGTTGGATGTCATGAGCGCGTCGGGCGCGGCGGAGTCGGGGCTGACGTCAATGACGGGACGGTCGAGGCGCGTCCACGGGCCGGCGGGAGAATCGGCGGTGGCGACGCCGATGCGCTGGTGGTTGCGGTGGGTCCAGTTTAGGCTTTGGGGCGGGACGACGCCGTCGCCGTAGTTGCCCATGTAGTAGAGGCAGAATTTTTTCCCGACGCGGAGGATCGTCGGATTGTGCGTGCAGGAGCCGTCCCAGAATTTTTCGCCGCGCGCGGGCAGGACGACTTCGACGTGGCGATAGGGGCCGGCGGGATTTTTCGCGACGGCGCGGGCGATCTCCGAGTGCGTGACCCAGGCTTTGTGGCCCAGGCGGCTCGGCCAGCGGGAGTAGAAGAGATGGTAGTTGCCGTCGTCGCCGCGGATCGCGGAGCCGCACCAGATGCACCAGGCCGGGTCTTCGAAGACGGCGCCGGCCGGAACGGGTTGGAGCCAGCGGCTGAAATCGACGTCTTCGCCAAGGCCGGCGGCCGCGGGGGCGGCGCGGAGCAGGGAAGGCATCGCGGCGGCGAGCGCGGCGGCGGTGGAAAGCCGAAGGAAATCGCGGCGGGGGATAATCATGGCGGGGTGGGGAGGTTACTTGCGCTCGTAAAACCGGACGTAGTCAAAGACGGCGTAAACCGGGAGGCGGGCTTCATCGACGGCATCAGTTGAACCGAGAGGGGACGCGATCACGGTAAGCCAGATGCTCATGTCGCCATGGTCGGGGACGAGCTTGGCCTCGACGGCATTCACGATGCGGCCGTCGAAGTAATAGGTGATTTTCTCCGGCGTGAATTCGCAGCCCCACACGTGAAAATCGGCGGACTCGTCGGGCGTGCGAATGGTGCGGCGGCCGTGGCCCTGATGGGCGGGCTTCCACACGTGGAGATTTGCGCCGTAGCGGGTCGGTGCGACGGAGTCGTTTTCGACGACGTCGATCTCTTGGCGCGAGCCGATCTTGGCGGCGGGCGGCGCCCGCGGCGTTGGGATGCACGTGGTCGGCAATGGTGTCCGTCTGCCAGTCAAAGCCCGTCGCCTGATCGACGACCACCACGGGCTGCGCCGGCGAGGCAAGTTTGGCGGCGAGTGCGGCGAGCCCGATGTTGAGTTCGGGGATGTAACTGTATTTGGGCAGCTTTCCGCTCGGGATGACTTGGGCGAGCAGAACAACGACGCGGGGATTCGCCAAGCGAAGTTCCGCGATCAATTTCTCCGTGGCGGCGAGCATGCCGGAAACCGGAAGCTCCTCCGCGGCGTGATTGTGGCCGGCATGGATCAGAACGATCTCCGCGGGAGCGGCGGCAAAATGGGCCGGGACGGTCGCGGCGAGAAATTCCACGTCTTTGCCACCATAGCCTTCGTGGTGAAGCGGGCTCGCGTCGGAATCATCCGTGCGGGAGCCGACAAACTCCACCGCATAACCGGCGGCCGCGAGACGCGCAGCCAGCAGGGGCCGGTAACTCGCAAATTCCTTTCCTCCCGCGATGATCGAATCGCCGATCGCCATCACGCGCGTCGGCCGCGCGGGATTTGCGGCTGCGGCGAGAGCGGGCTGCGCGAGTCCGACCGACAGAAGACCGAGGATGAAAATGAGCGAACGTGGAAGCAAGGGAGGGGCCACGATCATGGTGGAGCCGAGCCCGGTTCGGAAGGAGCCGGGGAGGCGGAAATGGCGAAAACGCGGGCGGAGGCCGCGCCATTCGTGGAGCGGACGAGCAGACGCAGGCGTCGCGCGGTGATCGGGGTGGATAGACGGTGGATGCGTTTGCGGAGATAATTTCCCGTGATCGAGGCGACAACTCGGCCGTCGAGCAGCACTTCGTAGTCACGGACGAGTTCGGGTTGAGGACCGCGGATCGTCTTGCTCGTCGTGGCGTCGCTTGCGCTCAGGATGAGTTCGCGCTGGAAACCGGAGTCGAAGATGAGATGAATTTCGGTGATGGCGCGGGGCGCGGGCCAGGCGAGTTCGAGCCACGCGGGGAGCGCGGCGGAGGTCCAGCGGTGGCTGCCGCCATCGGCCCAGGGGCCGAGAGTGGCGGGGAGTTCGCGGGTGTGACCGTCGAGGACGTTGGTCGCTTCGCTGCCGGGCAATTCGCTCGACGCGGTGATGGCGGCGGCGAGTGGGGCGGCGGCGAGGCCGGGGATGAAGGCGTCGTCGCGGAGAAGAGTTTGCTGGAGTCGGGCGAGCTCGGTGGGGTTGAAAATCTCCGTGATCCCACGAACGGGTTGTGAGCGCGCGAGGGCGGCGGCGGTGCCGATGGCCTGACCCATGACGGCGCAGGTAGCCATTACGCGGGTGCTGGCGAAGGCGACGTGGGTGGCGCTGATGTTGCGGCCGGCAAAGAAGAGATTGGTGACGTTGCGCGAGTGCAGGCTGCGCAGCGGGATCGTATAGAGATGCGGGAAGTGATGCTGCACGCAGGGCTCCTCGTCGGGCGCATCGACACCGCTCGGCGGGTGCAGGTCGAGCCACCAGCCGCCGTAGGCGACGGCGTCGGGGAAGATGCGGCCGGATTGGACGTCCATCTGCGTGAGGACGTGCGGGCCAAGGAAGCGGCGGGTCTCGCGCTTGCCGGGAATTGCGCCGACCCAATCGAGCGCCCAGTGCGCGGAGTCGGGGTGTTCGCCGGAATTCTTGATGTAGTTCCAGATACCGAGGGCGATGCGGAGGAGTTCGTGGCGGATGGCGGCGTTGTCCTTGAGCGTGTCGAGTTGCCCGCCCCACTCGCTCCACCAGTAGCCGTATTCGTAGCCTTTGATCGGGCGGTGGGTGAACTCGTGTTTTTGAAACGTCCGCACCCACGACGGCGCGAGGAACGGCTGCGGCGTCGCGTGCTTCCGGGCGGTGAAGAGGATCGAGCTGCCGAGCGTGTGTTTGTCGGCGGCTTCACGGGCGAGACTTTCACTGGTGGCGGCGCGGGCCCCGCGCCCGACGGTGAAATCGGCGCCGGCTTCGAGGGCGAGGCGGCCGTCGCCGGAGCAATCGGCGAAGAACGGCGCGGTAATCGTGAAGGTGTCTTCGGTGGACTGGCGGACGGCTTTGACGGCGGTGATGCGGCGGGCGCCGGCGGAGAGATCGAGTTCGCAGCCAACGCAGTCGGTATCGAGGAGCAGGGTGATGTTGGGCTCGAGGATGACTTTTTCGTAGAGGAGCAGATCCCACTGCGAGTAAGAGCGGTGCGGGTTGCGGGCGGCGTCCTCGAGTTTTAGTTCCTCGATGATGCCCGATTCGCGCGCGCCGGGGCGGGTGCCGTGGCAATCGGCGCCGACGACGTGCATCTTCACCTCGCTGGAGGCGTTGCCGCCGAGGACGGAGCGGTCCTGGACGAGGACGACGCGGCTGCCGTTGCGCGCGGCGGCGAGCGCGGCGCAGACGCCGGCGAGGCCGCCGCCGATGACGACGAAATCCGTCGCGAGATCATGGTGAGTCATACGGTTGGTTGGACAGGCTCGGGCCTCAGGGTTGGACCGTGAGTGGGAGCGACGGGGGCGATTCGCCGTTATCGTTCATGGCGGTTACAGTGAAGGTGTAGGCGCGGGCATCGTCGAGGCCGTCGAGCACGACGGGGCCGGGGGCGGCGGCGTTGATGAGGCGCGCGGCGTTCGGACCGTCGCCCCAGCTCACGCGGTAGCCGACGGCTTTTTCGATGCGGGAAAAACGGAGGGCGGCGAGGCCGGGGCCGCGCACCGCGCCGAGCAGACTGGGCGCCGCGGGTTTCAGGCCACCGTCGGGCGTGACACTAACTTCGGCGGACCAGGTGCTCGGGGCGCGGCCGGTGGGTTCGCGCCGGAGCCGGGCGTAGTAAGTCCGGCCGTTCTCAAGGCTGCGAACGGCGGTGGCGCCTTTCATGGCGACGGTGAGCCGGGCGGAATAGTTGCCCGGCGCGGTGCCGTATTCGACGGTGAAGGTGTCGTCGTCGGGCTG